>JAYUHK010000134.1:0-29184 GCA_043767025.1 Saprospiraceae bacterium | reverse complement strand
TACACTTAAATAGATGACATTTAATATTCGACATAATTCATTGATTTTCAACAGTTTATGACGACTCAAAATTAAAAACTAAAAACTTATAACTACTTAGTTTATTTTAGACGCGTTCCTAAACAGCTTTTTTATTTCAACATTTTGATGTGTGCTTCCAAATCATTTTCGTCGCCCGGAGAGTAGCCCGAGTGCGTGTAGGCGATGTTTCCTTTTTTATCTATCAAGATAGAAAACGGAACGCTTTGGACGTTGAAAGCGCGTTTGAGGTCGCCGTTGATGTCCGACAGGATTTTATATTTCCAACCTTTTTGCTCTACCATCGGCTTTACTTTCGAGAGAGCGCGCGCGTCGTCAATCGTGACAGCTACCAGCTCCAAGTCGTAGTTTTTTTGCCATTCAGCATAATTTTCGGCGATAGCGTCAAGTTCTTTTTTGCACGGCGAACACCAAGTTGCCCAAAAACTCACGACTGTAATTTTACCTTTTTTGGCATAATCCTGAATATTTACGGACTTACCGTCCAACGTTTTTACATTGACGGCGGGCATCGTCTTTTGAGCTTGTTGCGCGCTGGCAAACATAGTAACGAAACACAGCATGAAAACGGAAAAAATAGTTTTTAACATTTTTATTAGATGAATGATGAATAAAATAAGTTTTTTATCGTGTGTGACAACATTCCACCACGCAATGATAACGATACTTTGAGTAACGTATTTGACAAACTGTTAGATATTTTTTTGTGTAATATACAAACAGTTGATTTTCAGTGATTTAAGAATTTTGCTTAATTTATAAAAAAACTTATTAGAAAATAAAAAAACCAAAAAATCGAATTTATGTATTTTTTCTAATTTGCTTGTTGTCTGGCGGCTGCGTATTTAAACTTTGCTGCGGACTTGATGTTCCACTTTTCTTTGAGTTTTTCGACCAACAAAATCATCGCTGGCACCAGAATTAAGGTCAAAAAAGTAGCAAATGACAATCCGAAAATCATCGTCCATGAAAGTGGACCCCAAAACGCTACGCTGTCGCCGCCAAAAAATAAATGCGGATTGAACTCCGTAAACATTTTTACAAAATCAATATTCATACCTACCGCGAGCGGCACCAAACCGAGGATAGTAGCCGACGCAGTCAGCAAAACGGGAGTCATACGGGTTCGTCCCGCTTCGATAATCGCTTCTTGGAGCGGCATTCCTTGTTCGAGCAAAATATCCGTAAACTCGACCAACAAAATTCCATTTCTTACCACGATGCCCGCCAAAGCGACAATCCCGATGCCCGTCATAATAATCGAAACGTCCATTTTGAAAATAACAAAACCCAACAAAACTCCAATCACAGAAAATATAATTTCGGTAAGAATGATAAGCGGTTTGCTAACAGAATTAAATTGTGTCACCAATATCAAGAATATCAAACCCAATGCTGCCATCATCGCCCAGCCCAAAAATGCGCCAGTTTCTGCTTGTTCTTCTTGTTCGCCGCCGAATTTTGCCCTGATTCCCTCCGGAAATTTATAACTTTTTACGGCTTCTGCTACCTGCGCCACGACCTGATTGGGATTGTAACTGCTCAATACATTGGACGAAATCGTTACCAAGCGGTCTTGATTTTTGCGTTTGATGCCGCCGTAAGTGTTTGCGTAGCGAATTTCGGCGACCGCCGACAGCGGTACCGTGCGCATCATACCGCCCATATTCATATCGCGGTAAGCAATTTGCATATTCATCAGGGTGTTGATATTGGAGCGTTGGTCTTCTTTTATCCGCATCTGGATTGGGTATTCATCGTTGTCGTCCTTGAATTTGGATACCTCTTTTCCAAACACTGCGTTGCGCATTTGTGAGCCAATTTGAGCGGTGCTAATGCCTTCGCGATTGGCTCGCTCGCGGTTGATATCCACAATTATTTCTGGCTTGTTGGCTTGCAAGTCAGATTTTAATTCTTCTACGCCACCGATTTGTAGCGAATCCAAATAGCGAATCAAACTCTGCGACGCTCTCGACATCAGGTCAAAGTCTTCGCCCGAAATTTCTATCGAAATTGGTTTGCCGGTCGGCGGACCGCCTTTTTCTTGATCCACGATAATCTGCGCGCCCGGAATTCCTTTCACCGATTCGCGTACTTTGTCCAAATAAACGGTGGTAGATTTTCCGCCGCGCTTCGCAAACTCCACAAAAGCGACCGTGACTTTTCCGAGATTGGAGCTGCTGGTTTGGCTAAAGTCTTGCGGGTCGCCCGCCCCAATCGCTACGTTGGAAATAATACTTTCTACGATTGGATTGTCCTCGCCTACGACGTTGAAGATGCGATTTTCGACCTCTTGAGTCACCTTATCCGTGTAGGCTTGGTCGGTTCCAATCGGTAGTTTGATGTAAGTATAAACAAAATTTGGCTCCGCCGTAGGGAAGAAAACAACTCTTGGGGGATATTTTCCGACCAAAGCGAAAGTAAATATTAGCAATAAAAAAACGCCTATCAGCAAAAAAACGGGTCTCCAACGATACAAAAACCATTTCAGCAATCGTGCATAGCCGTTCTGAAAGGCGGGCCAGCTCCGAGTTTGGAATCTGCGAATGACACTCGTGAGGATAAATTTATTCAATAAAAATAATAAATATAAAAATACGATGAAGTTGGCGAACCCAAAACTTCCCGTCAGATACGACACTGCTGCTATCGCTCCGAATATCGCCGTAGTAATCCAAAACTTGCGAGTGATGCGGCGTGGATTTTCGTCGTCGTGGTGCGGTTTCATAAAATCTACCGCAAAAACGGGATTGATAATGTAGGCGACGATGAGCGACGCGCTGAGCGTCACGATGAGCGTGGCTGGCAAAAAGACCATAAACTTTCCTATAATTCCTTTCCACGCCAACAACGGTATGAAGGGTGCGAGCGTGGTCAGCGTCCCCGCCAAAACTGGAACGAATACTTCGCCTGCGGCGAGTTTGGCTGCCTGTTTGATAGGTACTTTTCCGTTGTCGAATATTCGATGCGTATTTTCTATCACCACAATCGCGTCATCTACTACGATGCCCAAAGCGAGCAACAAAGCAAACAAAACAATCATGTTGAGGGTGTATTTTACGCCCAACAAACCGCCGATGTAGGGCATCAGCAAAAACGCCAAGAAGATGGAAAGCGGTACAGACATTGCCACAAAAATAGCGTTGGTAGTCCCCATAAAAAACATCAAAATCAGCGTCACGAGGATAAAACCGATTACGATAGTGTTGGTCAAATCGTGAAGTGTGACGCGTGTTTTTTCGCTTTGGTCGCCCGTGATGGTCACTTTCAGCCCTTTGGGAAAGCTGTTGGTCTGCATTTCTTGGCTTACTTCGCGGATTTTGTCGGAGGCTGCGATGAGATTTTCGCCGCTTCGTTTGATAACGTTGAGCGTGATTACGTTTTTGTGGTCGAGCCGTGCGTAGCTTTCCTTTTCTTTGTAAGCATCTTTCACTTCCGCAATATCTTTCAAATAGACCGTCGCGCCAGTGCCTCCCCGAATAACGATGTTCTCAATCGCTTTAGGGTCGGTGTATTGCCCGACTACGTTGATGCTGCGCTTCATGTCGCCCATGTCGAGCAAGCCGCCCGAGATGGTCATATTTTCGTATTTCACGGCGTTTTCTACGTCCATCATGCCGACGGTTGCCATCGCCATTTTGTACATATCGAGGTTGATTTGGATTTCTCTATCCAACGCGCCTACGATATCTACGCGCGTAATTTCTTTCAAGCCCTCGATTTTATCCTTCAGGTCTTCGGCGTATTTTTTGAGCCTGTCCAGCTCGTAGTCGCCCGAAATATGGACGTTCATAATCGGCATCTGCGAAAGGTCAATGTCTTGGACACTCGGCGACTGCGGCAAATCATTCGGCAAATCCACTTTTGCTTTATCCACTTCGTCTTTCACTTTTTGCTTCGCAACGGATACCACCACGTCCGTATTGAACTCCACATTGACCAACGAAAAATCCTGCACACTGGACGAAGTGACTTTTTTCACCCCGTTGATGCCTTTCATTCGCTTCTCGATTTGTTTAGAAACGAGATTTTCCATATTGGTCGGCGAAGTGCCGGGATAAACTGTTGTAATTAAAATTTGGGGAAAAACGACTTCTGGAAATTGTTCTTTGGGTGTATTGACGTAAGACATAATTCCCGCCAATGTAATCAGGGCAGTCACTACATAAATGCTCGTCTTGTTGTCAATAGACCAACTCGACGGTTTGAATTCTTTAAAAATATCTTTCATATTGGAATCCCGAAGGGAATTTTAGAAAATTTTAGAAAAAAATGGGTTTTATTTTATCGAAATTAAATCGCCGCCGTTCAAGTCTTGATAGCCGACGGTAATGAGTTGGTCGCCCGCCTTTAAGCCGCTCAACACTTCTGCCTTGTCGTTGTAAGTTTGTCCGACTTTGATAGTCACTTTTTGCGCCACAGTTTTGCCCGCATTGCCTGCGGCTGCTATCATTACGAAATCTTCATCCATGCCTTTCTGAACCATATTTATCGGAATCACGACCGCTTTATCTTTTTTGTAATCAATCAATTTGACGATAGAAACCATGTTGGGAAGTATATTTTTTTCGTTTGCTCCCAACGGAATTTCTACTTTGAGCGTCCGATTGATGGAACTGATGCTGCTGCCGACATAGCCGACGCGCGCCTTGATGTCGCGCTTGATGTCCGGAAATTGGAGCAACACTTCGTTGCCTTTTTGGACTTTTCCTGCGAATGTTTCCGCTACGTCCGCCACCACTTTGAGTTTCGAGAAATTAACAATTTTGGCAAACGGTACGCCAGGAGCCATTGCACCGCCCAACTTTGCATACACCTCGTCAATCACTCCACTAATCGGCGCGCGGACGACGTTCATAGTGTTGGTTTCTTTCATTCGGTCTATATTTTTTTCGAGAGCCTCTACCCCATTTTTTGCTTGCAAATACTGTATTTCGGTGCCAATTCCTTGGTCCCAAAGGCGTTTTTGTTTGTCATAGACGTTGCGAGCAAAGTCTAATTGCTGCTGGATTTCCGAAATTCCTTTCTGCATAATTGCGTCGTCCAAATAGGCTACAGTTTGCCCTGCGCGGACAAAATCACCGTTTTTTACCATGATTCGGGTCAGCGTTCCTGCGCCTTTGGAGGTAATCATTTGCTCATCTTCCGCCACCACTTTGCCTTGCAAATCAATAGAATGTATAAAATTTTCGGTCGTCACGGCTGCTACGGTCACGAAGATGCTTTTTGCTTCCTTTCGCTGCGTAGTGTCCAATTTTGTCACTTCTTTTTCGAGTGTTTCTATCTCGGATTTTAGTTTGGACTGTTGGCTTTTTAGTTCGGAAAGCTGCGTCTGTTTGCCTTCCAGCGTATTGGTGTTGGCATCGGCTTTTTTTCCGCAAGAAGTGGCTAAAAAACTGATAGCCAGACAGATATAAATTATTTTTTTCATAATATTTTGATTGATTTTTATTTAAAACTTGTTATTTGTTCAAAAATTTTATTTTCCTAAAGCCTTGTTTAGGCTCATTTTAGCGACCAATGTATCGTATTGCGCTTGCAAAACATTCTGCTGTGCCTGATACAAACTTGTTTCGGCACTCGTGATTTCCAGACTACTGCCCAATCCTTCTTTGTATTTTATTTTGGTCGTATTGTAGATTTTTTCTGCCAGAGCAAGATTTTTTTTCTGACTTTCCACACGGTTTGCTGCATTGCGATAGGCGAGGCGCGCCGCTGTCACTTGAAGCGAAATAGCTCTTTCGAGGTCGCCGATTTGGTTTTGGGTCAAGTCCCTTGCGAGCATCGCGCGCTGCACCTGCGCGCTGCGTTTGCCGCTGTCCCAGAGCGAAATGCTGCCCGTAAGCCCCACCAATCCAGTCGGAAAATGAGCGGGATTTTTAAAAATATTACTGTTATTGCCAGTCACTGTGTACTGATAAGAGCCGAAAGCGGCGACGGTCGGCAAGTTGCTTGTTTTGTTGAGTTGTACTGCCAAATCGTTCATTTTCAGACCAGCTTGGGCGGTGACATACTCGGCACGATTGCTGTAATTTATTGCTCCCGCCATTTCTTCTTCGCTTGCGTTTTGCAGCAAACTATTGATGTTATCCTTTACTTCCAATGATTTTTCGAGTGGATAATTTATCGTAAATTTCAGGACATTGACGACCAATTCTTTTTGTCGCGTCAAGTTTTCGCGTTCAGTGCGCAGATTGGCGAGAGAAAGCTCGATTCTGTCCACATCTAATTGCTCCGAAAAGCCAGCTTTTTTAATTTCTGTCACATCTTTGAATAATTTTTCTAAATTTTTTATATTTTTATCCAAATTATTAGTGCTTTCTGTCAAAATCAAAGTCGGTAAATAGGCTTCGGTGACGGCATTTTTTACTTCTGCTTGTTTGCTTGCCAACTGTTTATTGACCAAATCTCGGTAAGAGCGCGACGCGTCGAGTGCGACGTTGTAGCTGCCACTATACAGCAACTGACTAACGCTGACCGACCCCGAAAAATTATTGGATTGGACGAAAGTAACCGCCTGCGTACTGGGTTCGCCAGTTGGGGCGGCGATGGGATTTCCGTTGCGGTCTTTGACTCCAAACCCAGATAAAATACCGAACACGGCGGGAGAAATGAAATCGGGTAGAATAGTTTTTGGGGTCAAAAGAAAATGTTGGAGGCTGACTTCCGCCTTCGCTTGCGGCAGACCAGATGCTTTATTTTCTTTGATTTGTTGGTTGGCATCGGCGATGTTGATTTGCGCATTTTTTATGCTCGTACTGTTTTGTAGAGCAAATTTGACGGCATCTTCGAGTGTCATTGCGTCTTGCGCAGATGCTCCCAAAAAGCAAAAGAGCAGTGAAAAGGTAAAAAAGATTGTTTTCATGTGTAAAATAATATTTAGTTTAAAGTTATTTTTTGAGCTGTCACAAATAAGTATTTTTAGGTATTTTCCCATTTCCCCCAGTCGAGCCAGTTGGTCCATATATTTCCGCTTTCGAGCTTGTCCCAAGAGCCGAGATGTGCAGCTAATTTTTCTAATCCTTTGGGAGTAGAAACTCCCCGCAAGTGGTACAAAACGAACTCCATGAGTAACTTTTCTTTCGCAAATTCTCTCTGCGGAAAAGTTGTTTCGTCCACGATGCAAAGCGACTGCGCCACATAGAGCCGCGCCACGACAGCCGTATCCACGTCTTTTCGGTACAACCCTTCCTCCTTGCCGCGCGCCATGTTGAGGCTGATGTCCATATAGGTGTGTTCTTTTTGCAAATGCTCGACGAGCTGCCAACTTTCGGGATAAAATTTTTGCAAATCATACATCAACGTCGGCGAAAGATTGCTCAACATTTTTATACAACATTTTGCAAAAGCCAAAATTTCTTCGATTGCGTCTTTTGACTTTGTTCGCAAATCCGCAAAAATTTTCTTTTCGCAGTCGGTGTGTGCGAGGATAGTTTGTTGTATTAGGTCGTTTTTGGTGGGAAAGAATTGGTACAAAGTTTTTTTGGAGATACCCAACTCGCGCGCCACGTCGTCCATCGTCACGCTTTTCAAACCGTAACGGAAAAACATCATCGTCGAGCGAGCCAATATTTTTTCTCTTGTAGAATCCACTTTTATTTCTTGTAATATGCAAAGGTAAGAAATAAAAAACGATGGAAACTATTTTTAGTTCAAAAGTTTTTTTAGTTTTTTAGTTTTTCGACCAAAATAATATTTTGTCCGACCAAAGTAAAAATATTATTTTCAAAATAATATTTTACAAAAGTATGATTTTAGGATTTTTACTAAAAAATGACGCTGACCGCTTTCAAAAATTCTGTATATTTGTGTTTTGTAAATATCAACAAATGTCAAAAAAATATCAAGTTATTGGTCTGATGTCTGGAAGTTCGTTGGACGGATTGGACATGGCGCATTGCGAAATAAACATCAAAAGCGACCCGTTTGAGGTCGAAAGTTGGTCGCTGACTGCTGCCGAAACAATCGCTTTCAGCACCGAGTGGCAACGCCGACTGGCAGAACTTCCGCAGCAATCCGCGTTTATTTTTTGCCAAACGCACGCCGATTTTGGGCATTATTTGGGAGCAATAACCGCTAATTTTATCCAAAAAAATGGACTAAAACCAGACTTTATCGCTTCGCACGGACATACGATTTTTCATTGTCCCGAAAAAAAATTTACGACCCAAATCGGCGACGGCGCAGCCATCGCCGTCGAAACCAACTGCAAAGTAGTCTGTGACTTTCGGACACACGACATCGCGCTCGGAGGCGAAGGTACGCCGCTCGCCGCTACCGCCGACCGATACTTGTTCGCTGGCTACGATTTTTACCTCAATATCGGCGGTATCGCTAATTTGACTTGTCGCTGCGGCAACGGAAAATATGTCGCCTTCGATGTCGGCGCAGCCAATCAAGTGTTCAATGCTTTGTCACAAACGCTTGGTTTTTTGTATGACGACGAAGGCAAAATCGCTGCGCAAGGAAAACCGATTCCAATGCTTTTCGAAGAGTTGAATGATTTAGATTTTTTCTCCAAAAAATATCCTAAATCGTTGGACAACAACTGGTTGCGAGAAAATATTACCCAAAAATATTTAGATTCTTCCGCAACAGTAGCAGACAAACTTCGGACTGCCTACGAGCAATTAGCTTTTCAAATCGCTCAATCCGTCCGACAAATCGAAAAAATCGAAGATTTTAGTAAAAAAAATTATTCTATGCTCGTCACAGGTGGCGGCGCGTTCAATATTTTTTTGATGAAAACAATAGAAAAATACTGTCCCAACATTGAGATAATAATTCCCGAAAAAAATATTATTCAGTTCAAAGAAGCTGCATTAATGGCTTTGTTGGGCGTGATGCGAGTAGAGCAACTTTCAAATTGTATGCACTTCGTGACGGGCGCGAGGCGCGATAGTATTGGCGGAGCGATTTATTTGTAAAAAAATTTGTTTTCAAACCCAAAAAACTCCCACAGATGTAATATCTTTGGGAGAAAGAAAAAATCAACATGAAGAAACAGTTATTTTTTATGCTTTTGTGTTTGCTGTTGGTCGGCACAATCTGGGGGCAAAGTGATAGAAATAGCGGACAGGTTTTCGGTGCCTCTCCGAATGGAAAAACCAAAGTCTGCGCCAAAGTCACGCCGAGCGGCGAACTGACTTATACCGTCACTTACAACGGAAAAATGGTTGTTGCAGATTCAAAACTTGGGTTTCGATTGAGCGAAGGCGATTTTTCGACTGATTTTGAACTGCTTTACGCCGATGCTTTTGGGAAAGAAACGGACGAAACTTGGAAACCTGTTTGGGGCGAAACTTCCGAGATCCGAAATCATTATCGAGAAATGTTGCTCCAAACTCGGCAGCGAATTAGCAAAAAATTACTCAATATTCGCTTCAAAATTTATGACGACGGCGTAGGCTTTCGCTACGAATTTCCTGCGAATGGCGGATACGGAAACACCATAGTCGTAGAGGACGAAAAAACAGAATTTCGCCTCACCGAAGACCTTACTGCTTTTTGGATTCCCGGCGATTGGGACAGCAACGAACACCGTTACTCGACCACTTTGGTTTCTGAAATCAATGCTTCCAGCTACATCGAATCCGAAAAAAGTATCAGCACCAAACACCTTACTGGACTCGATGAGGTGCAAACGCCGATTACCTTTCGCAGTCCGAGCGGCTTTCATGCGGTCATTCACGAAGCGGCTTTGGTGGATTTTCCAGCTATGCAGCTTACGGTGGACAAGCTCGCGCTTTCTTTCAAAGCGAGTTTGGTGTCGTCCATCGTCCCGACGGTCAAGGCGACCGTCAAGGCGGGGTTCAACACGCCTTGGAGAGTTATTTTATTCGCAGATAATGCCGCAGGAATTTTGGAATCAAAAATAATTTTGAATCTCAATGAGCCGTCAAAAATCGCTGAAACGAGCTGGATAAAGCCACAAAAATACGTCGGTATTTGGTGGGAAATGCACGTCGGAAAATCGACTTGGGATTATGCAGGTTCGCAAAATGCACACACTTGGAAGGATTCGCAGCCGACTGGAAAGCACGGAGCGACTACCGAAAACACCAAAAAATACATTGACTTTGCAGCAAAAAACGGCTTCGACGGCGTGTTGGTAGAAGGTTGGAACACAGGTTGGGAAGATTGGTACGGCAAGTGGATAGAAGACGTTTTTGACTTTACGACTCCTTATCCCGACTACAACATCGCAGAACTTTCTAAATATGCCGCCGCCAAAGGCGTGAAAATCATTATGCACCACGAAACGTCTTCCGCCGTCACGAGCTACGAAAAACGCATGGACGCAGCCTACGAACTGATGAAAAAGTACGGCATGAACTCCGTAAAAACGGGCTACGTCGGGCGCATTATCCCCAAAGGCGAATGGCACGACGGGCAGTGGATGGTCAATCATTACATTCGAGTGGCGGAGCGAACTGCCGCCAACAAAATTATGCTCGACGCACACGAACCCGTCCGCCCGACTGGATTGAGCCGCACTTACCCGAATTGGTTGGCTTGCGAAGCGGGACGCGGCAACGAATTTAACGGTTGGAGCAGAGGAAACTTGCCCGAACACGAAACTATTTTGCCTTTCACGCGTCTTTTGGGAGGTCCGATGGACTACACGCCGGGTATTTTTGATGTCAAATTTGAGAAATGGAAACAAGGTTTTCAGGTGCATACTACTGTTGCGAAGCAGCTTGCGCTTTATGTCACCATGTATTCGCCGCTGCAAATGGCAGCCGACTTGGTAGAAAATTATGAATCGAGAATGGACGTTTTTCAATTCATCAAAGATGTAGCGGTTGATTGGTCGGACACAAAGGTTTTGAACGCCGAAATCGGTGATTATCTGACCGTGGCACGGAAAGCGAAGGGAACGAACAACTGGTTTGTTGGCTCTATTACAGATGAAAGTCAGCGCAATCTTGACATAAAATTAGACTTTTTGGACGCTGGACGCACTTACGAAGCCACGATTTATTGCGACGGCATCAACGCGCACTGGCAAGAAAACCCAACACAGGTAACTATCTTGAAGATAAACGTCCAAAAAGGATACAGCCTTCCACTTCGCTTGGCGGCTGGTGGTGGCACAGCTATCTCGCTGATGGCGAAGTAGGTTTTTTGAAGTTTTAATTTTGCGGAGCATCAAAAATAAACTTGACGAAAAACAACTTAAAACTCGAAGGAAAATGGACAAAAAATCAACAATAATGAATTTGTACCGTTACCTTTTTGCATAAAAATTTAATTTAGAAATGCGCCTAAAATAAGTTTCACATTTTTTTTGCTAAATTAGAACCAGTCACTGCGCTATTTTTTTTGTTACAACGTGCTGCGTTGCGCCTCAAAAATGCCTTGTTATTGGTTCAATTTATTTGAAAAATTGGAGTGCTTTATTTTTCTTCATTTCTTTGGAACGAAATCTTTTTAAAAAAAAATATTGAGCGAAATTACTTTATCCGTTGAAGACGTTGATTTGCTGGAATTTTTTGGCGAAAAAAACGCAAAACTCAACCTCCTTAAAAAAGCCTTTGCCAACGTCACTTTCACGTCGCGCGGCAACCAACTGAAATTGGCAGGCGAAAAAAAGCACACGCAAAGTGCGAAATCAAAAATCGAAATGATGATTCGGATGCTCAAAGACCACCAAGAGTTGAGCGTCCACACCATCGAAGATATTTTGGCGGGCAACAATCCCTTCGAGGCGAGAATCCCCGAGTCGTCCACCGAAAACGGCGTGATTCTGCACGGGCGCGACGGAAAAGCCATCAAGGCAAAGACGCGCAACCAAAAAATTCTCGTCGAGCAATCCGAAATCAACGATATTTTGTTCGCCGTAGGTCCAGCTGGAACTGGAAAAACTTACACCGCCGTCGCATTGGCAGTCCGTGCTTTAAAAAATAGAACCGTCAAACGGATTATTTTGACTCGCCCCGCAGTAGAAGCAGGCGAAAATCTCGGCTTTTTGCCCGGCGACTTGAAGGACAAAGTAGATCCTTACTTGCGTCCGCTCTACGACGCGCTCGACGATATGTTGCCGAGCGAAAAGTTGGCTTTTTTTATGGAAAATCGCACCATCGAAGTCGCCCCGCTCGCTTATATGCGTGGTCGGACGCTCGACAATGCGTTTATTATCCTCGACGAAGCCCAAAACTCGACCGTTCTCCAGATGAAAATGTTCCTCACGCGGCTCGGACCTTCGGCGAAGTGCATCATCACGGGCGACCTTTCGCAGGTAGATTTGCCACACAACCAGAAATCAGGTCTGCGCCACACGCTCGAAATTTTGAACAATATCGAAGGCATCGGGCGCGTCCAACTGACTACCGAGGACGTGGTGCGCCACCGATTGGTAAAAGAAATTATCAAAGCCTACGATGCTGCCGACGAAGTCCAGCACGCTCGCCGAGAAGCCGAAAAGCAAGCAAGGTTCGAGCAAGCGCAAGCCGAAAAGGAAGAAGCAAGAGCAAAAACAGAGCCGAAAGAAGTCACAAAAGATGAGTAAAAATTGTTTAATTGTGACAGCGTTGGAATCAGACATTCCGATTGTCCAGCGCATCGCCGCCGCCGCTTGGAAGCCGACCTACGGAGAGATATTGAGCGTCGAGCAGCAAGCCTATATGCTCGCTTGGATGTACGACACGGAGCGTTTGCGCCAACAAATGCAAGACGGAGTGGTTTTTTTATTGTTGAAAAATGAGGGTACTTTTTGTGGCTTTGCAGCCTACGAAGTGTTTGAAAATCAACATTCTAAACTTCACAAACTCTACTTCGACCCCGCCGAGCAAGGCAAAGGATTGGGAAAAATACTGCTCGAAGAAGTTTGTCAGCAACTAAAAAAGTGCGCCTGCACCAGCGTCGAACTCAACGTCAATCGCTACAACAAATCGTCATTTTTTTATCAAAAAATGGGCTTCGTCACCATCAGGGAAGAAGACATAGACGTGGGAGAAAATTATTTTATGAACGATTTTGTGATGAAAAAGGATTTGTGATAACTTGCGGTGCTGTGTCTATCATTTATTACCAAAAATATTCGCTACCTTTGTGGCGAAGCAATCATTCCTTATTGGTCGAAAAGTATGTGACTTTATTGTTTGAGCTTGCCGCATTGTGGGAAGCACCTTCCTTGTTCGGCTCAAACCTAACTTTTAATTTCTTGCGTTTCAGTGACATTACGTTACAAACGATTTTACCACATAATTCGAATAATGAACAGTATAATTGACTATTTTTCTAACGTTCCGGACATTCACAGAATCGTTCTTTTGGGAGCTTCTATGTTTTTGTTGTGGAATATCGAAAATTTTATAGGATTAAAAGCCAATTACAAAAAATGGAAACACGCCTTTAAAAACGCACTTTTTACGCTGGTTGATGCTCCCGTTCAGGCTGTTATGGGGATTCTTTTTGTCGCCGCTACCACTTGGGTCAGTTCTCACCAGTTCGGTTTTTTGCACTTATTGGGCGCAACTAATAATTGGCTAATCTTTGCTTCTACTTTTATTTTTCTTGATTTTGGGGAATATATTTACCATATTTTTATGCACAAAATCAAGCGGCTGTGGATGTTTCATTTGGTTCACCACACCGATTCGGTGGTGGACGTGTCCTCTACTTTGCGCGAGCATCCGGTAGAAAGTGCTATTCGTTTGTCTTTTTTGTTGCTCTGGGTTTTTGTGTCAGGAGCCACTTTTTGGGCAATTTTATTTCGCCAGTTTATCCAAATTGTTTCTAATGTTTTTGCGCACGCCAATTTTCGCCTTTCCGAAAAAGCTGACAGCATCGTGAGTTGGGTCTTCGTAACGCCTAATTTTCACCACGTCCACCATCATTTTCAACAACCTTATACCGATAGCAATTATGGAGATGTGTTGAGTATTTGGGATAGAATATTTGGTACTTATAGGACTTTGAGCGCGGATAAAGTTGTTTTTGGAGTAGATACGTATATGAATGAAGCAGAAAATACAAATTTTGGTACGTTGATAAAAATTCCTTTTAGAGAATACCGAGCGCCGTCGACCACAATAAATGAAGAAGACTTTGCGTTCCAAAAGGAAACCGCTTTATCTTGTTACGAATGAAAAAAATAGCTTTTATACTCGCTCTGATATGCTTTTCTACACAAATTCAGGCACAAAGGCTGAAAGCCGACCAGATTGTAGGCGATTGGATGAGTCCCGAAAAAGATTTAATTGTACACTGTTACAAAGACAACGACAAATATTTTGGTAAAGTTATTTGGTTCAAAAAATACAATAATAATGCTCGGATTGACGCAGTAGATGATTCTGGCGGTGTCCCCGAGTCTAAATGGCTGAACACGATTGTGATGAGCAACCTCGTTTTTGACAACGACGAGTGGGACGACGGTAGGGTTTTTCAGCTAAAAACCGGTAAATCATACCGTGCATTTGTAAAAATGAAGAACGAAAATACACTTCGCCTCACAGGTTATGTCCTGCTGCCGATTTTTAGCGAGTCGGTTACTTTTACGCGCCTTCAAGAAGCTGAAAAAATGCAGACAATAAACCTAAAAACAAACCTAAAAACAAGCCTAAAAACCAAGTAAAATCTGATTTTCTTCAAGATTCGCTTCGCCAAATTTTTAGACAAGGAACGCGTCTAAAATAAATTACCCATTTTTCTTTATTTCCTAAATTAGCTCGGGATTAATTTTTTCTAAAAAAATCAAAACCAACCTGCCTACCAATCCATCTATCCGTCTATTTACAACTTAAACAGTGCTTTTTTTATTTGCTCTTTGTTCTCTAATTCATCTAATGTTTTGGTAGTATAGTGTATTTGCAATGACGGATGATTGTCTATAGCTGTTAAGATAATTTTTACATAGCTTCTATCTGTTTCCCAATAAGAACTTAAGGTAAGATTTCCGTCCGCTATTGCCTGACCATAATTAGTCTTGTCGCCAGTGGGCGTATTTTTATTCCAATTTTCCAATTCTAACGTTGGCTTTGCATACTTCTGAATAAGTAAGTTTTTAAAAATAGTGTAATCCTGTATGTAAAGTTGTGGGTTAGAATATTTTTTTAAAAAAAGGTAATTACCATTTATTAGTTTGTCATTTTCGTTAAAACCATACAATACCTTACAATCGTATCCACCAACGACATCTTTATACTCTAACAAATCGTCTTTATCTTTGAATGAAAATTCCGTTTTTTCTTTTGATTGCACTTCGGCGAGCGAACTACCCCAACTGAAATCTCTAAAATCTGCTTTACTCGTTTGGGCATCTGAATAGCTGACGATAGTTATTGCTATCACCATGGCTAAAATTGATTTTTTCATTTTTTTAGTTTTAATATATGATTAATTTTTAATATAAAAAACTAATAAGACCAGTTTATTCGACCTCTTTTACCGCTTCCTCTCAAGCCACTGCCGTCACTTCACGTTCAAAGTTTCTATCCTTCTCTAATGTAGTAGGTGCGGTATAAGTTCCTCTATCACTGCTGGTTTATTTTCGTTTCAATGCACTGCGCCTTAAAAATGCCTTGTTATTTACTCAATTTATTTGAAAAATTGGAGTACATTGTTTTTTCTTCATTTCCAACAGATGTAAGACTGCCGATATCTAAAAAAGTAAAACCAAAAAATAATCTTTCACGAATTTTTTTTAAACGATGCGTCAAAAATGCAGTCGCCTATGCTATTTAGTCGTTCTGATATAAGTAGTGATTTGTTTTTAGATACACAAGTAACTGATAATCAATTTATTACAATATTATATATTCAAAAATAATTATTTTATAGATTTAATTTCCCGACAGTATAGTTTTTTTCTAAAAAAATCAAAACCAACCTGCCTACCAATCCGTATTTGTTTTGTAATTTTACGGGGGTTTGCAAACAATATGCTTTCCTTATATTCTTTTTCCAATCAGAAAAAATGAATGTCCCGCTAATATGTTAAAAAAATATCTTATTTTTTCTTTGTTTTCGCTCGGCGCGCTCGCCCAACTTTTTGCGCAAGCTGCTCCTCGAAATGCAGAGGAGCAACTAAAAAAGACGACGGATAAAAACGAAGAAATGCGGCTTTCCTACGAAATAGCGCAGAAATCTTTAGCTTCTGACCCCGCCAAAGCGTCCGAATATGCGCACAAAGCCTACAATCTCGCTACCGATTTGGGCAACAACAGCATGATGGCAAAAGCTGCTTTTGTGAACGCAGAGGGATTCAATCGCCGCAAGGACAACAGCGGCGCGCTCATTCGCTACACTCGAAGCCTCGAGTCGGCGCGGAAGGTCGGCGACACGGATATTTCGTTGAGTTGCTACGCCAAAATGCAAGACCTCGCTATCCGCGAAAATAATCTCCGACAAGCCTACAATTATAGTTTGGACGCTATCGCAATGCTCCGAAAGTCGGGCGGCACGGTAACTAAAATAGAGTCTGCGCCCGCCGCGCCGAGTGCGTCCGCAGGTGGCAGCGCGCTCAACAACCGAGAGCGCGAAAAAATTATACAAGAAAAAAAGGCGTTGGAGCAGCAAGTCGCTTCGCTGATACAAGAGCGCAACCAGTTGAGTGGCGACAAAACAAAATCTGCCGTCACACAGCGTCAGTTGGCAAAAGAAAAAGACGAAATCAAACAATCGCTTGCGGTGAAAGAAAAAGAGGTAGAAAATATGAGTTCGGAGCAAGCCAAAACGGAGTTGGTGGTCTTGAGGCGACAGCGACAGGTCGAAGGTTTGAAAAAAAAGCAAACTTTGGACTCCCTAAAAAACTCTATTATCATCGGACAAAAAGATTTAGACCTCGAAAATACACAGCTTCGCTTGGAGCAAACCAACTATTTGAGGAATATTCTTCTCGCCATTTCGGGTTTTGTACTGGCGTTGGCGGGGCTTTTTTACTCTCGCTACCGCTCCAAACGAAACGCAAACGTGGTGCTGGAGGATAAAAATAAAATCATCGAAACCGAGCGCGAGCGCAGCGATAAGTTGCTGCTCAATATTTTGCCGCCCGCTATTGCGCAAGAACTGAAAGAAAAAGGCAAGGCGCAAGCTCGAAAATACGACGACGCAACGGTACTTTTTACCGATTTTAAAAATTTTACGCAGATAGCAGAACAGCTTTCTCCAGAAAAATTGGTAGAAGAATTGGATTTTTATTTCAAAGGATTCGATGCAATTATTTCAAAATACAATATCGAAAAAATAAAAACCATCGGCGACGCTTATATGTGTGCGGCGGGTTTGTCGGGTAGAAATTCTACGACGACCAATATGGTGAAAGCTGCGCTCGAAATGCGCGACTTCATGGAACACAGTCGCTACGAAAAAGAACAACGCGGCGAGCCTTTCTTTGAAGCCCGAATCGGTATTCACACCGGTCCCGTAGTGGCGGGCGTGGTCGGAAATGATAAATTTGCCTACGATATTTGGGGGGATACGGTCAATATTGCCGCTCGAATGGAGCAGCATTGCGAACCCGGCTACGTCAATATCTCCGAAAACACATTTTGGCAAGTCAAGTACGACTTTGAATGTGCGTATCGTGGAAAAATTGCTGCCAAAAACAAGGGCGAAATTGATATGTACTATGTAAGACAGGCGATATGAGCAATCAACTTTACGAAATAGCACTCATGAAAATCCCCAAAATTGGGGCGGTAACTGCCAAAAATCTCATCAGTTATTGTGGCGGTGCGGAGGAAGTTTTTCGAGCCAAAAAGAAAGATTTACTCCATATTCCGGGCATCGGACTTTCATTGGCTGAAAATATCTTGACCCAAGATGTCTTGCTGTGGGCGGAAAAGGAGGTGCAATTTCTCGAAAAAAATAACATACAAGCCATTTCTTATACCGACAAACGCTATCCACAGCGACTTCGCAACTACAACGATAGTCCGTTGGTACTTCACTACAAAGGCAACGCCGACTTGAACCAGACCCGAGTAATCGCAATAGTAGGCACTCGCTCGCCTACGTCTTACGGAAAAATGATGTGCGAGGAGCTGGTAGAGGGGCTAAAACCATATAATATTTTGTTGGTCAGCGGACTTGCTTACGGCATAGACGTGACGGCTCACCGCCATTGCCTCGAACACGGCATCGAGACCATCGGCGTGCTCGGACACGGACTAAAAAAAATCTATCCCTCTGCTCACCGCAGCATTGCGGAGCAAATGACGGAGTGCGGCGGGCTGCTCACCGAATATCCGAGCGATGAAGAACCCGACCGCGAACATTTTCCTGCTCGCAACCGCATCATCGCTGGTATGTGCGATGCTCTTATTGTGGTCGAAACTGCGCTCAAAGGCGGCTCTATGATTAGCGCGGAAGTCGCCAATGAATACAACAAAGACGTTTTTGCCGTACCCGGAAAAGTGCGCGATAAATTTTCGCAGGGTTGTAATTTATTGATAAAAAATCACAAAGCGCAGCTTATAGAGTCTGCCGCCGACCTCGTCGCGATGCTTCGTTGGGAGCAAGAAGAAGAAAATGAACAGCGAAAGATTATTCAACAAAAGCTGTTTGTGGAGTTGGACGAGTACGAGCAGCGAATTATGAATATTTTGGCTGCCGCCGAAGATGCGGGAGTGGTAATAGATAAAATTAGCTACCAAAGCGGATTTTCATCGAGCGAAACCTCCGCTTTATTGCTCGGATTAGAGTTTCAGGGACTTGTCCGCACGCTGCCCGGCAAGCGGTATGTAAAAATATAGGAAAAGAAAACGCACAAATTTTAGGCGGGCGACTCTCTATTTTTCGATATTAAGTTGGTCAGGTTTACGAAATCAGCTACATCAAGCTGCTCGGGACGCTTGGTAAAATAGTCGCTTTCCAAAATTGGGTCGTTGGCAAGAAAAAATTTCATCGTGTTGCGGAGCATTTTTCGGCGTTGTCCGAAGGCTTGCTTTACGACTTGGATAAATAAAGTGTGGTCGCAGCCGAGTTCTGTTTCGCTGCGACGCAGCAGGCGAATGACTGCCGACTGGACTTTGGGCGGCGGACTGAAAGAGTTGGGCGGCACGCCGAGCAGCAACTCGCCGTCGTAAAACGCTTGTACCAACACACTGATGATGCCGTAAGTTTTGCTCCCCGATTTTGCCACCACGCGCTCCGCTACTTCGAGCTGAAACATTCCCACCAACTCTGGCACCAACTCCCGACAGTCCAACATTTTGAATAATATCTGCGAAGAAATATTGTATGGAAAATTTCCGATAATCGCAAAAGGCTCATTTGCAGTGAGTTGTTTCAAATCTACTTTCAAAAAATCTTCCTCGACGATGCGCGGTTTGAGCTTTGGGAAATGGCGTTGCAAATGCTCCACCATGTCACGGTCGGCTTCTACGGCGAAAAGCGGCGTAGCCTTCGGCAACAGATATTTGGTCAACATTCCTTTTCCGGGACCGACTTCTACGACATATTTTACCGAATCAGTAGTCGTCAAGCTGTTTGCTATCTGTTCGGCAATGTGTTCGTTGGTCAAAAAATGCTGTCCGTATGATTTTTTTGCTTTCAAAAGTCTTTATTTAAGTTCAGGTTTTACTTTCCTTTTTTGGCTTTGCTCGCCTTTTGCATCTCGTTTTCTTCATTGCCAAATTCTCTACTTTTGAATAGTTCAAACCTGTTCGGCTTCGGCTGCGGAGGAAAATAATTATTAGTTACGTCTATGTCGGCAGTTTCCAAAAATGGGTCGAGCGTCACTTTCTTCAATTCTTTGGTAGAAGTGAATGATTTTTTTATTTCTTTTTGGTCAAAACGCCAGATTTCGGCGGGGATTCTGTGCAGCTCTTTACTGCCGTCTTTAAATTCTAACTCAATAATAACAGGCATCACCAAGCCGCCGATGCGTTTGATGGTCACTTCGTAAAAATTATTATTAGCTTCCAATACCTCTTTTTCTTCTTTGGAAAGCGAGCTAAAAAATTTAGCGTAGGTTTCGCGGTCGCCGTCGCTCACTTCGAGCGGATTGAGCGCAGTATAAAAATCTTTCAACGAAGGGTCAATTTCGTCTTGTGTCTTCTCTATTTTTTCGTTGCGGGTGATGGAAATATTTTTAGGCGCGTCGTCTTGTTCTTGTTTTTTGGACGCATTTTCTTTGTCTGGATCTTTGGTATTCAGACGCAGCCAACGGACGGATTCGATAGCCATATCGTTGTTGTCGGTAGAAAAAAACCAGCCGCGCCAAAACCAATCCAAATCAACTGCCGATGCGTCCTCCATAGTTCGGAAAAAATCTGCTGGCGACGGGTGTTTGAATTTCCAACGGATTGCGTAGGTTTTGAAAGCGAAATCAAACAGTTCGCGCCCCATCACAGTTTCGCGAAGAATATTGAGAGCGGTTGCAGGTTTTCCGTAAGCGTTGTTACCAAACTGAATCAGCGACTCCGAGTTGGACATAATCGGCTCCAATTTGGCTTTGTCGGCTTTCATATAATCTACGATTTTGTTGGCTGGTCCGCGTCCCGAAGGAAAATTTCGCTGCCATTGTTGCTCCGTCAGGTATTGCAAAAAAGTGTTCAAACCTTCGTCCATCCACGTCCATTGTCGCTCATCAGAATTGACAATCATCGGAAAATAATTGTGTCCTACTTCGTGGATAATAACTCCCAACATCCCATATTTGGTGCGCTCCGAGTATGTTCCGTCTTTTTCGCAGCGACCGAAGTTGAAGCAAATCATCGGATATTCCATTCCGATTCGGTCGGCGTTGATAGACCAAGCGCACGGATACGGATAATCAAAAGTGTAATGGCTGTACCATTTGAGCGTGTGCGCAACCGCTTTGGTAGAATATTTTTCCCACAAAGGATTGCCCTCTTTTGGATACATGGACATCGCCAACACCACTCGCCCATCGCTTTGCTTTACGCCCATCGCGTCCCAAATAAATTTTCTGGAGGTTGCGAAAGCAAAATCTCGTACATTTTCCGCCTTGAATTTCCACGTTTTCGTTGCAGAAGATTTTGTTTTTTCACGCTCGCGCGCTTCTTTTTCGTTTGCGATTACGACGGGTTCGGTCATGGATTGTTTGGCTTTTTCAAAACGGTTTTGCTGTTCGGCGCTCATAACTTCTTTGACATTTGAAATCATGCCCGTAGCCGCCACCAAGTGGTCGGCTGGAACATTGATGCTCACTTCGTAGTTGCCAAAAGGGAGCGTAAATTCTCCTGCGCCCAGAAACTGCTTATTTTGCCAGCCATACACGTCGTTGTAGTCGCACATTCGCGGAAAAAATTGAGCAATCGTGTAAAGATAATTGTCATCTTCTTTGAAATACTCGTATCCGCTGCGTCCGCCAATCTTGAGTCTGTCGTTAATGTTGAACCGCCATTTTACGCTGAACGAAAAAACTTCGCCTTTCTTCAATGGTTTTGGCAAATCAATCCGCATCATCGTTTTATTGACCGTATAAGGCAATGTTTTTCCGTTGAGGTCTTGCACAAAATCCAACTTGTAGCCGCCGTCAAAAGTGCGTCCCAAAATCATCGCTTGAAGGTCGCTCGCGCTCATCTTGTCGCTTATTCCGTTGCTGTTTACTTTGTAAGTATCGGAGTCTTTGTCCCAAATATTTTGGTCAAGTTGTAGCCAAAGGTAAGCCAATTCGTCGGGAGAGTTGTTGTGATACGTCACAGTTTCCTCTCCATACAACGCTTGTTTGGTATCGTCAAGTCGGACTTGAATATTATAATCTGCTTGTTGCTGCCAGTAAGCGGCTCCGGGCGCACCGGAGGCGGCTCGGAAAGTGTTTGGAGTTGGCAGCATTTGCTCGAGCTGCCCAAACTTGTTTCTATCTGGGGTTTCGTATTGTCCAAAAAGCCTCACGACACTTCCCAAGATGAGGATTAGAGAAGATATTTTTTTCATTTCAAATAAATTTTTACAAAAGTACATTTTCTTTTGCCAATATTTACAACTTCTAAACAAAAAAAGAGTGTTCCACGTGGAACACTCTTTTTTTGTTTAGAAGTTGTCTAAAAGCCAAGTTTTGAAGGAAAGAAAATCTGTTTCCATTGCCACCGATTCTTTTTTTCGGTGCGCTAATTCAGCCAATCTTTCTGGGATTTCGATTTTTTGTTGCAAAATATCTTCTACATCTTCTACGAATTTTGACGGGTGCGCAGTTTCTAAAATAATACCAAAAGTATTCGGATTTTTTTTCTGATATTCTTTCAAAGCCAAATATCCGACCGCGCCGTGCGGCTCCATAACGTATTGATATTGCTCAAAAACTTCTTTCATCGCTGCCCGCGTAGCGTCGTCGTCGTAAGCAAATCCCGAAATTTGAGTTTTCATATTGTTCCACGTGGAACAATAAAAATCCAACATTCGAGCAAAGTTGGACGGATTGCCCACGTCCATAGCGTTAGAAATAGTGCGTACCGAAGGACGAGCATGGTATTCGCCTGAAGCCAAATACTGCGGCACTACATCGTTGGAGTTGGTAGCAGCCACAAAATGATGAATTGGAATACCCATTTTTTGTGCCAAAAGTCCTGCCGTCAGATTGCCAAAATTGCCGCTTGGGATAGCAAAAACAATAGGTAAGTTCGTCTTCGCTTGCTTGATTCCTTCGGCATAATAAAAAGATTGAGGAATAAGGCGGGCTATATTGATGGAGTTGGCGGAACTCAAACGAATTTTTTGGGTCAATTCATTGTCCAAAAAAGCTTGTTTCACGAGAGCTTGACAGTCATCGAAGGTGCCATTGATTTCGAGCGCAGAGATGTTGTGTCCGAGCGTGGTGAGTTGTTTTTCTTGTAGCGGAGTTACTTTTCCCGAAGGGTACAAAATAACGACTTTGATACCCAAAGTTTTAAAAAAACCTGCCGCTACTGCGCCGCCCGTATCGCCCGAAGTCGCCACCAGAATAACCAATTCTTTGTCGGCATTTTGATTGAAATAACTCATCAGCTGCGCCATGAACCGCGCGCCAAAATCTTTAAACGCCAAAGACGGACCGTGAAAAAGTTCCAACACGCTCGTATGCTCGTCCAAGCCTACGAGCGGCGCAGAAAAATTGATAGCATCGTAAATAATTCTCTCCAAGTCGGCATCTGGGACGGCGTTTTGCAGCAGCGTCCGCGCCATCGTAAGAGCGATTTCTGGAAAAGAAAAATCTTTTATATTTTCTAAAAAATCAGGTGGTAGCGTGGGAATATGCGACGGCATAAACAAGCCGTTATCATCTGGAAGTCCTTTAAGCACTGCTTCGCGGAGCGAAAAAAATTGATTTTTATTGTTAGTACTGTATAATTTCATAATAAAATTGCACCTTCTTGGTTGATGGGTGAGATAAAAAGTTCGTTTTTAATTTTATTTTTTGTAAAAATAGATTGCATCGCCAAGCCTACATTTTCGGCGACGAAGCTGTTGGGGCAAAGCGCGAAAATAGACGGTCCCGCACCCGAAATACTGCAACCCAACGCGCCGCCTTCGTTGGCTACTTTCTGGACATCGTAGAAGTGAGGAATCAACGCCGCGCGTTGTGGCTCAATAATTACGTCCTGCATAGAGCGTTTGATGAGTTCCAAATTGCCGTGAAACAAGCCCAACAACAAGCCGCCCAGATTGCCGCTTTGCTCAATATGTTGGCGGAGCGTGATGTTGGGTTGGAGCATATTGCGAGCGTCTTTGGTCAGCACTTCCACTCGCGGATAGATGACAGCGGCGTACAGACCGCGCGGCACTGGCACTCGGTGAATATCCAAAGTAGCATTGCTCCGAATAAAAATCATACCGCCGAGCAAGGACGGCGCGACGTTGTCGGCATGAAGCGAGCCGCTTGCAATTTGCTCGCCTTGCACCGCAAAGGGCAGCAAAGCTCGTCGCTCCAACGGGCGTTTTAGCAGCTCATTGACCACGACTACGGCGGCAACTGCGCTCGCTGCGCTGCTGCCTAAACCACTTCCGAAAGGCATTTTTTTGTGTATTTCGAGTTCGATGCCTATTGTTGTTTCGCCCAAGTGTTCGAGCAATCGCAACGCTGCAACGCCCGCCGTATTTTTTTCAACTTCGTAAGGCAGTTTTCCTTGCGCGCCCGTGATTTCGGTAATGCGCAAGCCTTTGGAGTCGCCTGTCAGTCGAGCTATAATTTCGTCTCCCGGTTTTTGGAGTGCGAATCCCAAAATATCAAATCCACAGGCAACGTTGGCGACGGTTGCGGGCGCAAAAACTTTAATTCCAGTTGGCTTCATGTTGATTTTTTCCTCGTTTTTTTCTAATTTTTTCCTAATGGACGCGTCTAAAATAAACTACTTATTTTTTCTTCATTCCTAACATCATTTTCCGATGGTAATTATTTCGGCAAATATTCCGGCGGCGGTTACTTCTGCGCCCGCGCCCGGTCCGCGAATCACCAAAGGGCGTTCTTTGTAGCGGTCGGTGGTAAAGACAATCATGTTGTCGCTGCCGTTGAGCATAAAAAATGGGTGGTCGGACGCGACGGCTTGCAGTCCGATACTGGCTTTTTCGCCGTTGAGCATGGCGACCATGCGCAATACTTTTCCGTCGGCAGCAGCGTTGGCTCGAAGTTGCTCAAAGTAATCGTTTGATTTTTCGATTTCTGTATAAAAATCTGCTACGGTTTTCGCATTTTGGCAGTTGGGCGGCAGGATATTTTGAATTTTTACGTCGCTTGGCTCCATCGCCAAACCTGTTTCGCGAGCGAGAATGACAATTTTTCTGCGCACATCTATTCCGTTCAGGTCTATTCGTGGGTCGGGTTCTGTGAGTCCAAGCTCTTTGGCACGGAGCAAAATATCGCTAAATTTTGTATTTTCTTTGAATGAATTAAAAATAAAAGACAACGACCCCGACAAAATACCTTCTATTTTGAGGATTTGGTCGCCACTGTTTATCAAATCATTGAGCGTCGAGATAACTGGAAGTCCTGCGCCGACGTTGGTTTCGTAGTAGAATTTTACGCTCCGATGTTCGGCGGTGCGTTTGAGCTGTTCGTACTGCAAGTAGGCGGACGACGTGGCGATTTTGTTCGGAGTAGAAATAGAAATGCTGGCATCTAAAATCTGTGTATATAAATTTGAAACATCGTCGCTGGCAGTATTATCTACAAAAATTGCGTTTGGTAAGTTCAAAGATTTCATTTTTTGCACAAAATCATGTGGATTTGAAATTTCGTCCGATGCGGCTAATTTTTCTTTCCAATTACTTATATCCATTCCATTTTCGTCGAAAATCATTTTTCGACTGTTTGCCAAGCCGATTATTTTTATTTCCAACGCTCTTTTTTCTTTTAGAAAAATAGCTTGTTTTTCTATTTGCGCCAGCAAAGTGCCACCGATAAGCCCCACGCCCATGATGTAAAGATTCAATTCTTTGGTGTCGGACAAGAAAAATGCTTGATGGATAGCGTTCAGAGCTTTGCTTTCGTCTGTCCTGCTCACGACCACCGAAATATTCAACTCGGACGAGCCTTGCGCTACCGCTCCGATATTGATACCGTTGTTGCCCAGTGCTTGGAACAAGCAACCCGAAACGCCCGGTCGATTGCGCATATTTTCTCCAATAATCGCGAGGACACACATTTCGTTTTCGATGATGAGCGGCTCTATAATGCCACTTTGCAGCTCCCACTCAAAGGCTTGGGCGACCGCTTGGCGTGCGCTTTCAGCTTCGGACGGCTGGACGGCAAAAGTAATCGAGTGTTCGGACGAGCCTTGTGTGATGAGAATAATATTGACCGCCGCCTGCGCCAAACTGCTAAAAAGCCTTCCCGCGATGCCCGGCACTCCAAAAAGTCCGCTTCCTTGAAGCGTAAAAAGCGCGATGTGGCTGATGGAAGAAATGCCCTGCACGGCGTGATTGGACGGATTTTTTTGGTGGCTGATGTACGTTCCCGCAAAATTAGGATTGAACGTATTTTTGATATAGAGCGGAATATTTTTGGCGAGCGCGGGCTGCAACGTAGGAGGATAAATTACTTTTGCCCCAAAATGTGACATTTCCATAGCTTCCGCAAAAGTCATGGTTGGGATAGTAAAAGCCTTCTTTACTTTTCGTGGGTCGGCAGTCAGCACTCCGTCCACGTCGGTCCAGATTTCGATGGCTTTGGCATCTAAACCTGCTGCGAAGATAGCGGCGGTATAGTCGGAGCCGCCTCGCCCGAGCGTGGTCGTGATGTCGCCCTCTGAAGTAGCCGCAATAAAACCAGTAACTATCTGTATTTCAGATGTTTTTGATTGGTAATATTCTTTTATATTTTTGTACGTTTCGTCAAAATTTACTTTGGCTGCGCCGAAGTTTTTATCTGTTTTTACGACTTTTCGAGCGTCCAAATAGGCTGCGGCGATGCCATTTTGAGTCAATACGGCTGCAATAATGTAAGCAGCATTTCGCTCTCCAAAGCTCAACACGCAGTCCATTGTGCGGGCAGAGGCTTCTCCTAAAAGGCGAATCCCATGAAGTAGGTCGTGCAGACTTTCGTGGTTTTCTTGCAATGCTGCCAGCGCAGAGGGCTGATTTTGGGCATTTAAAAGTTTTTTTATTGCCTCATTGTGACGGTCACAAAAACTGTGATACGCGTCCAAATAGCCGTCGTCTCCTCGTGCAGCGCGTTGGCTCATTGCTATCAAAAAATCGGTTGCTCCGCCGAAGGCAGAAAAAACGACTGTAAAAGGTTCGCTGCGTTGCTGGTAAGTGCGAAGTATTTCGACAATACTTTGGATTCGCTCGGGCGTAGCGACCGACGAGCCGCCAAATTTTAAAACTATCATAAAAAATTAAAATATCGTAGAAAAAGATTTTTCCAAAAATGTGCAAAAAACGAGCCTAAAAATTAATATTTTTTAAAAATTTGCTCAATCGTGCGTGCCAAACGGTGGTCTTTTTCGGTAACGGTGTCGCCAGCGTCGTGTGTGTTGAGTGAAATTTCTACTTTGTTGTAGCAATTTTTCCACGTTGGGTGGTGATTTTGCTTTTCGGCAGCGAAGGCGATTTCTGTCAAGCACGCCCACGCTTGCGTAAAATCTTGAAACGTCAAAGTTGTTTCCAAGCGGTTGTTTTGTTCTGTCCAGACCATGATTTAATTTTTTTTAGAAGAAAGAAAATAACATTTTTTACGTCCAAAGGCGAATAAATTTTTGCCTTTGACCCTAAAAATATAAAAAATAATTGCAAAAATACGCATAAAACAAGTGTGATTTGGAAAAAATGAGTAAGGAGTTAATTTTTTTACTTACCTTCGCAAAATTGTTTTAAAACAAACAATATTCTTTTCTTAAAAGGAACGCGTCTAAAATAAGAGTATCTTATTTTTTCCCCATTCCAAAGAATAAGGTAAAATGATAAAGAAAAAACTGTTAATCGTAACGCAAGATTTAGACCCTTACACGGCTCTGTCGGAGATTGCCGAATTTGCGTCCAAACTGCCTTTATACGCTTCCGAACAAGGCATGGAACTTCGGATTTTGATGCCTCGCTTCGGTGTTATCAATGAGCGGCGGCACCGCCTTCACGAAGTTGTCCGATTGTCGGGCATGAATATCATCGTAGATGACGATGATTTTCCGCTTATCATTAAAGTAGCTTCGCTGCCCGGCTCTCGGATGCAAGTTTATTTTTTGGACAACGATGAATTTTTTCGCCGAAAAGCAGCATTTGAAGACGAAGAAGGCAATCTTTTTCCCGACAATCCAGACCGCATGGCGTTCTTCTGCAAGGGCGTGATAGAAACAGTCAAAAAATTTGGTTGGGCGCCTGACATCATTCACTGTCACGGTTGGATGACCAGTTTGGTGCCTTTTTATATGAAAACGGCGTACAAAACCGAGCCTTTGTTCCAACATTCAAAAGTCGTTTATTCGGTTTATGACAACAAAGAAAGCGTTTCGCCCGAAGACTTTATGACCAAAGCCTCTATCAATAATTTGAAGGCGGAGGACTTGCAGGCTTTTTTGCACAACGGCGAAGTGCTGCCTCATCTGGGAGCCGTGACTTACGCGGACGCAGTCATCAGAGGCAGCGAAACTATGAGCGACATCGTTGGAGAAGCTATTGCGCGCCTCGAAAAACCGTTTTTGGACATCGGTGGTGGACACGAGCGCGCTACGCTGTCCGCTTACACGAAGTTTTACAACGAGCTGCTGGCTTCCGACGAAACTCCGGCGGAGTAAGGTGCGGCGTAAAACTTAATTTTTTGTTAGATAACAATTTTTTAGACACTCGACCGTTCTGAACGAGCTGGAGCGTTGTCGTTGCAGCCGTTTTTCAAACAATCATCTATTTTTTTTCAAACAGATAAAATGCAATACCACCAAAGTCGTATTTTTGTAGCAGGAGCATGGATTTTTGCAACCCTTTTCGTTGTTTTTACAGCTTGTAACAAACCTTCGTTGGTCGGGGCTGACTTACTTACGCAAGACCAAAGCAAAATAAAATTTACGGATACGGTTTCGATAGAAGCCACGACTGTCCGCAATGATTCGGTCAAAGTGTTCGACCCCAACCCTGCTGTCAATAGTTTCAGCAGCTTTTTGTGTGGCAAATTCAAAGATCCGATTTTCGGCTTGGTCGAGGCAACTCCTTTCGTCCAGTTTCGCCTTTCTTCTTTGTCGCCCAACTTTCGCCAGTCTGTCATAGACTCCGTAGTGTTGCGCATAGCTTATGACTCGCTTTCGCAATACGGAAATATCAGTAATCCGCAGACGCTTCAGGTCTATCGAGTCAATCAGGATATGAGCAATCAAGTGCCTTATTACTCCAATAAATCGTTTACTTTCGACCCTACTCCGATTGGAAAAATCGAAAATTTTATCCCACAACCAAAATTGAGAGTTCCGATTTTTGGCTTGAAAGGCGATACATTGGCGTTTGGAAATTTTTTGACCATCCGATTGGACAATAGTTATGGGACAGAAATATTGAACTCGGACTCCATGACATTGGCGACCAACGATAATTTTGTGCAAAAATTCAAAGGATTTGCGCTCAAAATGTCCGACCCCAAAGAAGGATTGGTAAGTTTCAATCTGTCTTCAAACCTTTCTATCGTCCAGATTTATTACAAACAAGATACCACTCACACGTCATATTATCTGAATTTGCCACAAATTTCTGGCTTGTCAGCGACCCGATTCGTTAATCTTCAACACACTTTTAGCGACGAAGTAGCTGCCTCTTTCGATAACAAAAGTGCGGGCG
>JAYUHK010000133.1:0-6429 GCA_043767025.1 Saprospiraceae bacterium | reverse complement strand
CAACCAACTCGGGCAAACGGTTCATTCGCAAGCGTGGCGAGAGGAAAGCCCTACCCAAACCATCTCTGTGGCTTCGCTGCCAAGCGGCTTTTATGTGGTGTCAGTGACCAACGGCGCAGAAACTTGGTACCAGAAAGTCATCGTGCAACGATGAAAAAGCTAAAATAATAACAAAAAAAGTCCCAACAAGAGCTGCGCTCTTGTTGGGACTTTTTTTGTTGCCTCTCAAAACCCTTTTTTTACTGTTTGCTTTTGTCAAACAGCTTCCCTACCCTTTTCCAAATCCAAAAAATGGTGCCACACAAATAAATCATTTTAAAAAAAAAATTGATTTTTTTTTGATTAAATGTAAAATATTGTATTTTTGTGCCACAAATTTATAATTTTAATATTTGTCGTAGATGTTACCCATTTTTCAACCAATCAACGTAAAATAAAAATTTTCTCAAAATATTTATTTATTATTTTAATTCATTAAACATTTAACTTTCAAACCAACAAAAATGAAAAAATTAGCTTACCAATCAGTCGGCTTTTGCATTGCGCTACTCGCTTTTTCTTGCAACAACGCAAGCACTACCAAGCAAGAAAAGCCACCCGTAAAAGAAACGACCACAGCAGAAACAAAAGAAACTGCGGCAGCAGCAAAACCAGCGCAGCCTGAAGTGCTGAAAGGCGATTATTGTTTCCAAAAAGCGCTGAACCGCGACACTACGACAGTGCGCGTGCGGATATTGAGCAGCGACGACATCAGGGGCGAAATGACTTGGAGCCCGTGGCAAAAAGACGGTGCTTACGGCACTTTGACCGGCAAACTGAACGCAGCCAACGAAATGGAACTGATGTACAAGTACCAAATCGAAGGCAACAACCAGACCGAAACAAAAATTATGAAAATTGAAAACAACAAACTTTCTATCAAAAGAGGTGAATTGATGGATCCTAAAAATGACGGAAATTTAGTTTTCAAAGACGCTACAAAAGCGGTATTTACGGAAGTGCTCGACAAGATTTCGTGCCAGTAAGATTTCCGCGAAAGTGGTTCAAAATATGAAAAAAACATCTATCGTTGTTTGTTTGGCATTTGCTGCGCTCTCGTGCAGCCACAAAAAAGAAGAAATAGTCGAGCAAATGCCCCAAACAAACCTGCTCACTCTTACAGACGGGCAACTCAAAAATGCAGCTATCGAAGTCGGTCAGCTACAAAATGAAGGGGTAGCCAGTCGGTTAAGAGTGAGCGGTAAGATAGATGTCCCGCCTCAAAATATGGTTTCTATTAGCTTTCCGATGGGCGGCTACCTCAAAAACACGCAGTTGCTGCCCGGAATGCACCTCAAAAAAGGGCAAATAATAGCCACTATTGAGGACATTCAGTTCATACAATTACAACAAGACTACCTCGCCGCCAAAGTGAGTTTGCAGCTCTTGAACACCCAATTAGTGCGCCAACAAACGCTTTTTGACGAAAAAGTAATCGCTGCTGCCGACCTGCAACCCGTACAAGCCGAGCACGAACACCAACAAATAATAGTAAAAGCCCTGCAAGCAAAAATGGAATTGGCTGGCATACTCCCCGCAACCGTTACTGCTCAAAACATCATAAAAACTGTAAATATTTTTTCGCCCATCGACGGTTTTGTGTCCAAAGTAAACGTAAATATTGGTAAATATGTAACGCCCAGCGATGTACTTTTTGAGTTAGTGAACCCTACGGACATACATTTGAACCTAAAAATATTCGAAAAAGATGTAGCAAAACTCCGCATCGGACAGAAATTAATTTGCTACACCAACACCGAACCCAGCAAAAAACACCCCTGCGAAATAATTTTAATCAGCAAAGACATCAGCCCCGACCACACCGCCGAAGTTCATTGCCATTTTTTGGACTATGACAAAAATCTGCTGCCCGGCACCTACATGAACGCCGAAATAGAAGTCGAAAACAAGATTTCCAGCGTCTTGCCCGAAGACGCTGTGATTAGTTTTGGGGGCAAAGAATTTGTTTTTATCTCGGTGGCGAGCCAGCAATTCGAGATGGTGGAAGTGCAAACTGGCGCGACCGAAAACGGACGGATAGAAATTAAAAATTCGACACAGCTTGCCAACAAAAATATAGTCGTCCAAAATGCCTACACTTTACTGATGAGTTTGAAAAATAAAGCCGAAGAATAAACTTTCGAGCAGCACAAAACGCAATTTTTCAGCGAAGAAAAACCTCCAATCGCGTCATTTTTTGGCGAATAAAAATATTATTTAAAAAATGATGTGTCCTATACAATGAAAAGTACTAATTAATGCGTTATTTTACCAGTCCAAATTTTGTTAAGTTCTCACACTTAAATAGATGACATTTAATATTCGACATAGTTCGTTGGTTTTCAATAGTTTATGATGACTAAAAACTAAAAACTAAAAACTTATAACTACTTATTTAACCAAACTTTAAATATATGTTTTTTAGACGCATTTTTTTAGCGGCTTTTATCCTATTGCAGGCTGCGATTTCGGTGTTTGCACAGCCCGCAACCGCAGTATTTACGGAGCTTCAACTCGCCTACAAACGCGGCGTAGAATTTTATGACCGCGGACTGTATTCGCAGTCGCGCGATGAGTTCAAAAAATTACTTGCCCAACAAAACCCGCAAAACGAACCCAACTTTGGAATGTTGCGCACCGATGCAGAGATGTACGATGCACGCTGTGCGATTCGGCTCGGTTTGCCCGAAGGAGAGCAGTTGATTTTGGATTTTATACGCAATCACGCACCCGAGCCAGTGGCGGGTAGTGCCGTACTCGACGTAGCCAACTACTACTACCGGAGCGGAAAATTTGAAAAAGCACTCGAATATTATCGCCTTGCCGAAAACGGAAATCTTTCTGCCGAGCAGCGCACGGAAGTTCGATTTAAGACAGGTTACGCGTATTTTATCCAAAAAAAATTCGGTCAGGCGAAAGCCGCTTTTGGAGGAATAAAAGAAAAAGAAGGCGATTATTACTATCCGTCGAATTATTACCACGCCGTGTGTTGCTTTTATGAAAATGATTTTAACGGAGCTATCAAAGGTTTTGAGCGTTGTGGAGCGTCCAAATTGTATGGAAGTTCAGTTCCATATTATGTCACACAAATCTATTTTTTGCAAAATAAATTTGATAAAGTCATAGAATATGCCGAGCCAAAATTGAGTGGCGATATTCGCAACAAGCCCGAAATGAGTCAGCTGGTTGGGCAGTCGTATTTTGAGAAAAAAGACTACCAAAAAGCACTTCCACTCTTGGAATACTACGCAAACTCAACGAATAACTTGCGTCCAGATGAGCATTATCAAGTCGGCTTTGTGCAGTATAAAAATGAAAAATATCAGAAAGCTGTGACGCACTTTGAGGCGGCATCTTCGCTCAACACAGTCGTTGGGCAAAACGCAAACTACTATCTTGGGGATTGTTATTTGCGGTTGGGGAACAAAACTTCTGCCCGCAACGCATTTGGAGGAGCAAGTCGTTTGGACTTTGACAAAAGCACCCAGTCGGAGGCGTTGTTGAATTACGGAAAGTTGAGTTATGAGCAAAAATATGACCGCGAAGCCATTGCTGCCTTGCAAAAAATCAAGAGCAGTTCGCCTCAATACGCAGAGGCGCAGTCGGTATTGAGCTACCTATTTTTGAGTACGCGCGACTACGACAAAGCCCTCCAAATCATGGACGAACTTCCCAATCAGTCCTCCAAAATCCGAGAAACTTACCAAAAAGTAGCCTACTTGAAAGGCGTGCAACTCTACAATGAGGGCAAAAATGATGAGGCGAGAAGTTATTTTACAAAATCACTCGACCGCTCAATAGACCCTAAAACAACGGCTTTGGCGAGTTTTTGGATGGGCGACTTGGCAAATTCGCGGAAAGATTATGAAACAAGTCGCAACTATATGACCAAATTTTTGAGCTATGCCAAAAATAACGACGACGAGCTGCCCGCCGAAGCCTCTCTCAATACAGGAAATTATTTGCAAGGCTACAATTATCTCAAACAAAAAAATTACAGTGGCGCACGCGGTTACTTTCAGGACGCAGTGACGGGTATCAAATCGGACGGAAATACGTTGAAAAACAACTATGTAAAAAATCAAATTTTGGGCGACGCGACCCTTCGCGCAGGCGATTGTTTGTTCAAACAAAATAATTACGATGCTGCTGTGAAATATTATGACGACGCTATCCAGAGCAAAACGACGGGTTACGTCTATGCGATTTATCAAAAAGCGATCATTCAGGGCTTGCGTGGTGACGGCGATTCGAAGATTATTTTATTAGAAAAAATTACAAAAGATTTTCCAAATTCGGAGTACGCCGACGACGCACTTTTGGAATTAGGAAGCACATATCAGGAAAATGGAAAACTTAAAGAAGCAACTATTCCGCTCAAAGCCCTCGTGAATGGATACAAAGGAAAATCGCCGCTTATCACGCAGGCTTTGCTAAAATTGGGCTTGATAAGTTACAATCAAGGCGTGTTAGAAACGGCAATAAATTACTACAAACAGGTTTTTACCAACAACCCTGAAGCGGAAGAAGCCAAAGATGCCCTGTCAGCTTTGGAGGAAATTTATGTTAAAGATTTGAACAAACCAGACGATTATTTTGCCTTCGTAGAAACGGTGCCGGGCTACAAAGTTTCTTCGGGAGAAAAAGACAATCTGAATTTTAAAGCCGCAGAATCGCAATTTGAACTCGGAAATTACGAAAAAGCATCGCAAGGCTACACGGATTATTTGACGAAATATCCGAGCGGAACGAATAGATTGCTGGCGTATTTCCGTCGAGGCGAGTGTTTTGCGTCCCAAAAACAATACTCCAAAGCATTGGTGGATTACGAAAATGTGATCCAGAAAGGTGCAGGCTCAAAATATTACGAAAAGTCACTCAACAAAGCCGCTCTTATCGCTTACAACAGCGACAAAGATTTCAATAAATCCTTTGATTATTACACAAAGCTGGAAAAAGTTGCGTCCAACGACGATGCTCGATTCGAGGCGCAGTTGGGAGCTTTGCGCAGCGCGTATCGCACCAACAACTCAAAATCGGTAGTCGAACTGGCTGAAAAAGTGGCTAAAAACCAACAAGCATCACAGGAACAACAAGCATCCGCCAACTTTTATTTGGGAAAGGTAGCTTTTGACAAAAAAGAATACGACCGCGCTTTGACCGCTTTCAACCAAGTGACAAAATTGAGCGACAACGAACAAACCGCCGAAGCTCGGTATTTGGTCGCTAATATTTACTTTTTGCGCCGCGACTACGATGTTGCCGAAAAACTTTGTGCCAACGCCAGCAAAGAAAGCGGCAATTATGAAATTTGGGTCGCCAAAAGCACCATTTTACAGTCCGATATTTATGCCGAAAAAGGTGACTTTTTCAACGCGCGCGCCGCATTGGAAGCCGTTTTGGAAACCTATACGTCCGATAAAGAAATTACGAGCCTCACCAAAACCAAACTTTCGCAGTTGGACGCACGCGAAAAAGGCAGGAAGGTCAGCAAACCTGACGGAAACGGCTTGTTGGAAATGGACAACGGCGGAAATTAGAAGCGAAAAAAAAGTCAATTTGTACTTCGTGATGAACGACGGTACGCTAATTTTTTTATTTGTAAAAATGAAAAATTGATACCAATAAAAATGACAATCAAAAAAATTATTTAAACTTTATGTCTAATAAAAAAATATTAATTGCGATTTTTGTGACAATTTTGTCCAACTCGCTTTTTGCACAAAAAACATCGGGCGGAGTGGCTTTACCCTCTGAAAAACAGAGTGTTATCAAAAATTTTGATGCTCGACTCATCGAAGCCGAAAGATTGAAAACGCAGCCGATACAGCCTACGCCAGACACAATTACCAAAAATCTGGATTATTCTATTTCTCCTAAAAGTATTTCGGTGACTTATCAGCCGCCCAAACTTCGCCCACTTTCTATGAAAGCCGAGCCACTGCCGCCCTCTTATCGTGGCTTCCTGAAAGCTGGCTACGGGATTCCCGCCTCGCCTTATATAGATGCTTCTTACGCCCTCACTTCGGCAAAAGAATACGATATTTTGTTGCAAGCAAAACACCATTCTGCTAACTTTTCGTCACTCGCCAATCAGCGATTTGGCAACACAAGTGGTTCAGTGTCAGGCAATTATTATCTGAACGATAAATTGACTTTGAACGCCAGCGTAGGCTACGACCAAAAAAATCGCTACTTTTATGGTTACAATCATACGACAGATACGTTTGCAAAAGCTACTGTAAAACAGGTTTTTTCGACGATTGATGTAGCTGCGAAATTATTTAACTCGACGGGTACGACGCTCAATTACAGTGGCGGCATCGAATATTACAATCTCAAAGATAATTATGCAGTCAGCGAAGACGGCTTCCGAATCCCACTTTCTAT
>JAYUHK010000132.1:0-2352 GCA_043767025.1 Saprospiraceae bacterium | reverse complement strand
AAAAGTTTTAGTTCATCGGTCAAGTCATTTTATTTAGGACTGCCGAAGACCGAAAATTTGGAGGCGCAAATATTACAGTTCCGTATTTTTACTTTTCTTCTTCATTCATTAGGAACGCGTCCAAAATAAGTTACTGTATTCTGACTTGTCTTTTGGGTCACAATATTCAGTACCTTATTTTCTCTTCATTCCTTACGCCTTTTTTTTATTCTTAAATTTTTGTTTCCAAGGCGCGTCAATCTCCCAATCGCCTGCCATGATGCAGCCATAAGGCAAGATTTCATCTACCACCTCGCCAAGCCCAAACTCTTGCATCTGCTGCTTGACGGAGCTGGCATTTTTGTAAGCACTCGGCAGTTCGGAAATGTCTATGTGTTTGGAGAAAAAGCGAATGTCGAGTCCCTTCGTTTCTTCTTCAAATAATTGCTGGATTGTCTTGTGGGCATTGTTTCGTTTGTGGCTCGTCCGACTGATGTTTCGCCCCGCGCCGTGCGGTGCAAAACCCAGATTATTTTCGGTAGTTTTTCCCCTCACTATCAACACAGGCTCGCTCATATTCAAAGGAATCAGGCGCAGCCCGTCCTTGCTGTCTGGCACGAACTTGTCGTCCAACGGCGTTGCGCCTTTGGCGTGGTAAAACAAATCTTTGTCTTTGAAAACAAAATTGTGTTCGTTCCAAAATCTATCCGTCGGGTTGTTTTTTAGTTTCTGGACGGTTGCGTCGTGAATCGTCGAGTGATTGAGTTTTGTCCATTCTCGAATGAGCTGGAGTGCCTCCCAATAGGATTTTCCTTCGTCCGTATCGTAGGGTATCCACGCGCTTTTTTCTGCCGTCCGAGGCGAGATTTCTTTTCTAAAAAACTCTGCGACTTTCATTCCTTGCACGAATAAGTTTGCGCCCAAACCGCGACTGCCGTGGTGCGTCACCAGTATCGTTTCGCCTGTATTTTTTGATTTTCCGACGAATAAAAAGTGGTTGCCGTCGCCCTGCGTCGCCAAGTGTGTTTTGGCAAATGTCATACTTCGTTCAGAGTTGAGAAATTTATTTTGCATCAGTTTTTCGACCAATTCTTTGGGCAACTCTGAATATTCGGCTCGTCCGCCGCCGCCAAAATGCGTCACAGAATGTGCCATATCCAAAACTTTCTTTGGGTCGAGCAGCCCAAAATTGGTCATCATCACCGAGCAACAAATATCCGCACTGTGCATCGCTGGGTGAATCGCATTTTTAGCTACGGCAATACCTCCGACAGGCATTCGACCTTCGCCCGTCGGGCAGGCATCGGGCATCACCGCGCCGCCTACCAAAGTTGGCGTTTTCATCAGTCCCCGCATCGTAGCGAGTACGTCTTTGACATTTGCGATTTCCTCCTCGCTGCTCGCTTTTATATTCTCAAAAAAAGCTACTGGCTTCTCGTGAGGTTCGATGACCGTCGGGCTTGCTGCTTTCAGGTATTCGGTTAGACTTTCTCCACTCAAATTATTTTCATTCGCAAAATCAATCGCATCTCTAAACCACTTGGAGGGTCTGTACCCAAGCTCAATAAGTTCTTTTCCTGTTATCATTTTTTATAAATTGCTGTGTTTTGTGTTCGACAGATTTTATTAAAATCCAATTTTTTTTTGGTAAAATGCTTACCAGACACCACTTTTCATCTTATGCTTGCGATACTCACGTTGAGCGGGACTCCTTGCGGAAATCTTGCGAACATTTTTAATTTTTCGTACGTCATATCTTGCCTGCTGTATGTAAAAGCACTGTTTCCTGACGCTGTCACCCAAATAGTCACGATTAGATTGACGGGTAGCGTGGCTAAAAGATACCTCCCATGCGAAAGACTCCAAAGCGAATAAAGCGGTATTAACCGACTATAATTTGGCGGCTCCGCATATCGGAGCGTGAATTGCTCGACTTCTTTGATAGAAACCACTCTGCATTTTTGAGCGGTTTTCAACAAAACTATGATTTTGTTGCTGTCTATTGAGATTAATTCCCCTTTTATGTTGGTCTTTTTACTGCTGCTGATATCGATGTGCGAGCCGTATTGATTGACATCTATTTCGCCCGAAGTCGGCAAATACGACGGGTACGAGCAACCGCCGACTGCGGTAGCGATTAGCAAAGTTAAGATAAATTTAGTGTTCATGGTATGAAAATGTTTTAGTGTCTATTTTTGAGTTCCAAAATTCTTGTTCCATCGTTGTTTCGTAGCGTTTGTAGTTTTTAGCTTCGTCTTGCAGGTATTTTTTTGGGGCATACACCAATTCGTATAGTTTCAGCAAATCCTTGTCTTTTATCCAATGTGCGCGCATCCATTCCAAATAATATCCTTTGGAATAAAGGAATAATTC
>JAYUHK010000131.1:0-4517 GCA_043767025.1 Saprospiraceae bacterium | reverse complement strand
TATAAGGAATGTAAATAGTTATAAGTTATAAGTTTTTAATTTTGAGTCGTCATAAACTATTGAAAATCAACGAATTATGTCGAATATTAAATGTCATCTATTTAAGTGTAAGAACTTGTGCATAGTTACTTTCGTTTAAAAATCCCGAAGGGATTAAATGTTTATAAAAGACAAATGCCCCATATCTGCGACCCCTTCGGGGTCGGACGCGATGTACCATATATTTTCTATAAATGTTTGATGCCTTTGGCATCAGATTGTAAAACTGTTTTTTTACTTATCCTAAATAAGTTGCCCGTAGCGAGTATTTGGCTAATGCCAACATCAAATATTATCCATTGTCCGACCGCTAAAGTAGTCGGCTTTTAATGAAAACTAAATTTGTTCGGGAACTTAAGAACTTATCTAACTTGGTGTTTTAAATAAATTTGAAAATTATTAGCTATAAAATCATATTGTGCGCAATTTTGTTTTATATTTTAATGCGTTTAACCTGTATTTTGGAATCTAAAAACGATACTTGGGCGGAAACTATCCTCGAATTTCAGCATTATTTGATGCTTGAGCGGTCGCTCTCCGAAAATTCTGTCGCAGCTTATCGGAGCGATGTAAATAAGCTCGCGCAATATGTAGCCATCAAAAATATCCAGCTTTCGCCCGCCCAACTCCAAAGGACACAGCTTGAAGAATTTATTATTTACCTACACCAATTTGGGCTGGAAGCCAGTTCGCAGGCTCGACTTATTTCCAGCTTGCGCAGCTTTTTCAAATTTTTACTCATCAGCGACCGCAGCAGCTCCGACCCAACCGAACTGCTCGAAAGTCCCCAACTCGCACGATATTTGCCCGATGTATTGACTTTTGAAGAAATACAAAAAATTCTGGACGGCATTGATTTGAGCCACCCACAAGGCACTCGCAACCGCGCAATGCTCGAAACGCTCTACGCTTCGGGGCTGCGGGTGAGCGAACTGACCAATCTCAAAATATCCAACTTATACCTCGACATCGGCTTTCTGAAAGTGACTGGCAAAGGCAACAAAGAGCGAATCGTTCCTATCGGAGAAGAGGCTGCCCAATGTATCCGAATCTACATGGACAACATTCGGCGACTCCAAAAAATTGCGCCAGCCGACGAAGACACGCTTTTTTTGAACCGAAATGGAAAAAAAATATCTCGCGTCATGGTTTTTCTCATCATCAAAGAAGCCGCCGAGCAAGTCGGCACCCAAAAGTCCGTCAGTCCGCATACTTTCAGGCACTCTTTCGCCACTCACCTGCTCGAAGGCGGAGCCGATTTGCGGGCTATCCAGTCCATGCTTGGACACGAATCCATCACCACTACCGAGATTTATACCCACCTTAATACCGAATTTTTGAAGGAAACGATACTCACTTTTCACCCTCGCGCTATCGCACATCGTACAAAATCGGACTGACCGCCCAATATTTTTAGTATTTTTTAGAAAAACTTAGCCGTTTTTGTTGAATTTTTTAATAAAAAAACGATACTTTTGCACGCCGTTTGGAGTATCTTCAAGTTAAGGAATGTGTCTAAAATAAAATACTCATTTTTTCTGCTAAATTACAAACAATCACTGCGTTATTTTTTCGTTAGCACGCGCTGCGTCGCGCCTTAAAAATGCCTTGTTATTAATTGAATTTATTTGAAAAATTAGAGCACCTTATTTTTTATTCATTCGTAAGCCCTATTTATTCTAAACAAAATTTTGTAAATATTTAAAAACGATACGCAAATTATCATGGAATCATTGGTTTATATTTTGCCCGTCTTTGGGCTAATTGCACTCGCTTATATGGCGGTACTTTCTTCATGGGTCACGAAACAAGACGCAGGAGAAGAAAAAATGGCGACCATCGCCAAATACATCGCCGAAGGAGCTTTGGCATTCTTGAAAGCAGAATACCGTGTGTTGGCTGTCTTCGTGTTGGTCGCCAGCGTTTTGCTCGGCATACTTTCTACGATGGTCGCTAACTCTCACTGGTTCATAGTAGTAGCCTTCATCATCGGAGCTATATTTTCGGCACTCGCTGGAAATATCGGAATGAGAATCGCCACCAAAGCCAACGTGCGCACCACACAAGCCGCTCGCAGCAGCCTTTCCAAAGCATTGGAAGTATCTTTCAAAGGTGGCTCTGTGATGGGACTTGGCGTAGCGGGATTGGCAGTTTTGGGCTTGAGCGGTCTATTTGCTATCTTATTTATGTGGCTCGGCGGCGGCGTTTGGCCCGGCTACGAAAAAATGTCTATGATACTCGAAGCATTGGCAGGCTTTTCGTTGGGTGCTGAATCCATCGCCTTGTTTGCTCGCGTCGGTGGAGGTATCTATACCAAAGCGGCGGACGTAGGAGCTGACTTGGTAGGAAAAGTAGAAGCTGGAATCCCCGAAGATGACCCCCGCAATCCCGCTACCATCGCCGACAACGTAGGCGACAACGTAGGCGACGTGGCAGGTATGGGCGCGGATTTGTTCGGCTCGTATGTAGCAACCGTCTTGGCGGCGATGGTGTTGGGCAACTACGTCATCAAAGACATGGGCGGCAGCATTAAAGATGATTTTGGGGGAATGGGTCCGATTTTGTTGCCAATTTTGTTGGCAGGATTGGGCATTATTTTTTCTATCATAGGAATGTTTTTTGTAAAAATAAAAGAAGAAGGTGCCAACGAAGCCACCGTACAGCGCGCGCTCAATATGGGCAACTGGTCTTCGTTGATAATGACTGCTGTTGCGTCTTTTTTCGTCATAAAATTGATGTTACCAGCCACTATGACGATGAATATTTTTGCAGAAGGTCGTTTTACGCCCATCGCGGTAGCCAATATCAATGTATTTTACGCCGTCCTCATCGGATTGATAGTAGGAGCTTTGATTTCTTATATCACAGAATATTATACGGCTTTGGGCGGAAAACCTGTCAATAATATCGTCCAACAATCCGCCACAGGCGCAGGAACGAATATTATTGCGGGCTTGGCGACTGGTATGATGTCCACCGCTTATCCCGTCATTTTGTTCGCTGGAGCTATCTGGGGAGCTTACGAGTGCGCAGGCTTCTACGGCGTAGCGATTGCTGCTTCCGCAATGATGGCTACTACGGCGATGCAATTAGCGATAGACGCTTTTGGACCGATAGCGGACAATGCGGGCGGAATAGCCGAGATGAGCGAACTACCGAAAGAAGTCCGTATGCGTACCGATATTTTGGACACCGTAGGCAACACGACGGCAGCGATAGGTAAAGGTTTTGCTATCGCTTCGGCGGCTCTCACGGCGTTGGCTCTTTTTGCGGCTTATGTGACTTTCACAGGCATCACGGGCATCAATATTTTCAATGCCAAAGTGTTGGCAGCATTGTTTATTGGCGCGATGATTCCAGTTGTTTTTTCTGCTTTCGCAATGAGTGCAGTGGGACGCGCAGCGATGGATATGGTCAATGAAGTCCGTCGCCAGTTTCGCGAGATACCGGGCATTATGGAAGGCACTGGCAAGCCAGAATATGCCAAATGTGTAGATATTTCGACCAAAGCGGCTATCCGCGAAATGGTAATGCCGGGCGCAATTACTATTATCACTCCGATTTTGATAGGATTCGTGATGGGTCCCGAAGCGTTGGGCGGCTACATGGCGGGCGTGACGGTTTCGGGCGTAATGTGGGCGATCTTCCAATCCAACGCTGGCGGTGCTTGGGACAATGCCAAAAAATCATTCGAGAAAGGCGTGATGATAAACGGAAAAATGGAGTACAAAGGCTCTGACGCTCACAAGGCTGCCGTCACAGGCGACACCGTAGGCGACCCGTTCAAAGATACGTCTGGACCGTCTATGAATATTTTGATAAAATTGACTTGCCTCATCGGGCTTGCTATCGCGCCTGTGTTGGGTTCCATTTACGGTGGCGCGTCACACGGCAGCACGGAGCAGCCTAAAAAAGAAATCAAAATGGAAAAAACTACTCCCGTACTTGGCGAGGCAACGACCGTCCCAGCGAAGTAATTTTTTTTTAAGTTCTTGCACTTAAATAGATGAGATTTAATATTCGACATAATTCGTTGATTTTCAATAGTTTATGATGACTCAAAATTAAAAACTAAAAACTTACAACTACTTAAATAAAGAATATTTATTCCTTAAAAATAGAAAAAGAGTTTGTCCCAATTCAGTTTGGGACAAACTCTTTTTTTCTTCATTCCTTAAGGAACGCGTCCAAAATAAGTTACTGTATTCTGACTTGTCTTTTGAGCCAAAACTGCGTTAGATTTTCGTTACGATGCACGGCATCGTGCCTCAAATCTGCCTTGTTTTGACTCAAAATTCTGCGTCACAATATTCAGTACCTTATGTTACGCAAAGATATTTTTCTACTAAAATTTTAGACGGCATTTTATTCGATGTGAGTGTATTTTCAGACGTGCCTTGTAGAAATTCAAGTTTTTGCAAAAATATCGTCTGGCGAAGCGAAAACTGTTTGAAGTCTGGCGAAGCCGACGAGTATTT
>JAYUHK010000130.1:0-12578 GCA_043767025.1 Saprospiraceae bacterium | reverse complement strand
TTGTCACTTTTTTCCTTGATGAAAAAAGTAACCAAAAAAATCAAGTGCTCTGTAGAAATTCTAAAGTTTTTGCCTAAAAATCCCGTCGGCGCGCGAAAAATACTCGTCGGAACCCCGCCAGACTTCAAACAGTTTTCGCTTCGCCAGACGGTATTTTTGCAAAAACTTGAATTTCTACAAGGCACGTCTGAAAATACAGTAACATCGAATAAAAAATTGTTTAAAATTTTAGTAAAAGAATATTTTGTATAATATCAATTAATAAAATATTTTCGCACCACAATTTATACCGACATAATATTGCAACTAATTGATTATCAATTAGTTGCACGACTAAAAACTAAAAACTATTTATGCCAATAGCAGCACCCTTCAACTTACAAGGCTGGATTGACGACCATCGCCACCTTTTGAAGCCGCCAGTCGGTAACTTCTGTGTTTGGGAAAATACCGAATTTATCGTGATGATAGTCGGCGGACCCAACGCTCGAAAAGATTATCACTTCAACGAGGGCGAAGAATTTTATTACCAAATAGAAGGCGACATCGTGCTAAAAATCATCGACGACGGAAAACCGCGCGACCTTCACATTCGAGCAGGCGATATTTTTTTGCTACCACCACGCACGCCACACTCTCCGCAACGCGGCGAAAATACCGTCGGAATGGTCGTAGAGCGCAAGCGAGCCAAGCAGGAATTGGACGGCTTTCTGTGGTATTGCGAAAATTGTGGCGAAAAACTTTACGAAGAATACGAATTTGTGACCGATATTGTCAAGCAACTACCGCCTATTTTTGAACGTTTTTACGACAACAGCGACCACTGCACTTGTAAAAAATGTCACACGAAAATGGAACGCCCAATAAGAAAATAAAAAAATTGGGCGGTTTTTATTTGAAAAAAATTTATGGATATTTATCAACAAAAAGGACGCTGGAAATTGTGGTTGGCGATAGCGGGCTTGCTCATCGCGGCAGCTTCTATGTTTTATACCAATCGTTTAGTAAAACAGTTGGCGGATGAAGAGCGCAAAAAAGTGTCCCTTTGGTTGCTTGCCCAAGAGCAGTTTGCGCAGGCGGCGGACGGGACGGACTTCACGCTCGTCAGCGAAATGCTGGCTTCCAATACCACCATTCCGCTTATTTTGGTGAACGACCGCAACCGGATTGAGGGCGTAAAAAATATGGGCGAACCCAGCGATACCGTCGCCAATCCGCTCGAAGCAGAAAAGATTTTTTTACAAAAAAATGAATCGAAATTGTACGCGGAGCTTGAAAAACTCAAAGCGGAAGGGCAGCAACCGCTCGTGTCGGGCAGCCAAAAAGTGTACTACAAATACTCGACTTTGCTCACCCAGTTGCAGTATTATCCTTTTGTGCAGCTTGGATTGATTGCGATTTTTATCCTAATTGGTTATGTGGGGTTCAGTGCGGCGCGGCGCGGCGAGCAAAATCGGGTTTGGGTCGGAATGGCGAAAGAAACGGCGCACCAGATGGGAACGCCGATTTCGGCTATCATTGCGTGGATAGAACACTTGCGCGCGCAGCACGACGGCGACAACGCGACGCACGAAGTGTTGGACGAATTGAGCAACGACGTGGATAAATTGAGTTTGGTAGCGGAGCGTTTCTCAAAAATCGGTGCTGCGCCCGACTTACAGACCGTCAATATTTTTGATGAATTAGAAAAATGTCGTGCTTATATGTCGCGGCGAGCATCCAAAAAAATTGTTTTTGATTTTCCTGACAGCCCCTACGAATCGCCCGTTTTGGTGCAGCTCAATCCGCCGCTTTTCGAGTGGGTCGTCGAGAATTTGCTGCGCAACTCGTTGGACGCAATGGACGGCAACGGCACTATTACAGCCAAAGTATATGAAGAATCCACGTTTGTGGGCATAGATATCAGCGACACGGGAAAGGGAATCGCAGCGTCCAAACTAAAAACTGTTTTTCAGCCCGGCTACACGACGAAGGCGCGCGGCTGGGGATTGGGGCTTTCGCTCGCTCGGCGCATCATCGAGGAGTACCATTCAGGTAAAATTTTTGTGAAAAAATCCGCCGTCGGAGAAGGCACTACCTTTTGTATCAAGCTGAAAAAAGGAGTGGTCGAAAAATTAAAAATTGCCTAAAACTATCAAATATTTTAAATTTTTAACTACTTGCACTTAAATAAATGACATTTGATATTCGACATAATTCATTGATTTTCAATAGTTTGTGATGACTCAAAATTAAAAACTAAAAACTTATAATTACTTGCACTTAAATAGACGACATTTGATATTCGACATAATTCGTTGATTTTCAATAGTTTATGATGACTCAAAATTAAAAACTAAAAACTTATAATTACTTAATGATGAAAAAATTATTTTTGCTCTTGATTATTGGCGTTTGTAGTGCGTCCGCCATCGCCCAAATAGACCTAACTACCGTCATGCTGCCTGCAGAGTTTATGCCCGAAGCAGCTCGTATGAATCCTGCCGCACTGCCCACGCAGGGAATAGCTATTTTACTACCAAAAACATACTTTGACATTCAAAGTACCACAAATTACAACGATTTATTTACTAAAAATTCGGCTGGAAAAACGACGCTCGACCTTTCTAACGCCATCTCAAAACTCAAAACAACTGAGAACCAACTCAACGCCACCACCACTTTTCAAACATTGGGACTTACTTTCGGCATCGGTAGCGGTTGGAGCTTGAGCCTCGACCACGCCGTGCGCTCCAACACCGAAATACTGTACTCCAAAGCCGCCGCAGATATTTTTTGGAACGGAAACGCCGCCTACATCGGGCAGACCGCAGACATCGGCGTGAATTTGCAAAGCAGCACTTTCAGCCAGTTCAGCATAGCCGCCGCCTACCAATTAGGATACCTAAAAATCGGTGGGCGAGCCAAATACCTCAACGGAATCAGCAATGTCAGCACGTCGCGCAGCACCGCGTCGCTCAATACCAGCAGCGATATTTACCAACTAACGCTCAACACGGATTACCAACTCAATACGTCTAATTATTTGAACAAAACGGACTTGGATAATTTCAACTTCAAACTCACGTCGGCATACAGTCTAAAAAATCTTTTTACCCCCAATCGTGGCTTGGCTTTCGACTTGGGAATTGACTTTGACCTGACCGAAAAATTAAAACTTTCAGCCAGTGTGACAGACCTCGCGGGAAGTATCAAGTGGACACAAAATGCCCAAAATTTGAGTAGTAAAGGAACTTATACCTATTCAGGATTGGATTTGGCACAGGTGCTGCGCAAGGATTCTGTCAATTTTAGCAGCACTTTGGACACACTTTCAAAAATATTTAACTTCCAAAAAACCAATAATTCCTACACCTCCACGCTCCCCACCAACTATTTGGCGAGCCTGCAATACAAACTTTCTGACCGCTTGACGGTCGGCGCAGTGGCGCAAGTACGTACCCATCAAGGGCTGACCCAAAAAGCCATCGCAGCGTCGGCGGGCTACAAAATATTCTCTTTCCTGCATCTCGGAGCCACTTATTCCTTCCGCGACGGCGGCTTGCAAGGCTTGGGATTAAGTGCTGTCGCAAAAATATGGAAATTTAGATTTTTTGCACTCACCGACAATATTTTGACCTTCACCCAACCCTATGGCAGTTCATTTGCAAATGGACGAGTAGGAATGAATTTTGTGATACAATAATTGGGTATGAACAGACTATTGGGATGTAAAAAAATAACTGTTTGGGCAATCCTATTGCTCATCTTGGCTGCGCCTTTGGCAGCCCAAAAAGGGCTTTCGGTTGAGTTCATGTCGCACTATGGACAGTTGGTAAAACACAAGCAAATACTGAATTTTGAAGTAAAAACACCCGCATCGGCAGCCGAAATATCGCTACAATTTCAAATGTATGGTCGGCGCAACTGGCACTATTGGCAAAATTATCCGCTCTTTGGCGTGTCGCTTTTATATTACAATCTGGGCAACGACCAGACGCTCGGCAACGCCGTCGGAATTTTTCCGAGTTTAAGTTTCAATGCCATTCACACGAGCCGATTCGACCTAAAATTTCAGATTGGCTTGGGCGTAGCGTATATTAGCAAGTATTTCAACCCTGTCACAAACCCAACAAATAATGGAATTGGCTCTGCGTTCAATAACGTAACTTCCCTGCGTTTGGGCGGAAAGTGGCATTTCGACGCTCGGTGGGCGATGCTGCTCGGCGGCAGTTTGACCCATTTTTCCAACGGAGCGTCCCAACTTCCCAATTTTGGACTAAACATTCCAGCTCTTTACGCAGGCTTGCAATATACACGCCAGCCGTTGCAAAAGGCTGATTATCAAGTAGCTACGGAGTCCTCGAAGCCCAAACACCGGTTGGGATTGCTGCTCCATGCGGACATCGGGTTTGTGGAAGACAAACTTCCGGGCGGACCAAAATATCCAGTTTATTTCGGCTCCATTGCGGCGGTTTATCACCACAGCAAGGTCAATCGCCTTCTTGTAGGCTTCGAGTACGAGCAGAATGAAGCCATTTATGCCTTCCAACAGCACATCAATCCGCCCGGCAACGAGGCAGTCAGCCGCCGAAAATCTATTCAAAAAATGGTTTTTGTAGCCGAAGAATGGCTTTTTGGCAACTGGGGCGCGCTTCTTCAAGCGGGAACTTATTTTGGTGAAAACAGAAAAAATGCAACTTTTTTTATCTACAATAAAATCGGAGTTCGCTATTATTTGCCCGAAATAAGCACGCCCGCCACACGTTTTTTTGCAGGAATTTACCTAAAAACGCACCAAGTGATTGCCGAAGATATTTCTATCGGCTGCGGCGCAACATTCTAATATTTTTGTCACATTATTTTGAAAAATAAAATAAAAAAATATTTTCACTACTCCCAAAATTATTCTTTTTGGTGCTTTGCTTTCTTGTTTTTGACAGCAGTTGGCGCAGATTTTATTGCCAACGAGCAGCCACTTTTTTGTAAAATAAACGGACAGGCTTACTTTCCTATCTTCCGTGAATACAGTAATTCGTTAGGAATCACGAAGCGTAGCGGCGAACTTTATGCCTACACTTGGTCTGAACAAAAGTACGAATCGGTCATTTTTTCGCCCATTCCGTACTCCGTCACTACGATGGATAGAGCCAACGAATTGATTTCTCCCTTTGATAATCAGCAAGTTGCGTCACTTCGCTATCGGCATTGGCTCGGCACAGACCATCTTGGGCGCGACGTAGCCGCTGGGATTGTCTTTGGTGCCAGAGTCGCCGTCCAAGTCGGATTGCTCGGCATGGGATTGGCGACCTTGTTGGGAATCATACTCGGTTCGTTGGCGGGTTTTTGTGGCGACGACTCTCTAAAAATATCTCGTGCAACTTTTTTTTTACAACTGCTGGCTTTTCCGATAGCTATTTTTTATGCCTTTCAGCTCCGCAGTTATCAAATCACAGAGTCTATAATCCCTGTCACAGAAGTAATAAAAAGTGTTTTTATTTTTCTTCTAATTTTACTTATTTTTCAATTATTTTCTTTTTTTCTAAAAAAAATAAGTCGCCGAGCGGCAGCAAAAATAGATTTTCCAGCCGACCTTTTTGTAATGAGAACCATCGAAATCCTCAACGCAGTGCCGCGTTTGATGTTGATTTTGGCGATGTCCGCCGTAGTCGGCAAACCTTCGATTTGGTACATTGTACTTTTTATCGGCTTGGTGTCGTGGACGGGAATTGCGAAATTTTTGCGCTCCGAACTGCTTCGATTGCGCGGTTTGCCTTACATTGAGGCGGCACGCGCTTTGGGCATTTCGGAGTGGCAAATCCTTCGGAAGCACGCGCTGCCCAATGCCTTGGGGTCGGTGCGGATTGCGCTGCCTTTTGGAGTGGCTGCCGCTATTTTGACGGAGGCTTCGCTGTCATTTTTGGGCATCGGATTGCCTGCCGAAGCCGTTACTTGGGGTTCTATGTTGAGCCTTTCGCGCGAGCATACAGGGGGTTGGTGGTTGGCATTGCTGCCCGGAATGGCGATTTTCTTGACGGTTCTACTCCTCAATCAAGCCAGCGAAAAGTCCGATTCTTTAACCTAAAATCGCCTTCGCATAATTCGCCCAACTCATCAATTTTGTGGATTCTGTGACATTTTCTCTTTGTATCGGCTTTTCCAACGCTTTTATCATCACTGTCGCCATGTCTTCCACGTCGTCGGGCTGCGCCAAATAACCATTAAAACCGTCTTGGATAGTTTCCGGAAAATGCCCCACACGAGTCGCCACCAACGGCAATTTGAAATTATAGGTCAGCGATTCGACTCCCGACGGCGTAGCGTAAAGGTAGAAAAGCAGTGCCACATCACTGATTTGAAAATATTTATGGACTTCTTCGTTGGCTACAAACTCGTTCTTAATCAACACTTTGTCACTCAATCCGAGTTCGTCTATCAATGCGAGTGGATTGTAGTCGCGTTCATCGTCCGATTTTTTTACCAACAAAGATTTGGCGGCACCGAAGAGTAAGTTTTTTATTTTCGTAGAAAATTTGCTGTTGTCCAACGTCTGCCAAAATGATTCGCCGCAGACGACGAGCGACACATCGCTGCGCTGGTCGGCGACTAATTTGAAGGCTTTTATGGCATTGTGCAAGCCTTTGTATTTGCGAATAAATCCAAAAAATAGAAAAACGTGTTGCTTCAAGCCGTGTTCTTGCTTGAAAGCAGCCACATCGAAGTCCGCCCGTGCTTGAAACAGCTCGTAAATTGGGTGAAATAATTTTATAACTACTTGATTATCTGTATTTTGCGACCGTTCGCCTGTTTCATTGACGAGTAATTTTTTTTGAGGAAAAATCGTTTTTAGTTCCTCTACGGTCTTGTAGGCGTGTGCGATGTAAGTATTTGCTCGCCCAATTCCGTACTTCGTGAAGCGTTTGTCGAGCGCAGAATTTTCTTTTTGGACTACAAAATGCAAGTCAAAAATAACTTCTATTTGCTTGTCTTTCAGCAACTTACGAGCCATGAACCCCAAAGGCAACCCTTGAATAGCGATTGACCACTGAAAAATAACGATGTCGGGTTTCAGAGATTTGATGTAACGGACGGTTTCGGACCAAGAAAACGGATTGTTGTAGTTTGTGACATACTTCACACCGATATTTGTGCCTGCCAACAAGTCATTTTTACTCGTTTTGTCCACAAATTCACGCGGGATAATGGCGGGATATTGCTGCGTCCAAGACACGATATGGACTTCCGCGCCTTGCTGCTCCAAAGCTTTCGCCAGCGAAGTATTGTAATTTTGGATACCTCCTTTGAATTTTGGACCGGGTCCAAAGCAGACGATTCGCTTCATATATTTCTTTTCAAAAAAATTTTACACCTTTTCCAACGCCGCCGCATAGACTCTTTTCATACCTTCTTCGAGCGTGATTTTTGCTTCCCAGCCGAGTTTTTCTTTCACAAAATCCATGTTGCAATAGCGAGAATAAACGCCAACAGGTTTGTCCAAAAGTGGTTTGATGACGGGTTCGTAGCCCGCTATTTTGCACAGCGTCTGGATAATATCTATAAAACTGGTCAGTCTGCCCATACCGATATTGACAGCCGTGCCGTCGCCGATGTGGTTCATCGCCAACAAAATACAGTCTATCACATCGTCAATGTGGACAAAATCCCGTCCTTGCTTTCCGCTTCCCCACACTTCGACGGGATTCTCGCGGCGCGCGATTCGAGCCGCAATAGCCGGCACAGGATAGGTCAAATCTTGGTCTTCGCCGTAGCCACTGAACGGACGGATACAGGTGACGTGCAAACCGTAATTTTTGGCGGCAATGTGCGACAAAAACTCGCCCGTCAGCTTCGTCCAACCGTACGTCATGTCGGGCTGCCCCATTTTTTTGAAATCAATATCGCTTTCTTTGAGGGCGATAGCGTCGCTTTCGGTCTGCAAATCAACGGGATAGGCGGCACTCGAACTCGGATACATGATGCGCTCGGGCTTGTGGCGCGTACACCAAAAGAAAAATTCGGCATCAATCGCCAAGTCGAGCGCGACTTGCATCGGGTCGCCGTCAATCATCGCACGACCGCCGACGATGGCTGCGAAGTGAAAAACATCAGAAAATCGCTCGAACTCCAAACCATAATTTTTTTGCAAAAAATCGGGTTCGTCAATCATTTTGCGAAGCGTGTGCCGAAAATCGCCTTTGATGAAAAGCAATCGCTCGTCGCTACCAAAAATCTCCATATCGTCGATTTGGCGGACTTTCGGCACGTCTAACCAAGTCGAAGGGTGCGTGCCGACCATCAAATTGTCAATAAAAAGTATTTTATCTTGCGTGGTGCGGTACAAACGCTTGACCATATTGCGACCTACGAACCCGCAGCCGCCCGAAACGAGGTGGATTTTCATATTTTTATAATTTTTTTTAGACAAACATTTTTAGCTACAAATCTCGCCGCATCAGCCAGTCGGTTTGCTCGTCGTCGCCCATCTTAAAAGTATGCGTGTCAAAGGCGATGAACCCATTTTTTTGGTAAAAATGAAGTGCTTTGTGGTTGTGCTGCCAAACGCCGAGCCAAATGTATTTCTTGTTATTTTTTTCTGCTACCGCAATGGCGTGGTCGAGCAATTTTTGTCCAATATTTTTTCGGTGCTGCGCTTCCAAGACGTAGATTCGCTCTATTTCCATTGCAGTTTCGTCTTGCAGTTCGGTTTGCGAAGCTCCAAAATTGATTTTTAGATAGCCGAGTGCGATATTTTCTTGTTCCAAAAAATAAATTTCGGAATAAATATCCGACAATTCGAGTGCTAATTTGCGCTGGTCGAAAGCTCGAAGCAAATATTCCTCTAAATTTTCAACAGAATTATGCGGCGCAAAAGTTTCTGCAAATGTCTGACTTCCAAGCGTTTGGAGCAAAACCACATCTGACGCACTTGCTCTGCGAATACAAAAATCAGGCGAACCTGCCGTATTTTTTTCCACTATAGCAACATTCTAATTGGGTCTTCCAAAATACCTTTTAGCGTCTGCAAAAACTGCGCTCCCGTCACGCCGTCCACCACACGGTGGTCGCAAGAAAGCGTGACTTTCATTACATTTCCCACTACTATTTCGTTGTTTTTGACGACTGGTTTTTGCGCAATAGAGCCGACGGCGAGAATACAAGCATCTGGCGGATTGATGATTGCCGTAAATTCATCAATATCGAACATTCCCAAATTGGAAATGGTAAACGTATTTCCTTGCATTTCGGACGGCTGCAAGCGGCGTTCTTTGGCTTTTTGTGCCAACGCACGCACTTCGCTACCGATTTCGGAAAGCTGTTTTCTATCCGTATGATGCACGACTGGCACCAACAAACCGTCCTCCACTGACACGGCGACGGCGATATTGATGTCGTGATTCTGACGAATGCGGTCGCCGAGCCACGAAGAATTGATAGCTGGGTGGCGACGCAACGCAACGGCACAGGCTTTCATAACCATATCGTTGAATGAAATTTTTTGCGGAGCCGCCAATTCATTGAGTTGTGCGCGCGTGGCGATGGCTTTGTCCATATTGATTTCGACGGTAAGGTAGAAATGTGGCGCGCTAAATTTGCTCTCCCCAAGTCGGCGAGCGATGACTTTTCGCATCTGGCTGACGGGCGTATCGGTAAAGTTGCTTCCAGCAATAATTGGCACGACGACGGCAGCTGCGGCAGCGACTGGCGGCATAGCGCCGTTGCCTACGAGGGCATCTACGTCGCGGCGCACGATGCGCCCTTGCTCGCCAGTGCCTTGCACGGTGCTGAGGTCGAGTCCAGCTTGTGCAGCGACTGATTTTGCGAGGGGCGATGCTTTTATGCGCGAGTCGGCGACGGGTATTTTCTCCAAGATTGGTGCTTCGACAGGCACAGGCACAGCTACAGCGGCGACGGGAGCGGCGACAGGCGCAGCGACGCTTGGCGCGGCGGCAGCAACGCCGTTGGTAGCCGATGCACCGTTGGTGGCAGGCGTTCCGTTGGCAGCGTCAATGGCGGTTTGAAAATTTTCGCCTGCTTTTCCTATCACTCCCAAAATGGTATCTACGGGAACGGCGTCGCCTTCCTTCACGCCTACATAAAGCAGAACGCCAGAAAGATGAAAATTTTCCCATTCCATCGTAGCTTTATCGGTTTCGATTTCGCCCAAAATGTCACCTTTTTCGATAGGGTCGCCTACTTTTTTGAGCCATTTCACGAGCGTTCCCTCTTCCATTGTGTCGCTCAGTCGCGGCATTCTTATTACTTCAGCCATATTTTTTTTATTTTTCTTGTAAAGAAATGCGTCTAAAATAAATACCTTATTTTTTCCTCATTCCTCAACTATGTTTTTTCTTTTATTCAAAAGTTATTTTTGAGCATTTTGGTTCAAAAAAAACGCCTGCAAGGGCAAAAATGCAACATTTTGAGTAATTTTTTTAGTAAAATAGATGTAAATATTTTTTTTTACAAATTTTTCCACGCTTTCCAAATCAAATCGAAGTCGCGGGCGGCAGAATAGTCTTTGGCATAAAGGAAATTCACGCGCTGCACTACTTTTTCGTCCAAAATATTGGTTTTCAAAACGTGTATCGGCGACAGGACACCGCTTTTGAGAGGCGGTAAGTTGTTGGGCGCAGGCGGTGCATATCCAACCCACGTTTTTTGGGAGCGCAAGACTGCCCAAATATTCTTAATAAAATTTTTCTTATCGCTTACCGAAAAAATAAGAATCGGTAAAAACAACACGCAGCACAGCGCGACGCAGACATCAAGAAGGCGTTTATTGCGGCGGTGCAGTGGCTCGGCGATGCAAAATTTTATTTCGATGGTATAAAGTTCGCCAGACGAATTTCGGGAGTGGCTGCCGATGATGCTGAGGCTTTCTTGCGGGACGATTTTGTACTCTATGGCGGCTCCGAGTCGAGTCATCCAAGCCATTATTTCTTGACTGCTAATGTCTTGCGAACAAAATATTATTTCGTTGATTCGGTAGAGTTGGACAAGTTGCTCGAGCTGCGAAAGATGTCCAATTTGGGGACTTTTAAGTTCGTTTTGGGATTCTGGCACGATAATACCGATAAAATTTTGGCGTATTTGTGCATCAAACATGAGTTTTTGCACTCTTTCAGCTTCTTCGAGCGAACCTATGACAACAATATTTTTTTTGTCAATATTTGATATTTGCCAACTTTTGTATTGAAAATAATGAAAAATAAAGCGCAGCGCAATAACTGACAAAACCGCCCACAAAGCACTAAAAATAATCAACATTCGAGAAGTGCGGTATTCGGCACTCAAAAAGCCATAGACGGCGGCGATTAGCACCGTCCCAACAAACAAACCGCGCACCAATCGCTGCAAATTATATTTTTCGTCGTAGCCACCGTTGAAGTAAATACCTGATAGCCAGATGATTACGTAGAGCGGCATATTGATATACAAAAATGTAATCGGATAATAATCGGGATTGTGGTAGTGTTGGTCTGCCCAATAATTTTTGATAAAAAACATTCCGCCGTAGATAACAGCCGCATCGAGTATCGGAACATAACTTTTTCGGACATAATTTCCGACCAATGTGAGCGCGGCTCGAAAATAGATAGCAAACCGAAGAATAGCGACAAAAAAATGCGCTTGGCTGCCGTGAAAATGTTTTTTTGCAAAAATAATCATCGCCTGATAAAACGTTTTCACATAGTTGAGGCTGCCTTTTTTGGTACTTTCGCCTTTGTAGTGAATAATGCTCGTGGCGGGAAAATAGTAGTTTTTCCAGCCGCCCTGCACGATGCGATAAGAGAGGTCTATGTCCTCGCCGTACATAAAAAAGGCTTCGTCGAGCAGCCCAACTTCGTCCAGCGCGGCGCGGCGCAGCAGCATAAACGCACCCGCCAAAACATCAATTTCGTTGGTGTCGTGCTCGCCGAGAAATCCCAAATGGTAGCGATTGAACGTCCGAGAGGTCGGAAAAAGCCGCGAAAACCCAAAAGCCTTGCAAAAAGCAACGAAAGGCGACGGAAAACCACGCTTGGATTCTGGCAGAAATTTTCCTGCGCCGTCCATCATTCGCACACCCAAGCCGCCCGCTTCGGGGTGCGACTCCATAAAATCAAAACATTTGTGGAAAGTGTCTTCTTGTACCACCGTGTCGGGATTGAGGAGCAAAATATACTTGCCCGTAGCAAGCCGAATGGCTTGATTGTTGGCGACCGAAAAACCTACATTGTCCTCATTATCAATCAGTTGCACTTCTGGAAAACGCTCGCGCACCATCGCCACTGACCCGTCGGCAGAGTTGTTGTCTATCACAAAAATTTCTGCTCGCAAGCCTACCACCGCCTTGCGCACGGACAGCAGAGCTTGCTCCAAGAAATATTGGACATTAAAATTGACGATGATGACCGATAGCTGCATGAATGTCGGCAAAGGTAAGAAAAAAAATTGAGTCCTAAACCAAACGCTGCGCGCTGCATTTTTTCTCATTCACTCACGTTACTCAACCAAAATTTTTACTAAATTTTCAGGCAACATTTTATTTAAAGACACTGTATTTTCGGACGTGCCTTGTAGAAATTCAAGTTTTTGCAAAAATATCGTCTGGCGAA
>JAYUHK010000129.1:0-1830 GCA_043767025.1 Saprospiraceae bacterium | reverse complement strand
TCATACCGACTTTACGCACGACATCACCCTCGACCCCTACTCGTGGATACGCCTGCACGTCAAAAATATCCGCCCATTCGATAGTCAAGATAATATTCGATATGGTGTTACTTCTGGTGGGACAGGTGGCTCTGCTATAGATAATGTAGGAAAAAATATAGATTTATATGATGTACAACAATTAATAGGAGCAAAATCGCATAATCTTTTATGGTTAGTTGTAAAGAATAATATTCAAACTATTTTTAGAGATACCATCTATATCGCTGCGCACGATACCATTAATTACGAAATATTGTACTAAAAAATAGTCCCTGAAGAACATGTAAGTGAGTTTGTACTTTCGCCAGGCTTTGGCGGAGCCTTGCTCAAAATTTAATTTTATTTCATCTTTTTAAATTTGTGTAGAGAACGAAAATCTATTCAAAATAATATCGTCCTTTTTTTTACTTTCGCAAATCATTATTTACTTTGGAGTGTGGCAGGGCGTAGCGGAAAAAATTACCCGTATTCATCGCCCGACCGCTAAAGCGTTTAGTTATCGGCGCAAAATAAATGAGCGCGCCCAACCGTTGTATATTTTGAATCGCAACTTTCGTTTATTTACAAAAAAAATTAAGATGTCTAAATTAAAAATCGGTGTAAAAATACTGTTTTTACTCTCCTTCGTGTCGGCTCTGAACGCACAAAAAACAGAAATCCAACTTATCAAAAAAACGGTAGTCGGCGGCGAAGGCGGCTGGGATTATGTCGCCGTAAGCTCCGAACTTCGGCAGCTTTACCTCGCACACGGCAATCAGGTAGAGGTTTTGAACGCAGATACTCACGAAAAATTGGGCATCGTAAGCAACACAAAAGGCGTACACGGAGTAGCCGTAGCTGCAAAATTAGAGCGCGGCTTCGCAAGCAACGGAAAAACAAATACCGTTTCGGTCTTCGATACCAAAACATTCAAAGTACTCAGCGAAATACCTGCTGGCAAAAATCCCGACGCACTATTTTTTGACGAACTCTCCGGGCGTGTCTTTGTTTTCAACAACAAAGGCGGCAGTGCTACCGTGATAGACGCAGCAAGCGCAAGCGTAGTGGGGACGGTCGAACTCGGCGGCGACCCCGAAGCTGGCGCAATAGACGAAAATGGAATCGTTTTTGTCAATTTGGAAGATAAGAATGAAATTGTTTCTTTCGACGGCAGAACGCTCAAAATCAAAAATCGCTGGCGACTTGAAGGCGGCGAAGAGCCGTCTGGCTTGGCATTGGACACTAAAAATCACCGCTTGTTTAGTGTCTGTCGCAACAAACTTATGTTGGTGTTGGACGCTCAAAGTGGTAAAACAATCGCTAAATTACCTATCGGAGAGCGTGTGGACGGAGTGGTTTTTGACGCTGCCAACCAACTCGCCATCAGCTCGAATGGCGAAGGCACGATGACGGTAGTGAAAGAAATATCTCCTACCGATTTTAGGGTATTAGAAACTGTGCGCACCGCGCCGGGCGCGCGGACTATCGGCATAGACAACAAAACGAGCCACGTTTTTCTGGTCAGCGCCCAGTTTGGTGATGCGCCCGCAGCGACGGCGCAGAATCCAAAACCGCGCCGAAGCACTTTGTCAAACACTTTTACGGTCATGGAATACGGTAAGTAGAGTGCGGTAGTTATTGTTCACTCATGTTACGCAGAATATTTTTTTACTAAAATTTCAGGCAGCATTTTATTCAATTTGACTGTCTTTTTCAGACGTGCCTTGTAGAAATTCAAGTTTTTGCAAAAATATCGTCTGGCGAAGCGAAAACTGTTTGAGTCTGGCGCAGCCGACGAGTATTTTTCGC
>JAYUHK010000128.1:0-4452 GCA_043767025.1 Saprospiraceae bacterium | reverse complement strand
CGAGCGATGCCAGCGATTTTAAAAAACCACGTCCCGTAAATGCGTTGTTATCGGGGGGGGGGGGGTACCATAGTTTGTCTTTAAATACTTGATAATCATACAATTAAATATTAATAAAAAATAAATAAAACGGATTTAAAGGTTAGAAACATTCTCTCTATCCTATCCACTTGCAAATATACTACTTTCTTATTTCCCCCTAAAGGACACTTTTGATAAACTTTACTATTCTATTAATCACTATTTTTTGTCTAATTAACAAACCTAAAAAACTGTAAATCAATGAGTTACCATATAAACATTTAGCTTATTTTGGGACAAAAACGACTTCAAATTAATTTTTTTTTCTTGAAAATAATGCTTTTTTTTTGAAGTTTTCTTAAATTTTTGGAATTTTTGTCAAAATATCGATTCATTCACCTGCTCGCTCGCGTCATTTCTCGCTTGCGGGGCGGACCGGGAATACTTTCGAGGCTGAATCCTACTCGTTTCAGGGTTCTTTTTACGTCGCCTTTGGCGCAATAAGTGACCAAAATCCCGTCGGGTAGAAGGCTGTCGTACATTTTTTGGAGCGTATCGTCTTGCCAAAGTTCGGGCTGCGAATCAGGCGCGAAGGCATCAAAATAAATGAGGTCAAATTGAGGCGGCGACGACCAATTCTCGACCTTATCGAGGATTTTTGTGAACCGAAAATCAGTACCCAATTTTTGTTTTTTGCCCCAATCGCAATGATGGATTTTTTGAAAAATGGCTTCGTCTTCTTGCGCTTTCAAAATTGTCACAAAATTGAAATTATTTATTTTTTCTAACGCAATCGGATAGGCTTCGAGAGCGGTATAATCAATGACAAGATTGCGTTTTTTCGCCTCCAAATGCGTCATAAAAACGTTCAATCCCGTCCCCATTCCGACTTCGAGGATATTAATTTGTTGTTGAATCGCCGCCTTCCAGCGCAAGCCAGCATCTATAAAGACGTGCTGACTTTCCTGCACCGCGCCGTAGCGAGAGTGATAGGTCACTTGGTACTTTTCGGACCAAACAGTGTGCGAACCGTCCTCCGTCTCTACGATGTTGGGAATAATAGAATCCATTTTTGGCAAAAATTAATTCAAAAAAATTACCAATTTGTGACAATAAACGGAATTTTCATTTGCGGCTCTTTGCTCATCGTGCGGAGTTGCTGAAAATAATTGTAGTAAGGCAGCCACTCGCCAAGCTCTGTTCTTAAAAGTCTGGTTTTCAGGGAGTTATCATCTTCGTCTTGTTCGCCTTTGAGCTGTTGGACTAATTTTTGCAACTTTTCTTTCTGTTTCGGATAGTCACTCGTCCGATATTTATCCAAGTTTGCGAGCTTGGCTGCGATGTCAATCGCATCTTTCAAGTCGCCTAATTTGTCCACCAATCCGATGCTTTTTGCCTTTGCACCAGTCCAAACTCGTCCTTGTGCGACCTCATGGACGGCGTTGCGCTCCATTTTTCGGGCGTCGGACACGCGCTTCAAAAAACGCTCGTAGGTGTCATCAATGTTGGCTTGCACGATTTTTCCTTCCTCGTCCGTCATGTCGTAAAACGGCGTGAACATAGCTGCGAATTTTCCAGTTTTGACCGTATCAAAATTGACTCCGATTTTATTGCGCATCGTTTTTTGGATACTCGGCATCACGCCGAAAACTCCAATAGAACCCGTCAGGGTGTTGGGTTCTGCTACAATAGAGTCTGCTGCGCAAGCTATATAATAGCCGCCCGAAGCCGCCAAATCGCCCATAGAAACGACGACTGGTTTGCCTGCTTTGTGTGCCAAATCAAGCTCTCGCCAAATATTTTCGGAAGCCATACTGCTGCCGCCGCCCGAATTGACGCGCAAAACAATCGCCTTCACGCCGTCGTCGGAGCGAATATTTCGGATAATTTCGGCGTATTTTTCGCCGCCGATATTACCGCCGTCGCCCTTTCCTTCCACGATGTCGCCTTCGGCATACACGACGGCAATTTTATTTTTGAGGCTGTAGTTTTTTTCGTCCAATCTTCCTTTACTAAATGTCTGAATTGTGACAGTATTTAATTTATCTTTTTCTTGAAGTCCGACCCTTTTTTTCAAATCCGTCAGCACTTCGTCGCGGTAGCCGAGCGCGTCCGCGAGTTTGAAAGCGACTGCATCTTCCGCTTTTCGCACTCGATATTCGTGGGCGATGGCGTGCAGTTCTTGTTCTGATATATTTCGCGACTTCGCAATATCTTGAATAAAAATATCGTACATCGCTCCCAAATATTCGTGCGTTTGCATTCGATTTTCGGGACTCATTTTCTCCAATCGGAGAGGTTCGGTGGCACTTTTAAATTTTCCCGCATAGTAAATTTGCATCTTTACGTCCAACCTATCCAACATATCTTTTAGAAACGGAATCTGCGAAGAAAACCCTCTAAAATCAAGGTTTCCGGAAGGGTGAAGATAGATTTTGTCGGCTACGGAAGCCAAGTAATAAGCTCCTTGCGTATAGTATTTGCCGGAGGCTACGATGAATTTTCCGCTTGTTTTGAACTCCAGCAAAGCCGCCCGAACCGAAGATGCCGTCGCTCGTCCCATCATCGTGCTGCTCATATCCAACCAGATACCCTTGATGTCAGAGTTGTATTTTGCTTCGTGAATCATGCGGATTTGGTCTTGCAAACCCAATATTTTTTTGTCAAAATTAAATGGATTTCCGTTGCTCGCCGTGTTGTCGGTCAGCTCGGGGATAGCTTCTTCAAACGTCAGGCGCAGCACGCTGTTGGCTTTCAGGTCCGAAACTGTTTCTTTGTCCGAGTTGGCAGTAAATTTGGCGATGATGCCGCCGCCGATAAAAATAAAAGCCAACAAAGCCAATAAAACTCCCAAGCAGGAGGCTGTCACAGATTTCAAAAATTGTAGCATAAAAATAAATTTAGATTTTTCGCAATGATACGGATTTTGGGACTACAAAATTGGAGTTTTTCGATAAAACGGCTTCTTTTTTGGATATAAATCAATAAATACCTATTTTGCGGGTATGAAAATAAAATTACGGGGCAGAAATGCAGCTCAATTATTTCAAAATCTTCCAGAGGGAAATGCTTTAAGCGGTTTGGTTCTGATTTTTTGTACGATTTTTTCGCTTTTAATGTCCAACTCGGGCTGTCAAGAAATTTATCACAAATTGTGGCAAATTCATTTTTTTTCTTTCAGCTTGCTCGACCTCATCAATGACGGTTTGATGACTTTTTTTTTCTTTGTAGTCGGTTTGGAAATAAAAAAAGAATTATTAATCGGAGAATTAACGAACCCCAAAAAAGCTCTTTTGCCCTTCTTTTGTGCCTTGGGAGGCATGATAGCACCAGCCGTTATTTTTATAATTTTCAATGCTGGAACAAAAAATTTGAGCGGTTGGGCAATTCCTACGGCGACCGATATTGCTTTTTCGGTCGGCATCTTGGCGATGCTCGGCAAGCGAATCCCGTTGGGCTTGACGGTCTTTTTGACCGCTTTGGCGATTATCGACGATTTGGGGGCGGTGGTGGTCATCGCAGTTTTTTACAGTCACGGACTCGAGTACGGAAATTTGGTGTCAGCCCTTGTTTTGACTGGATTTTTATATATTTTAGTTCGATATTTTAGTTTTTACAACACTGTTTTTTTGTTTGTAATTGGATTTTTTATTTGGTATTTTTTGCATCATTCGGGCGTTCATGCCACGATTGCGGGAGTTTTATTGGCAAGTGTGGTACCGATTTCGGTCAAAAACAAAGCAATTTTAGAGCCTTTGGCGCAGCGATTTCATTGGTCTGTCAATTATTTGATAGTCCCGCTTTTTGCGCTCGCCAATACTGCAATTACCCTGCACGGCAGTTTTTCGGAAACTATTTTTTCGACGATTGGTCTTGGAATTGTGCTGGGATTGTTGGTTGGCAAACCGCTTGGGATTTTGGTAGCGGCGTTTTTTTCAGTCCGATTGAAGCTGGCGGAGTTGCCTTCAAAAGTGAGTTGGAATTTACTTTTTGGTACGAGCATTTTGGCAGGCATCGGTTTTACTATGTCACTGTTTGTGTCTTTTTTAGCATTTGATGACGCAGCACGGCAGGATATTTCTAAAATATCTATCTTGCTCGGCTCGCTACTTTCGGCAGCCTTCGGTTATATTTTGCTTAAAAAAATCACAAAAAATCGGCAAGATTTCTAAATTTTCGTGGAGTAGAGATTGCTGCAAAGATTTTTTTTATTTTTTTTGAAAAATAAATGTTAAAAAACTTGATAAGTAAAAAAAATAAAATAACTCTGTGACATTCTTTAAAGATGTTTATCGAATTGCAACGATAAAAATTTTAGTTACAATCTTATTAATTTTAAAAACATTATTTGTATGAAAAAGATTTCAAAAAAAACCTTAAATCACGCCCCAAAACATATTATGAAAAATAATATATGGGGGGGGGGTAATT
>JAYUHK010000127.1:0-19598 GCA_043767025.1 Saprospiraceae bacterium | reverse complement strand
TTTTAATATGGAGGACACCCATTTAACCGATTACAAAAGGCTCGACAAACTGCTCATGCTCATCGCTTTAGCTTTTGTTTGGGCTTACAAAGTCGGTATTTTTAAAAATAACACCAAACCTCTAAAAATCAAAAAACATGGCAGATTAGAAAAATCAATCTTTGCTTATGGACTACAATCCATAGCTCAAGCTCTCATTAATTCCTTTCAAAATATTATCCAAAATTTGATAGCCGCTTTTTTGTCATGTACTTAGATTTTTCTTAAAAAATACAAAAAAATAAAAAAAAACCGCTAAATCACGCCTAATTCTTTGCCGACTTTGGTAAAGGCGGCAATCGCAGCGTCCAAGTGCGCTCGCTCGTGACCTGCCGAAATCTGGACTCTTATCCGAGCTTTGTTTTGTGGCACTACGGGATAGTAAAAGCCAATCACATACACGCCTTCGTCGAGCAAACGGTTGGCAAAAGTCTGCGAAAGTTTGGCATCGTAGAGCATAACGGGGACTATCGGGTGCACTCCTTTCAAAATATCAAAACCTGCTGCGGTCATTTTTTCTCGAAAATAAGCCGTATTTTCTTCCAATTTATCTCTCAAAGCCGTACTTTCACTCAGTAGTTCCAAAACCTTGATGGACGCGCCCGCGATGGACGGTGCCAACGTATTAGAGAATAAATAAGGGCGAGAACGCTGGCGGAGCAACGCCACTATCTCACTTTTGGCAGCCGTGAAGCCACCCGAAGCACCGCCCAGAGCCTTGCCAAAAGTCCCCGTGATGATGTCCACTCGCCCCCAAGCGTTGCAATGTTCGTGCGTGCCGCGACCTTTTTTGCCAATAAATCCAGTTGCGTGACATTCATCGACCATCACCATAGCGTCATAGCGGTCGGCGAGGTCACAAATTTTATCTATCTGCGCAAGGTATCCGTCCATCGAAAAAACGCCGTCGGTCACGATTAATTTCCGCCTTGCAGAGCCTGCGTTTTGCAGTTGAATTTCTAAATCCGCCATGTCATTATTTTTGTAGCGAAAGCGTTTTGCCTTACAAAGTCTGATGCCGTCGATAATGGACGCGTGGTTGAGTTCGTCGCTAATGATTGCGTCATCTTCTTGCAGAAGCGGCTCAAAAATCCCGCCGTTGGCATCGAAAGCGGCAGCGTAAAGAATGGCATCTTCCATACCCAAAAAGTCAGCAATTTTGCGCTCCAAGGTCTTGTGCAAGTCTTGCGTCCCACAGATAAACCGAACCGAAGAAAGCCCAAAACCGTGCGTATCAATAGCATTTTTGGCGGCTTCGATAACGGCGGGGTGCGACGACAAACCCAAATAATTGTTGGCACAAAAATTCAAAACATCTGCGGTTTTGGTGGTCTGTATCACCGCCGATTGTGGCGTAGTGATGATTCTTTCTTCTTTGAAAAGCCCCGCGGATTTGATGCTTTCGAGTTCGGCTTGGAGTGAATTTTTTACGTTTTGGTACATAAATTTGGATTTATATTAATTTTAAGCTAATTTATCTTGAAAAATATTTGCAAAGTAAGTTCAATTTAATACCTTTGCTCAAAGAACAAACAAATTTTTTAATAAAAAGATGAACAAAGTGCTTTTCAACAAGACAAAATTATTGATTTTTCTGGCTTTTTCTGTATTTTTTTTCGCTTGCGAAAATAATAAAAAAAGCGACCCTCGTGACACGGCTGATACAAAATATATCAAGCCCGGCGAATCATCTTCTACTGAAACAAAAGACGCTACTGGCGGCGCAAATATCTCGGCAGTGTTGGCAAAAATGCAAGGAAAATGGCAGTACGGAGTCGAAAAAAGCCGATTTTTGGAGGTCAAAGGAGATAGATTTTTAACTTCCGACGGAGCAGGCAAAATATTGAGCGACGAAAAATTTGAATTTCACAGAAAATGTCCCGATACTTGTATGAAAAATGGTGTTTCTGGCGACACATTTTGCTTTACGCTTTCCAACAGTGGCGGCACGTCCAACTGCTATTTGATACGAGGATTGGACGGCGAATCTATGCAATACGCTGCGATTGAGAACTCCGAAAACGTCACAAGTTTCGTGAGAATAAAATAAGAATGTAATTTTTTTGTACCATATACCAAATGAGAGGTATGCCTCTGTCGAGCAATCGGCAGAGGCTTTTTTGTGTTATTTTGTTGATTTTTCGAGCCAAACGAACTCGCCCTGACGATTGACATACGCCCAAACGCCAGCCGTTTCGGTCCAAGCAAGTCCGTTTTTGAACGGTAGGACGTGGTCAAAAGCGGCTGGAATAGCGAGTTTTCCCGCCTTATTGATAAAACCCCATTTGTCGTTGATTTTTACTTGCGCCAATCCACCCGAAAATATACCCGCGTCTTCAAACTGCGGAATAATTACAGGCTTTCCAAGAGAATTGATGTAACCAAATTTGCCTTCATACTGAATCAACGCAATATCCTCCGTAAAATCGCCCGCAAAATCAAACATAGGTTCTACCGTCATCTCGCCTTTCATATTCACGAAACCGTACAGATTTTCGTCCGAAACGGCAAGCGAAAAGCCGCAAAAGAAGTCGCCTTCCGAAAATCCTTCCAAAATCCGGAACTTCGGCTCTATCAAAAAATTTCCTTTTTTATCAATCAAACCCCAAAAACCATCGCGATGCACCACTGCCGAATCGCCGTGAAAGGCTTTGCAAAACTGATATTGTAACGGAATCACAATTTTTCCACGCTCATCGATGTAGCCATTTCCGCCGTTGAGGGCGACCACAGCCAGCCCAGCATGAAACTCCCCCGCCGAGTCAAAAGCTGGCTCCACCAACCACTCCGCTTCATGGTTGATGTACCCAAAATAATTGCCTTTTTTGACGGCTGCCATGCCTTCACTAAAATCTCGCGCCAACTCGAACTGCACTGGAATCGCAAGACTCCCGCGCTCGTCCATGTAGCCCCAAAGATTGACCAACTGCACACAAGCGAGATTTTCCTCAAAATGTCCCACATAATTGAACGAATGTTTCATCAGCAAACGCCCCAACGTGTCGAGCGGAATGAGTTTATCATTGAATTTGACGCGTGAAAACCCATTGTAAAAATCGCCTGCTTCAATATATTGCGGCTCTATCAGGACATCTCCTTGCTGATTGATGAAGCCGAATTTGCCGTTTTCTCGGATTTTGTAGAGGTTGAGATATTCATTCATATTATGAATTTTTTAGATATTTGTAACGTAGTGCAAAACTAATATTTTTCAACGAAATAATGGTATTAAAAAAAACAAAAAAGCCATAAGCGGTTGCTTATGGCTTTTTTGTGACATTCCTAAAAAATATTTTTCTAAAATTTGTAAGAAAATCCTATCCGAATATCAATCGGAAAACGCACCGAAGTAGGTTTGTCTAAAACGTTGTATAGTAGCATGATTTCGTAGCCCCAGTTGTTCATACCGCTCCGATAGCCTCCGCCCAGATAGCAGTGCTGCTGAACTAAAGTTTGTTTTATAATATTTCCTGCAATATCTACACCCGTAGCAAACTGGAATTTTGTTGCCTCTAACTCGGCGTGTCCGAAAATATTCTCTACAAACTTGAAGCGTGCAAAAGCTCCTCCTCCGAAATCGGTGCTGCTGAAAACAATTCGCTTGCCAGAGGTAGTGTACAAACGCTCGTAAGAATAATCCATTTTTCCGACCAATCCAACGCTAAAACGGTCAGTTGCTTTGTAACCAACCGAAACAATCGGAGCAATTCGAAAGCGGTCACTCGTAAATTGGAAAATATTACCAGCAAAATGTATTCCATACCAAAGTCGGTGTTTGAAGCCGCCGCTTTCGTCAAAATATTCTTTGGTTTCTTTCTCTTTTAGCTTCTTACTTTTTGCATTCTGCGCAAAAGACGTATTTGCAGACAATATGAATATCAAAAAAAGTAAAAATGTGCTGAATTTTTTGATAATATTTCTCATAAAAAAAATTTGATGTTAAGTACTTGTGCATCATTACTTTCGTTTAAAAATCCCGAAGAGATTAAATGTCTATAAAAGACAAATGCCCTATATCTGCGACCCCTTCGGGGTCGGACGCGATGTACCATATATTTTCTATAAATGTTTGATGCCTGTGGCATCAGGTTGTAAAACTGTTTTCTTACTCAGCCTAAATAAGTTTCCGTAGCGAGTATTTGGCTAATGCCAACATCAAATATTATCCATTGTCCGACCGCTAAAGCAGTCGGCTTTTAATAAAAACTAAATATGTTTGGGTACTTACACTTAAATAGATGACATTTAATATTCGACATAATTCGTTGATTTTCAGCAGTTTATGATGACTCAAAATTAAAAACTAAAAACTTATAACTATTTATTTATACAGTCAGCAACAATTAATTTTCACATCTAAAAAAATAAAAATATGAATGAAATACAATTATTTGAGCAAAAAAAAGTGCGCACTTCTTGGAACGAAGCCGAGGAGCAATGGTATTTTTCTATCGTTGATGCAATAGAAGCCTTGACCGACAACGAAAGACCAAGAAAATACTGGAGCGATTTAAAAGCTAAACTGAAAAAAGAAGGAAGTCAACTGTCCGAAAAAATCGGACAGTTGAAAATGCTTTCGGAAGACGGCAAAATGCGACTTACCGATGTAGCAAATACGGAACAACTTTTCCGCTTGATACAATCTATCCCTTCGCCGAAGGCAGAGCCTTTTAAACTTTGGCTGGCAAAAATAGCTTCCGAAAGATTAGACGAGATGCAAGACCCTGAGCTGACTATTGATAGGGCTTTGGAGCAATATTTGAACTTAGGCTACAGCGAAAACTGGATAAATCAACGGCTGAAAAGTATAGAAATCCGCAAAGAACTAACCGACGAATGGAAACGATTAGGGCTGAAAGAAGGACAACAATTTGCTACCCTCACCGATATTATCACCAAAACATGGAGTGGCAAAAGCACCAAAGAATACAAGGTATTGAAAGGCTTGAAAAAAGAAAATCTGCGTGATAATATGACAAATACGGAGTTGATTTTGAATATGCTGGCAGAAGCCTCTACCAAAGATATTTCGGAAGCCGTCAATCCGAAAGATTTTGAAGCAAGCAAAAAAGTAGCCAAACAAGGCGGTAACATTGCGGGCAATGCTCGCAAAGAATTGGAAGAAAAAACAGGCAAAAAAGTAGTGACAGGACTGAATGCAAAAACATTTTTGGAGGAGAAAATAAAAAATAATGGAACACAACACTAATTTTATAATTTACAGCAACCCGAATGGCGCGGTGAAGGTAGAGGTTTTTGTAGAAGACGAAAGCGTTTGGCTGACGCAGAAATCGTTAGCAGAACTATTTGATACTTCTACTCAAAATATCACAACGCATCTAAAAAATATATATCAAGATGCAGAGTTGCAGGAAACGGCAACTTGTAAAGAAATTTTACAAGTTCAAATGGAGGGCGGAAGGAAGGTTTCTCGTAAAACCAAGTTTTACAATCTCGATGCTATCATTTCGGTAGGCTACCGCGTGAACTCGTCGAAAGCGACGCAGTTCAGGATATGGGCGACGCAAACCCTAAAAGAATTTATTATCAAAGGTTTTGTTTTGGACGATAATCGGCTCAAACAAGGACAAACGCTGTTTGGCAAAGATTATTTTAAGGAGTTGTTGCGCCGAGTTAGGTCTATTCGAGCGAGCGAGCGAAGAATATATCAACAAGTGACTGATATTTTTGCGGAGTGTAGTTTGGATTATGATAAAAACGCTGAGGTGACGAAGGATTTTTATGCTACGGTGCAAAATAAATTTCACTTTGCGATTACAGGACAGACCTCCGCCGAAATTATATATAAATTGGCGGACAAGAAAAAAGAAAATATGGGTTTGAGTACTTGGAAGAACGCACCCGACGGACGTATCATAAAAGCCGATGCAGTTGTGGCGAAAAACTACTTGCAAGAAAAGGAAATCGTTCAGTTGGAGCGGACGGTAACGAGTTATTTTGACTATATAGAAGGACTGATAGAGCGAGAAAACACTTTTACGATGCAGCAGTTAGCGGATAGCGTGAACAAATTTTTATCGTTCAACGAATACAAAATACTGCACGGCAAAGGGAAAGTATCTAAATTGCAGGCGGATAAAAAAGCAATAAATGAGTACAACGAGTTTAATAAAACACAAAAAATTATTTCAGATTTCGATAAACAAATCAAAAAAACAGCCGTAGAAAAACCAAAATAAAATAATTAGGTGTCCGCAAAGAATTACTTGTGGTCATACAATGTTGTAACTAATTGATTAGCAATTATTTAGGCAACTCAAAATTAACCACTAAAAAAAGCTGTACGCAAATACAGCGAATGTCCATCGCACAAGTCTTCCGACTTTAACTTGCAGAGGATTTCTACTCAAAAAAATCTCAAGGTGAAAGCATTAAAAAAAACCTCCACAATCAAACACTTCGCCGATATACGACCGCTTCGCCCGCTTGCAAAGCGGGAATTTTGAACAAATATTCTTTAGCAGTTAGCTTTTTTCTTTCTCCAAAATCTGGATTTTCGGTAGAAAAAACAGGCTGCAACTGTCGGAACGGCGCGTCCAAAGAAAAAGGCAAAGCTGCATTTTGGGTGTCCAAATTGACCACAAAAACATACTTTGGCTCGACCGTTTGCGTCCAAACTAACACTTTTTGTTCGGCATCTGCATTGGGCAAATGCAGCCATTTTGTTTCAAATTCTTTTATTTCGGGCAAGATATTGTCTGCGAAATTCCGTAGGCGACTTATTTTTTGAAATAAAATTTCGTTTTTGCCCCACTGATAATTTCCGTGAGTCGCTTTTTCGCCCTCGTCAAGCTGAAAAACATAGAGTTTGGTGTAGTGTTCGTTGGGCGCAGGCGTTGGGTGCGCGTCGCGACACTCAAAGCCCAGCGCAGTGTAGCTCGGCATATCGGTCAAAAAAAATGCCATAAACATTCGTACCTCGTTGCCTTTTAGGTAGAAAGAATCAAAACGCGGGTCGTCCTTGTCGGCGGTCATCACAGTAAAATTAGGCGCAAAAGTTTTACTTTTTAATATTTGCCAATATCTTAAAAATTCAGTATAAAATTCTTTTTTGTGAATGGCTACCGACTGCAAGTCGCCCAAAGTAGAATCCGCCTCCGAAAGCTCCAAATGGTCGCACTCGTCTCCGTAAGCCATCTCGTCGGGTGGAGCTAAAAAAGTTTCGGCAAAGTATCCAAAATACGGCTTTTCTCGCTGCACGAAAAGTTTGACAGCTCTATGAATGTCGTAGTAAATACCTGCTTCGGCGGGTACGCCGTCGGCTCTCATCTGGACGTGCGACATATCTCCACGCATAAAATCAAACCCAAAATCTGCCTGAATTTCGTCGTAATTGCTGCACACATAATACCAAACTTCTCCCTTCGGAGCATCAAAGTTGATTTGCCACTGCCAGTTGTAATCGTCATTCTCGTACAGCTTGTAGCGAGTCAGCGGTCCGAACACACGCGACATAGCGCGCGGTTTTGTCATCACATAATCTCGCCAAACTCTGCCCGATTTATCCACTGTTTTGGCGGCTTCCGAGCGATTGACTGCCAGCCCACGGTAGGGCGGTGCCATCGTGGCGGGGACGGTTTCCAAGCCCAAGTCATAGAGCCACTGCACCATTTTGTCGCGGCGTTGGCGACGACGCTCTATGTCATTTTTTTCTCCAAATAATATTTTGCATCGTTCAGTTTCTTCATAATTTTCAGAAAAAAATACTTCTGTCTGTTTCGGATAATCACGGCTGCCTGTCCCCGTGCCGTGTCGTATCAAAAAACGCATCAACTGTTGCTGTACCGCTTCGTGAAGATTGTTGTCGTGATTCAAAATATCAAAATCGCGTCGTTGCAGCCATTCAAAATGGGAAGGATTGGCGAGTACGATTTCCGAGTAGCGGTCGGTGTGAGGGATTACGTCCATTCCGACCGTTTTTCCGATGGCGTGAAGGATATTGATGACCACTTTGAGTTGTTTTTCTACCGTGTCTAAATGCGGCAATTCGGCGGCTAACTCCGCCGAAAAAAACTCTGCGTTGATGTTCCAACTGCTCATTCCGTAGAGGCTCGCCACTACGCCGCACTCCCAAATGGGGAGCAAGTGAATACTGTTTTGTGCGGTCGGCAAAGTGAGTGTGTAGGGGATTACGTTCCAAAAATTTTGGAGAGTTCGGACGTTGATACCGACCATATTTACGCGCTTTATCCATTGACTGTCAGCGTGTTGCGCTACGGGACTGGGAGGGTCAAAAGCGGGCTGTAGCACATCTTTCCAAAGCTCTTCACCCCAATAATTTTTGAGTTCGGCAAGGACTTCTCGCACCGGCAACTGCACAGCGACGGCGGGGTGTAGGTGTTGAAAAAATGTTGGATTCATGCTAAAAAGTTGGTATTTATTGAAAAAAAATAGGGCAAATTTAGTTGCCTAAATTTGCCCTATTAGACCACTGTGGAGCTGGAGGGATTCGAACCCTCGTCCGAACAAAGCATCTGAACGCTTTCTACAAGTTTATTTTTCGCTTTGATTTTCGAGCGCAAGGTAGGTGGAAAACACACCCATATTTGCGCCTTATCTTCTAAATTTTCGCAGCTACCATCGAAGCGAGTGGCGGTGCTATCCTACAAGTTTGATGATACGCGGCACGTTGTGTAGCAGGACTCAAACGGAAGAAACCCGTAGGTTTCATGCGGCGCAAATGCATTCTAATTCACTGAATTAGGCTGCAATGGCATACTGTGTATTGCCAGTTATAGGTGCGAAGAACATTTTTACGGGCTGTATCCTCATATCCCGACCTGCTTACGAACCGATTGACTTCCCCGTCGATTCCTGTCAGCCCCAGTTTTTACAAACGCAAAGATAGTCTTTTTTGTGCAAGAAGTTTGTATACAAATAATAAAATAAATCGGTATTTTTTTCGTTTCAATATTTCATTTTCCCTTTCAAAAACTTTGCGTCGAAAAAATTATTTTAAAAAAATTTGTTTTAAAATAAAAAAATAACTACCTTTCGGCGTTGATAATCAAGCTATTTTTACGAGAAACCGATGCAAGCAGACTTGACTTTTCTGAAAGCCTTACGAGATAAACTAAAAGGCGGAAATACCGCGTCCATACACCTTAATGCCTTGCCCGGACGCTTTGCAACGAGATTAGATGTTGCGGATTTTAATGCGGTAGAAACTAAAATGGCAGATAATTTTTTGGATAAAATTTTGTCTGAAAGTAATTTTCAATATAAAATTTTATTTGAACTGCCCAATTCGTCCGCAGAGTTTAAAGAAGAACGACACTTTTCGCTGGGCGTTCTCGCTAAACGACTGAACGCACTTTACATCGAAAACGAGGATAATTTCAGGGAACATGGTATCAAAACCTTCGGTTTTGGCTACCCTTTCGTACTGCTGCGCTCGCCTCGCGACCCACAAAAAATCCTCAAAGCACCCCTTTTCATCTGGCAATTAGACCTCCTAAAAAGCTACTCCGAACCCAACTCGTGGCTCATTTTGCGCAACAAAATCCGCGATGAAGCCGGCAGAATCCGTACCGAAGACATACACGGCGTGGCGATTAACGAAGTGTTGATTTCTTTTTTGAAGTCAGAATACAGCATTGAGCTGCCCCAACTATCGGAAGATTTGACTGCCGACGACGCGCTTTTTAACCGTGCGGAGCTGCGCCAAGAGTTAGAAAATGCTTGCAAAAAGTTGAATATCAACGCTTCTTTTAGTGCCGAAAATGACGTTTTGGAGCAGCCACTGTCACCGCTGCCCGAGCGCGAAGAAGCCGAAAGTGGGGATTTTCCACGACTGCATTTTGGCGGTATTTTTGGTTTGTTTCGCACCCAAAAAGAAAGCATCATCAACGATATAGACGGACTTTTGGAGATACACAGTGACTTGGATTTTACGGAATTGGACTTCGAGTTGGAGCGTTTGGAGTCCGCCGCTGTGGTGGTAGAAACCGACCCCAGCCAGCAAGAAATTCTCGATACTTTGGTGGAGTTTCCGAACCAAATTATTCAGGGTCCGCCCGGCACCGGCAAAAGTCAATCCCTGACCGCGCTCATCACGGCTGCGTTGGCGAACAAAATGAAATGCCTTGTAGTGTGTGAGAAAAAAACGGCGTTAGATGTAATTAAAAACAATTTGTACCAAACAAACCCGTTGCTGGGCGAGCTTTCGGTCGTGGTGGAGGACATGAACAAAGACCGCGACGCGGTGGTGACTTCTGTGCGGGAGCGGGCGAGCCGCAATGTAGAGTTGCCATATTTCAATTCCATCGAACACCAACATTTAGAAACCAATCATCGGCTGCTGAAAGCGAGCGTCAATGCGGCTCATCAAAGCCTTGCGCAGCCGATTTTTCAGGGTAAAAACTGGACGACATTGGTAGGCAATTTTTTGAAAACGCAAAAGAAAGCAAATTTTAATCTGCTGAAAAGTAAATTAGAATATAAAAATTTTGAATTTACAGAGTCAGAGTACGCCACGCTTTCTAAAAATATCAAGGAAGGACAACTTTTATACTCCAAAGTGCTGGCTCAAAATCAGCAATTTGGTGTGTTGGAAGGTTTGCCAGACCCTATTTTTCTTCGAGAAAATGCTTTGGCGACGCAGCAGGCGTTGGAAAATAAAATCAATAATTATATCCAACAGCTCGAAAAGTGCGCTGTCACAATAAAGGAAGAAATAAAAAATTATATTCAATTTTTAGATACACATTTTTTAAATTATTACAGTCGGTTGAATGAAAGCAGCGAACAGTTTTTGCAGTACTGGACGCGAAATATCAATCAGTTTGGTGGTGATTTTGCTGCCAACGATGACTTGAATAGCTTAAAAACAGGCGCGTTGAGTTTGTTTTCGTCCAAGCATCGGCAGATGAAAGAAAATAAAAAATTGCTTCTAACATATTATAATTCAGTATTTTACACTTATAATTCTTTTAGATATTTTGAGCATCAGTTTATTTCGGAGCAACAATTAGGCAGCAGTTTGGCGAAACTGCAAGAAAACGTGGTTCAGTTGCAACAAAAAAATGAACTTTGGAAAAAAGAACATGAAACAATCAGGAGTCAGTATTTGTCAAGGTTTTCTCCACAAAATTTTCACCTCGAATATTCGGAAAAGATAAATTTATTGAAAGTCACAACAGACGAAATTTATACTATTTTTGAGCAAATCCGTCAGGACAATTTTTTGTCACATTTTTCTAAAAATCTAACAAATATTGCTGCATTAGAGCAGATTATCCAACGTCAAATTAACGATTTTAGGTCTATTCAAGACAGTTTGCCGCAGTTTCGTTCTTATTTTGATTGGCGAAAATACAAAATACAAATACCTGTTTTGCATCAGCAAGTCCTCACAACGCTGCAAGAAGAAGGCTTGACGGATTGGCAAGCGGCTTTTGATAGTTGGTATCTCAACTGGTTGCTGGCAGTGCGCGAGCAGCCCGACTTGCCAAAATCAGAAGCCGCACTCACAGAGTTAAGCTCTCAAAATATTGATTTGCGGCAGTCACAACTTCAAAAAATATTATATTTTTGGAGCGCGCAGCAGCAAGTCAGCACCAAAAATTTTCAGCAACAGCAGGGTATCAATTTGGTCAGCCTTTACAACAAGCGCGGCAGCAGAGGCGAGCGGCGCAACTCTCTACGAAAGATAATTTCGTCAGATTTTAGTTTATTTACCGATTATTTTCCTGTGTTGTTGGTGAGTCCTTCCATTTGCAGCTCCATTGTGCCGTTGGAAAAAGGACTTTTTGATATGGTTATTTTCGACGAAGCGAGCCAGTTGCGTTTGGAGGATACTTTTGCCGCTCTTTATCGAGGAAAAATTAAAATCGTTTCGGGCGACAGTCAGCAGATGCCTCCTTCGAGTTATTTTCAGGGTGGTAACGCGGTGTTGAGCCCGTCCGAAGACGATACTTTTTTGGAAGAAATCCCAGAAATTGTGACAAAAAAAACCATGCAGTCTTTGGACTTGGCGCACTGCGAGTCGCTGTTGGAATACGCCGAATATCGCAATTTCAAACAGTCGTACCTAAAAATTCATTATCGCTCCCAACACCCTGCGTTGATAGATTTTTCCAACCACGCATTCTATGGAAAACGCCTTCTCCCAATGCCCGCCAAGCCCAAAGCACTTTATCCGCCTATCGTTTTTGAGTCTATCGCAGGCGTGTATGAAGACCAAGTAAATAGGTTGGAGGCAAAGAAAGTAGTAGAAATTTTGATGTCACAAATCAAACCGCTCGAAACAGGAAAATATCCGAGTGTAGGCATCGCCACATTTAATATTTACCAGCGCAATCTAATCATCGAAGAAATCAATATTGCTCGTCAGCAAAGCATTGAAAATGAAGCGATTATACAAAAAATAGGCTCTGATTTTTTTGTAAAAAATTTAGAAAATATACAGGGCGATGAGCGTGATATTATCATTATTTCGACCACCTACGGAAGGCGAAATGACGGCATTTTTCGGCAGAGTTTTGGTCCTATTTTACAAAAAAATGGCTATAAATTGCTCAATGTTATCATCACCCGCGCCAAAAAACAGGTCATTATTTGCACCTCTATTCCGTCGGAATTTTACCAAACCTACCCGCAGCTTTTGGAGGTGCAAGGCAATACAGGTAAGGCAATTTTTTATGCATATTTGGCGTATTCCAAAGCTGTTGGCGCGGCAGATGAAGCTGCCAGCCAGTCTATTTTAGAACTTATTTACCAAAAATCCAATCTTATGCAGTCTATTGACAATTCGCTGTTGGCAAGTGCCGAATCTCCTTTTGAGGCAGAAGTTTTGCAGGATTTATTGAAGCATATTGCTGCGCAACGCATTGTGCCTCAATACAAAATGGGCGGATTTCGGATAGATATTGTCTTACTTTCGGAGTATGATAAAAAACCTATTTTAGCCATAGAATGTGACGGGGCAAAATATCACAGTAGCCCAGAGGCTTACGCTTGGGATATGTTTCGGCAAAAACATTTGGAGCAGTACGGCATCAAGTTTCACCGCATTTGGTCTTCTAATTGGTGGACCAATCCGCAGCGAGAGTTGGAAGATTTGTTAGACGTGATTGCAGAGTTGGACAAAAATTTGCGCCAGCAGTCAGAAATTGACTCTTTGTTTGAAGATTGAACCGACATTATGAAAGCTATTTTTTAGTCGTATAAAATACAAAAAGCCCAACAGATTTGCACTGTTGGGCTTTTATTTTTACTTGCAGGAGTGTCTTAACACAGCCACAAGACCTAAGCTATCTTTTTAGCGCAGGGTTTTCCTCCTATTTCCTATTCTTTATGCTTTCCAAAAACCGTTCCAATTCTTTCTCGTCAAAAATTAAAACTTCGCGCGGCTTACTTCCTTCGCTCGCGCCCACGATGCCGAAGGCTTCCATTTGGTCCATAATTCGCCCCGCGCGGTTGTAGCCGAGCTTCATTCTGCGCTGAATCATCGAGGTAGAGCCAGTTTGGTTTTGGACTATCATGCGAGCGGCATCTTCAAAATGCTCGTCCAAGTCTGCGACTTTGAAAGTTTCTTTGGACGAACCCGGTCCGTCTTCGCCGTGAAATTCGGGTAGGAAAAAAGGCACTGCATATCCCTGTTGGTCGCTGATGAATTTGATGACCCGCTCCACTTCGGGCGTGTCCACGTAGGCGCACTGCAAGCGCACCATGTCGCCGCCGAGCGAAAGCAACATATCGCCGCGCCCAATGAGTTGGTCTGCGCCGCCAGTGTCGAGTATCGTCCGCGAATCCACTTTGGACGACACTTTGAACGCCAATCGAGCCGGAAAATTCGCTTTGATAACTCCCGTAATAATGTTCACCGACGGGCGTTGGGTGGCGATAATCAAGTGAATCCCGATGGCGCGCGCCAACTGCGCCAGTCGCCCAATCGGCAACTCAATTTCTTTGCCCGCCGTCATTATCAAATCCGCAAATTCGTCTATAATGAGTACGATGAACGGCAAATATCGGTGTCCTTTTTTAGGGTTCAGTTGGCGTTGGACGAACTTTTCGTTGTATTCTTTGATGTTTCGGGCGGACGCTTTTTTGAGTAAATTGTAACGCTCGTCCATCTCAATAGTCAGTGAATTGAGCGTATGGATTACCTTTGTGGTGTCCGTCACGATGGGTTCGGTTTGGTCGGGCAGAAATCCCAAAAAGTGGCTTTCGAGGGAGCTGTACGGAAACAACTCGACTTTTTTGGGGTCAATCAAAATCAATTTGACGTGGGCGGGGTGTTGCTTGTAGAGCAGCGACATAATAATGGTGTTGATGCCGACCGATTTTCCCTGCCCCGTCGCTCCTGCGATGAGTAAGTGCGGCATTTTCGCCAAATCCGCCACAAAAACCTCGTTGGAAATAGTCTTTCCGAGCGCAATCGGAAGCTCCATATTGCTGCGTTTGAACCTATCGGAAAGCAATACTTCGCGCAGCGAAACCATTTGTTTGTTCTTGTTTGGCACTTCAATTCCTATCGTCCCGCGCCCCGGAATCGGGGCGATGATGCGAATACCGAGTGCGGCAAGGCTCAACGCAATATCGTCCTCCAAACTTTTTATTTTGGAAATACGCACGCCGGGCGCAGGCACAATCTCGAACAACGTGACGGTAGGACCGACGGTGGCACGAGTTTTGATGATTTCGATTTTATAATTCAAAAGTGTGGCGACGATTTGCTCTTTTTGAGCTTCGAGGTCGGCGCGGTCAATTTCTACTTTTTGGTGGCTGTGGTCTTCGAGCAACGCCAGCACGGGGTGTTCGTAGCTCGGCAGCTCCAGCGTAGGGTCATAAAGTCCTTGCGCATTGACGAGTTCGGCGGCGAGGTCAATAGATTCGTCTGCGTCATTGACGGGCATTGGGCGATAATTAATGTCTATCGCTCCTATCGCTTCGGGATCTGACTCTTCATTCGACATCTGCGGCTGAACGGTTTCCTCTATCTCAAAGGCGATGCCGTCGGCGGCGGTAGGCGTTTTTTGGCGCGGTGGCGTATTTTTTGAAGAAATATCGAAACCAATTTGTCCCTCTTGCGCAAAGCCGTCGGAGGGTTTATTATTCGCTTGGTTGGCTACGGGAAACTCATTTTCGACATCTTCCAATCCGTCGGCTGCGTCGTAGTCTTCGTCGAGGTCAGGCAAAGTGGTTTTGAATCTTTTTTCCAATACTACTTTTTTGCGAGCGGAGCTTTGGTATTTTCTATTAAAAATATTGCTCAAATAATCGCTCGCGCTGCCTTTCACTTGCGAAGCGGTCAGCTCTTGGTAGTTGGGATTGAATGCCCACGTGATGAGGGCGACCACCGCAAAAATAATCAGTACCACCATGCCGATAGTGCCTACAAAACTCGTCAGCCACTGGCTTACGCCGCTTCCGAAAGAGCCGCCCCACGGAAAGCCAGAGTTGCTGAATACGAAAGCTAAAAAAATAGAAAGCGACAGCATGATGAGCAGCGAGCGGCGGAGCAAAGTCCTATAAACGCCCGTCGGACGGTTCTGCATCAAAGCCCAACCGAAGACGGCGGAAAGATAAATAAGCACAAACGACGGCAACCCAAAGCCCCAATAAATGAACATATTGGACACGATGGCACCCAATCTGCCAAGCCAATTCGCCATGTCGAGGTCGGCTTGGAGGAGCAGACTCCACGAGAACCGGAGGACTTTGTCTTGGTCGGTTTCCCAAGTAAAGAGGTAGGAAACGAAGGCAATAGTCAAATAAAAGGCGACAAAAAGCAGCAACATTCCCAACATCTTGGGGATTCGCTCGTCGTCGAGATGGATACGCACGGGAGGCAACAGGGGTTGGCTCTGTTTTTTTACTTTATTTGCCATTGGTGGATTTTGCGTCGGATTTTTATTTTTTACACCCAAAAAATAGAAATCTTAACGAATAAGTATCTGCAAAGAATTACTTGTGATTGTATAATGTTGGAACTAATTGATTAACAATTATTTATGCAACTAAAAATTAACCACTAAAAACTAAAAACTACTTAAGGAATGTATCTAAAATAAACTACTCATTTTTTCTGCTCAATTACAACCAATCACTGCGTTATTTTTTCGTTTCAACGCTCTGCGTTGCGCCTCAAAAATGCCTTGTTATTGATTGAATTTATTGGAAAAAATTATGTACCTTATTTTTTCCTCATTCCTAAAAGCGCAAATTTAGAGATAAAAAATGGAAATATTATAAAAACTTGCCTTGTATTCATCGAAGAATAAAAAATCTTCTTGTCGGAGTCGCGGCTCAAATTTGCCAAATCGTCGCCAACTTGCGTGCAAATTTTGATATTGGATTGAGTAGGACGTTAAAGACTTTGGTACACTATTTGGTTGCTTTTGCATTATTACATAGATATGTAGTAAAATATTTGTGGTTTTCGTATAAACGGCTTACATTTGCACATCGTTAGTTTTTAAACTATTTTCCAAACAAATTTCAATTATCAACTATTTTTCAATGTCTTGTATATAGGCATTGTGACATTGTTTTTTCTTTACTTTTTGAGGATTCTTTCTGTAACAGCTGGACTCGAATATTCATCAAACAAAACGAAATGAAAAAAAGTGTAGCGTTATTACTTTTTCAGCTCCTGCTTTGTGGTTCGGCGGCTTGGGCGCAGCAGTTTTATGCGCAAGGCGGTGCTGTGCGAGATTATGAAGGATATTATAGAGTAGATTCGTTTCCGATTTTGGTGCAAAACCTTCCAGCGCGGATTGATTCTACTTTTGGACTTTCCAAAATCTGTTTTGATATTAGTCATCGGAGAGTGTCGGATTTGAAGATTGAGTTGATTGCACCCGACGGCAGCAGCATTTGGGTATCCAACAGAAATGGGGCTGACGGTGGGCAAAATTATACCAATACCTGCTTCAGGAGCAATGGTTTTTCGGGTTATATCCACGAAGCGGCGGCTCCGTTCAGTGGCGAGTATGTGCCGATGGGAATACTGAATTTTTTGAACAATGGTCAGAACCCCAACGGTATTTGGTATTTGACGATTCAGGATTTAGAAAAAACACAAAAAGGCAGCCTTAACTTCGTAACGTTGGATTTTTCTGCCAGCCCTACACCCAACGCGGGTTTGAGTGCTTGCGATTTTAAAAATATTGCCGCTTGCAAGTGTCCCGATGGTGATAAAAATTGTGAATTGTTACCTGATTTAGTGATGCTGCCGCGTTTTACCAATTTTGGAATAAAAGAATATGCTTGGGACGACCCGCATTATCCGGGTCAATTAAAGTTCGCTGCGACAATGGCAAATATCGGCGACGGACCTTTGGAAACTTCCGGAAAAGAAGAATGGTTCTGCGGCAGTCAAAAAGTGAGTACCAACCAACGGTGTAAATATGGGACATTTGCGAGGCAAAAAATATATCAAAAAGTATATTCCAAAAAAGCAGAGCGTTTGGCTTTTCGGGAGTACGAAGTCGGTACCAATTATTACGACGACCAAGCAGGGCATAACCATTTTCACGCCGACAACTGGGTAGAATTTAGGCTGGTAGAAAAGAAGAAAAATAGATGGGGAAAATATTTCTCGCACCCAGTGGCATCGGGAAAAAAGGTAAGCTATTGCCTTTTTGACGCAGGGATTTGTAACGATACAGACAGTTTGTGTTACTTCAACGGAAGATCCTACGGGGAGCAAAGCCTGCCCAACTACGGGTTTGGTAGCTATCCCGATTGCAAATCGGAGCGGCAAGGCATCAGCGTCGGGGGTTACGATGTGTATGGCGTAATGTACGAAGGGCAATATTTAACACTGCCTAAAAATCTAAAATCAGGAACTTATTATCTTGAAATCGAGATTGACCCTATGAAAAAATACCGAGAGAAAAATAAAAATAATAATATTTTGGTTATTCCTGTCCAAATTTCAAAACAGGTATCTACACACTAAAATCAATAAAATTTCGAACTATCATGCAAACAATCAAATTATTTTTCGTTCTACTCTTTTGTTGTTGTATTTCTACAATAAAAGTGAACGCGCAGTGCACAGGCTGCACTATTACCGCCTCGCCGGGCGGCAACTACAACCTGAACTCGGGCGACGTGCTGTGCATTACCAGCTCATTAGGCAATTTGGGGCTAAATGTCAATGGTGGAAAAATCTGCGTCGCTTCAGGCGTGACTTGGACTCAAACGAGCGGCTTCAACACAGCGTCGGGCTTCGTAATCAACGTTTATGGCTCTATGGTCGTAGGACCTTCTGCAAACATTGGCTTCAATGGCAGCACAACTTTCAACGTCTTTCAGGGCGGCTCTTTGGAGGTGCAAAGTAACGGATTCAACTCCAACAACCAACTAACCGTCAATAATGAAGGAAACGTAAGTTTCACAAAAACGGGTTCAGTGGTTTTTCAAGGCACATTCAACAACCGCCCAACTGGAACGCTCACTTCGACTATGCAGTCAGGAAGCTCCGATGTTTTCAAATTTGCCAATGGCAGTATCGTCACCAACGATGGAATAATGACATTCACGAATTTGGAAAATGAAGAAACCCAATTATTCGACAACGCGGCAGGTGCTACGGTAACTATTGGTAGGTATTTCTACAATCACGGAAATATGTTCAATTATGGAAAAGTGGAAACTCTTTGCGGACCATTTGGGTCAGCAGGTTGTGAATTTATTATAGGCAACAAAGGACCCGGAAAAGAATTTGTCAATGCTTGTTGCGCTATCTTCAACTCCAATGTTACGGTAAAAGGAGGTGCAAAAAATAACGGTAGCTGGGTTATCAAATCTGGATATAATTTGGATTTACAATTCGTCATATCGGGTACAAACGGTGCGTTGCTCGTAGAAGGAGGTAACAGCCAAATTTCCTGCGGAGGAGGTTACAGAGGTACAAATATGACTTTTTACGATGCCAACACTCCCGGCAATGACTTCGATAGCAAATGTATCAACGTTCCGTCCGACGCTGTTTATACCGTGTCAAATCCTCCAAATACCTGTTGTGGAGCGCCGCCAGTGACTTGCACCACACCAAGCGCACCTGCATTGAGTGTTGCGAACAACACTTGTGCGCCATTTGTAAATGGAACTATCAACGTAACGACAGCTTGCGGAGCAGGAACGCACGTCGAATATTCTACTAACAACGGTACTACATGGAGCGCGACCGCGCCGACTTACGGCATCTCGCCGATAACAGTAATCGCCAAGTGTGTGACCGACTCCGATGCGACTTGTTTCAGCCCCAACTCTGCGGCGGTGACTACTGCGCCCGTGACTTGTCCGCCGCCGCCACCTACTGCGCCGTGTTCTATCACGATTACGCAGCAAACACAATCCGTTTGCAACAACAATGGTACAGCTCGTCGAGCGCAAGACGATTATTTTACGGTGAGTGTTAATGCGACTGCCATCAGTGGCGGCGCACAATATGAAGTCGTAAATTTGGCAAACGCAGACGGCACAGGCGGCAACCCATTGGGATTTGCGGCGTATGGCACTGCGGTAACAGTAGGAAGCAGCGGCAATTTGATAGCCAATAATACCGCTTACACGCTAAC
>JAYUHK010000126.1:0-1533 GCA_043767025.1 Saprospiraceae bacterium | reverse complement strand
TTTTTAGTTTTTAGTTTTTAATTTTGAGTCATCATAAACTATTGAAAATCAACGAATTATGTCGAATATTAAATGTCATCTATTTAAGTGTAAGAACTTGCGCCTATTTAGTCTGCATTAAAATCCGACTGCTTTAGCGGTCGGACAATGGATAATAATTGATGTTGGCTTTAGGCAAATATTCGCTGCGGGCAACTTAAGAACGCGTCCAAAACAAGTTAATGTATTCTGACTTATCTTTTGAGCCAAAACTACGTTAGATTTTCGTTACGACGCACGGCGTCGCGCCTCAAATCTGCCTTATTTTGACCCAAAATTCTGCGTCACAATATGTATACCTTATTTTCTCTTCATTCCTTATTTAGGCTAAACCCAATATACTACCTTTTTTATACAACAGATGAAGGTGTTGCCAACACCTAAAATTATTTAGGGACAGCTTCTTGACTTGTGTAGGATTTCGATATTCGGTGTTCCTTGTTCAGGATTCGATATTTGTTGTTCAAGACTTAAGAACTTGCAACCAAAAATTAACAACTAAAAACTACTTACAGTTCGTAGTTGGGAGCTAATTCGCCGCCGTCCGCTTGGTTGCCAGCGTAAAAAGCGTTGATGCGCTCGGCGACTTCGTCGGGACTGTCTGTGACATGAAATAAATCCAAATCGTCGATGTGGATATTGTGATTTTGTACGCCCATCGCTTCGCGCATCCAATCCATCAAGCCTGCCCAAAATTTTGTGCCGACCAAAATAACGGGTACGCGACTGATTTTTTTGGTTTGAATCAGTGTCACCACCTCAAAAAGCTCGTCCATCGTGCCAAAGCCGCCGGGCAACACTACGAAAGCCTGCGCATATTTGACAAACATCACTTTGCGGACGAAAAAATAGCGGTGGTTGAGGTTCTTGTCGGGGTCAATAAACGGGTTGTGATTTTGCTCAAAAGGCAGGTCAATATTGAGTCCGACCGATACGCCGCCTTGCTGAAACGCGCCTTTGTTGCCTGCCTCCATGATGCCCGGACCACCGCCCGTGATGATGCCGTAGCCTTCTTCCGTCAGTCGCGCCGCCACCTGCACCGCCAGCTCGTAGTAAGGGTCTCCGGGTCTGGTACGCGCCGAGCCAAAGATGGACACACACGGACCGATGCGGTTGAGGCTCTCAAAACCGTCCACAAATTCTGCCATCACTTTGAACATCGTCCAAGCGTTTTCGCCTTTGATGCTCGTCCATTGGCGCATGGTCTTTCTACTTTTTTTTTCTATCATTTTTATTGGTTGGGTATAATTTTATGAAAATATTTGAAGTCGGGTAATGAAATAGTGATTAGTGTTTAGTGTTGAGTTTTTAGCTGCACAAGTATTTGATAATCAATTAGTTGCAATATTATATAATCATAAGTAATTCTTTGCAGACACTTAATTAACTCATATTACGCAAAAAATCTTTTTACTAAAATTTCAAGTAGCATTTTATACAATGTGACTGCCTTTTCAGACGTGCCTTGTAGAAATTCAAGTTTTTGCAAAAATA
>JAYUHK010000125.1:0-5381 GCA_043767025.1 Saprospiraceae bacterium | reverse complement strand
TAAGCACTTATCTAAAATAAACTACTCATTTTTTCCTTATTCATAAGTAAGTTTTATTCCTTCTATTTTGCAATGATTTGTTGCACTTCCGCTTCTGTTTTTTGAGTAATAATTGCAATTTGGCTCACAGGCAACCCCGCTTTATTCATACCTAATATCATTTGCTCCTTTTCAGCTTCCGCTTTTGCGCGTTGTATTTCCTCGCCCTTTGCTATTCCCTCTTCTCTTCCCTCTTCTTTACTCTGACTTTCTCGCACAGCTGCTGCTTTTCGTCGCATCACATCAATTTTTGATTCTGCCAATTCTTCGGGCGATAAGCGGTCAAAATCGGCTAACCCTGCCGCTTTTGCAATAGCGGGGTTGTTCATATTAATTTTGGGATTTTCAGGATTTTTCATCGATTCTTTTATGAAATCCAACCAATCTGAAATCCTTTCGGGCGTGTCTGGCTGCGGATAAGTTGGGTTCAAAATAATCATTTTGTGGTTCGTCGTACGAATTATCTGCCCATTCAAATCACATGGGTTGATGTCTGTTATGAGGACATCTTTTTTAACGGGATTGCCAGTTTTGTCTATAATTTTGTAAGCAGAAGTAACGACGACAATCACATAAATTTCTTTGTCGTACGAATAATCCGTACTACTTCGCTGCACATCAATCAAGTTCGCTAAAAAATAGTGCGAAAATCGATCGTAAGTATAGTCATAATCCACTTTTTGTATTTCTACAATCGTCCGCGCTTCTTTATCTTCAGCAAATAAATCCATTTTAAATTTAATCGCGCTAACTTTGCTCAATAGCACTTTTTCAGTTTCTACTTTGCTGATATGCAAGTCAATGCCCAAAATATCTTTCACAAATGCAGTAAAAACTTCTACATCGGTAAAGACTTTTTTGAAATGCACCTCGTTGTCTAAATTTGCTAACATAACACGTTGTTTTTACGATTATTTTTTTAAATAATAAACTATACAAAGATACACCTTTTTTTCTGCTTTTTTTTTTGAACACTCTGGCATTGCTAAATCTAAACACTTGGCTGCCCTTACCAACCCCTTTGAAAGGGCGGGAAGGGCAAAGGGAAGCGGTATTGAAAACCTTTTATTTTATCTTAGTTCCAGAAAATTCTTTGTCAATTTTTTCTTCCAGTATCAAACGTTCATATTCCTCGAACAAAAACGCTATCCGTTTGGCATCGTTTGTATAGACTGCTTTTCCGTAACAAGCATCTACCGCTTTATCAAGTGCTTTGTGCGTATCTTGCAAGTCTTTTGGCATAGTCAAGTTAGAATACATATCTGCGAGGGTTGAGCCTGATTTAGTATGTTTTTCCCTTGCTTTCAATACTTCTTTTACCGCTTTTTCTACATCTGTTTTATTTTCTTTGCTTACATTTTGCGGAAACGGATAATTGTTATAAACTACTTCATTTGAGTATCTGTAATCGCTTTTTAATCTTCCACAAACATATTTTACCCATGCCATGTGCATTTTTGAAAGCATTAAGCCCAACAGTAAATTATCTCCATTTGGAATTACACTTACGGTATTATTTGCAATTTTTTCTTTTGTTATTAATGCAAAAGGTATATAATCTCGATTTTCTGAACTCGTTAAAGGAACAAAAATATAATTGCTGTTTGGCTGCCTATCTTCTCCAAAAAGATAAGGTGTAGCTGCTAATTTTTGGGTAGCTGCTCGGTTGCTACTACTTCGTGCTTTTTTTACATTTTCTATTCGCTTTTTGACCTCTTTTAAATGATTTATTTCATTTGGCAAAGCATCTTTTAACCAAAGACACCATTTTGTTTTTCCATTCAAAAATTCTTGTGCGCTAATAAGTTGTTTGATAAAAACGGCTGCATTTGGTTCTTTTTTCAAAAAATCATCTTTTTCTTCATCTGTAAAAAGAAAATTACCACCGTCATTAGGCATACTACCAAAAGAAATTTCTGCTACATTCGTAATTGGTTTTCTACGTTTTTCTACAAAAATATCGTTACCTTCTACCAAATACGGATTGATATTTTTTACTTTTAGCTCCGCAGGTTCTCCACCAATATTATCATACTCATACACGTATTTTTCGTTTGTATCAAAGTTTGCAAAACCAACAATCACACAATGTACGGCTGCTACACCGTCCGCATCATTGTTCCAACGGAACGTTTGATGTGCAAAATGAATTTTCATTTTATACCGCTCAAACATTTCTTTCCACAATATACCTACTTGTTCGCCTTGCGCTATCGAATTGGTAGAAACAAAAGCTGCTTTTATGGTTGTTTCCTTTATGTATTGCGCTGCTCGGATATACCAACACGTCACATAATCCAATACGCCTGCACCTTGCAAGTCTTTAAACACCAAATCCATGTCCTCTTTTTGCTCCGCAGACTGTAATTGTTTTCCTAAAAATGGTGGATTTCCTAATACAAAATCTGCTTTTTTAGGAAACTTTTTAGTCCAATCTATGCGCAAAGCATTGCCTATTTCTATTTTTGCGGCTTCTTTTAAAGGTATCGTAGGAATGTTGATGTTGCAACTTTCAAAAAGTTTCATGTTGCATTTGTGTTCCATGAGCCAAAGCGCGACTTTTGCGATATATGCCGAAAAATCATCGTATTCTATACCGTAAAAACTATCCAAATGCACCGATGCCGTTAGGTATGCCGCTTCTTTACTAAAATTCAACTGCTTCAATATCTCAATATCCAACATTCGCAACTCTCGGTAAGCAATAATCAAAAAATTGCCACAGCCACACGCAGGGTCTAAAAAGCGAAGTTCAGATATTTTTGCGCGCAATTTTTCTAATTTCTTCTTATCTCCTTTTGCAGCTAAAAGTTCTTTTTTTAAGTCGTTGAGAAACAAAGGTTCAATGATTTTCATAATATTTACCTCCGACGTGTAATGCGCTCCAAGACTACCACGTATTGTTTTGCTGGTGTCGTCTAAAACGGTTTGAAACAAAGAACCAAAAATAACAGGCTGTATTTGCGTCCAATCAAAATCACAACAATAAACCAATTCTTTAAGAACTGCCGACGAAAAAATAGGTAGTTTGCCTATTTTTTTTTGAAATAAAGTACCATTTACGTAAGGAAATTTAGCAATACTTGGGAGCATTTTGTTTGTTCTTTTATCCAAAGGCGAATCGAGTACTTCAAATAAATCATTCAATATTTTAGCCAAATTTTTAGCCGAAGGTTCAACTTCTAATCGTATCAATCGGGTAAATTGTTGAAACTCAAAAATGCCTGTATCTTCCGCAAAAAGACAAAATAAAAGGCGTATCATAAACAAACGCAAATCCTCTTTATCTTCAAAATCGCTTTTTACGTGGTCAAATAATGCTGCTAACTTTTTAGCTGCTTTCTTATTTACTTCTTCTTCTTCCGTTTCTAATTGTTTTGCAAAACCAAGTAAAAACCTAAATGCTGCAATCTCATTGTGCAAGTTTTTTAGCTCAATGATAGTCGTTTTTTTGTGCTGCAAGTCATATATCTTAAACTTTTGAAAGTTACAAATAATAATATGCTTTGGCTTTTCTTCCTCTTTTTTGAGCGACTTTACATAATCCATTGCTTGCACCAATGCCTTTTCAAAATCTGCAGGACTACTTTTGTTCGCTGACTTGTGTTCTATCAAAAGTTTCCCTTTCCAAAACATATCTATAAAGCCAGACCCATTTGTAGAGTTTCGTTGGGTAGGCATCTCAAAACGTGCTACTTTATACCTATCAATATCAAAAATTGTAAAAAACTCATTCCAAAATGTTTGCGCTTCCGCGCGTTCATTTTGACTTATTGAGTGCCGCAATTTGAATTTTTCAGCACGTTTTTTCAGTTCATTATCGGTCAATACCGTTTCTAATACTACTTTACTTGCCATATTAAGTTAATCTTTAGTTCAATCCAAAATATACGAAAAAATAATAAATTGGTTACTTTTATGACAGCACATTATTTTATATTTTACAATTTTTGGCACTTATTTTGAACTTACAAACATATTATTTACAAAATTGACTTTTAGGTCGATTACAAGTTACCAACACCTCAAAGGTGTCGCTAACTCCTGCCCATTTTTATCAGCAATCCATATTTTTCGTATCGAAAAAAAAATTATACATTGCACCCAATCTCTATAAAAAATGAAAAACTACTTTTTCTACCTCTTGCTGTTTGCACATTCGTTTCTCTGGGCGCAGTCGCCAGTGAGCGATGATTTTTTGATGGGCAAATTTGAGCCTTCGCAGCAGCTCAATTTTGTGCGCATCGCTCCCAAATGGCTCGCCAACGAGAAAATAGGGGAGCAATTATTTTTTCAGAAAGAAGCCTACGACGCTTTTGAGCGGATGGCGGACGCGGCAGAAAAAGCCGGCGTAAAGCTCCGAATCCTTTCCGCTACCCGAAATTTTGCGCAGCAAAAAAGTATTTGGGAAAAAAAATGGGCGAAATTGGCAAGAAAAATTCCCAACGCCGCCCAGCGCGCCGCCAAAATCTTGGAGTACAGTGCCATGCCCGGCGCATCACGTCACCACTGGGGGACGGATTTGGACCTGAATAGTTTGGACAACAACAGCTTCCTCGACGGAGATGGCGCAAAAACGCATCGCTGGCTCGTCGCCCACGCCGCTGATTTTGGGTTTTTTCAACCTTACACGGAGCGGAGCGCGCGCCGCCCACACGGCTACAACGAAGAAAAATGGCATTGGTCGTATGCACCAATTTCAGATTTTTTGACCCAAAGTTGCCGCCAGCAATTACACAACAAAATGCTGGACGGGTTCAGTGGGGCAGCCACCGCCGCCGAACTGCAAATCATCGAAAAATATGTGTTGGTGGAACATTAGCGAAAATAGGTTGCAAGTTACCGACACCTCAAAGGTGTCGGTAACTTCGACTAAAAGTTTTACAACCCGGTGCAATAGGCATCAAACATTTATAGAAAAACATATGGTACATCGCGTCCGACCCCGAAGGGGTCGCAGATATAGAGCTTTTATCTTTTATAAACATTTAATCCCTTCGGGATTTTTAAACGAAAGTGATTATGCACAAGTACTTACACTTAAATAGATGACATTTAATATTCGACATAATTCGTTGATATTCAATAATTTATGATGACTCAAAATTAAAAACTAAAAACTAAAAACTAATCACTAAAAACTACTTACACTTAAATAGATGACATTTAATATTTTCCACAATTCGTTGATTTTCAATAATTTATGATGACTCAAAATTAAAAACTAAAAACTAATCACTAAAAACTACTTACACTTAAATAGATGACATTTAATATTCGACATAATTCGTTGATTTTCAATAGTTTATGATGACTCAAAATTAAAAACTAAAAACTTATAA
>JAYUHK010000124.1:0-13147 GCA_043767025.1 Saprospiraceae bacterium | reverse complement strand
TTATAAGTTTTTAGTTTTTAATTTTGAGTCATCATAAACTATTGAAAATCAACGAATTATGTCGAATATTAAATGTCATCTATTTAAGTGTAAGTAGTTATAAGTTTTTAGTTTTTAATTTTGAGTCATCATAAACTGTTGAAAATCAACGAATTATGTCGAATATTAAATGTCATCTATTCAAGTGTAAGAACTTGTGCATAATTACTTTCGTTTAAAAATCCCGAAGGGATTAAATGTTTATAAAAGACAAATGCCCTATATCTGCGACCCCTTCGGGGTCGGACGTGATGTGCCATAATTTTTCTATAAATGTTTGATGCATATTGCATCAGGTTGTAAAACTGTTTTTTTACTTAGCCTAAATAAGTTTCCGTAGCGAGTATTTGGCTAATGCCAACATCAAATATTATCCATTGTCCGACAGCTAAAGCAGTCGGCTTTTAATGAAAACTAAATATGTTCGGGTACTTAAGTACTTATAACTCATGTTACGCAAAAACATTTTGACTGGCTCATTTGAGCTTAATTTTTGAAGCTATTTACTTGGTCTTTGTCACTTTTTTTCTTGATAAAAAAAGTGACAAAAAAAATCAAGTGCTCTGTAGAAATTCTAAAGTTTTTGCCTAAAAATCCCGTCGGCGCGCGAAAAAAACTCGTCGGCTCCGCCAGACTCAAACAGTTTTCGCTTCGCCAGACGATATTTTTGCAAAAACTTGAATTTCTACAAGGCACGTCTGAAAAGACAGTCATACTGAATAAAATGCTGCATGAAGTTTTAGTAAAAAGATTTTTTGCGTAACGTGAGTTACTTATCCGTTCTCTGGCGTTTGGATATACTATTTTTACAAAAAAAATCAGAAAAATTTTAAAACTTTGCGAAAAAGAAGTACTTTTATCAAAAATAAAACAATCGTTACAATTACAATAATACTATGGGCGAACAAAAAGTATCTTTGGTAAAAAATCACTCACAAATGCAGCACTTCGTCGGGCATTTGCTCAAAGACGTGCAAGCATTGGAGTATATGCTCGACAACGACTGGTTTGAGAGCGACATCACTCGCATCGGAGCGGAACAGGAAATGTGTTTGGTCTATGACAAAACCTACAAACCTGCGCCTATCAATATGGCGATTATGGAAAAAATGAAGGAACACGAGTGGTGCGGCACCGAGCTGGCACGGTTCAACCTCGAAACCAACATGATACCACGCACTTTTACGGGCGACTGTTTGAGCGCGATGGAAAAAGAAAACTCCGACGGATTGGCAATCATCGCCGAAAAACTTTTGGAGCATAAAGCCAAAATTATCTTGACGGGCATACTCCCTACCATACGAAAGTTCGATATGGATATGCACAACCTCACGCCCAATCCGCGCTACAAAGCCCTGATGGCTGCCATCAACCAGCAGCTCCAAACAGGTGCTTACGAACTTCGCCTGACGGGAATTGACGAGCTTTTGGTCAAACACGACTCGCCGCTGCTCGAAGCCTGCAATACCAGTTTTCAGGTACATTTGCAGGTAGCTCCCAAAGATTTTGTGAAACTTTACAACATCTCGCAGATGCTCGCCGCGCCGATTATCGCCATCGCCGCCAACTCTCCTATGGTGTTCGGCAAGCGACTTTGGCACGAAACGCGCATCGCACTTTTCCAGCAGTCGCTTGACACGCGCGCCAGCCACGAACACATGAGAGAACGCAGTCCGCGTGTCAATTTCGGCTCGGGTTGGCTCAAAAAATCTATTCTCGAAATTTATAAAGAAGACATCGCCCGCTTCCGTGTGTTGCTCGGCGGCGAAATCGAAGAAGACGCACTCGAAAGCATCAAGGCGGGCATCGTGCCGAAGCTCCGCGCTTTGCAAATCCACAACTCGACCGTCTATCGCTGGAACCGTCCTTGCTACGGCATCAGCGACAACGGCAAGCCGCACCTGCGCATCGAATGTCGGGTGCTACCAGCCGGTCCGACGGTGGTGGACGAGATAGCCAACGCCGCTTTTTGGCTCGGCTGCATGGTCGGCATGGGCGCAATGTACGACGATATTACGGAGCAAATTTCCTACGAGGACGTGCGCGACAATTTCGTAAAATCCGCCCAATTCGGTATTGACACTAAATTTACTTGGTTCAAAGACCAAAAAGTGACCGCCGTAGATTTGATTATCAACGAACTGCTGCCGATAGCTCGCAAGGGATTGGCACTGCACGGCGTGAATCAGGAAGATATTGACAAGTACATGGGCATTATCGAAGCCCGCGCCAACAGTCACATGACTGGCGCGCGCTGGATGCTGCGAGCCTTTACGAAGCTCAAAGCCGAATCCAGTGCCGACGAAGCGATAACGGTTATGACCGCCGCTATGTACAAAAATCAGACGCTCGGCAAGCCCGTCCACACTTGGGAAATGCCGTCCCTCAAAGATTTGGAAGAATACCAGCCGTCCAAAATAAAGGTAGAAGAATTTATGGAAACCGACTTATTCACGGTACAAAAAGACGACATCATCGAGTTAGTAACCGAAATGATGGATTGGCGAAAAATCCGCTACCTGCCCGTCGAGGACAGCAAAGGCGAACTTGTGGGTTTGGTTACTTCGCGACTGCTGCTGCGCCATTTTTCTAACAAAAATAATGTCACACTCAAGCAACCCTCTACCGTCAAGGATATTATGATAAGCGAACCTGTCACTATTTCGCCGAGCGCGACCCTCACGGAGGCTTTAGAAATCATGCGCACCAAACGCATCGGCTGCCTGCCCGTCGTGAACGGAAAAGAACTCATCGGAGTCGTGACCGAAATGGATTTTTTGCGCATCACAAGCCGCTTGGTAGAGCGATTGGAAAAATAAGGAATGAAGAATACTTGTGATTGTATAATTGATGGAAAGTTACCGACACCTTATAAGATGTCGGTAACTTCGGCTCATTTTTTATTGAAAACCAATATTTTGTGTATTGAAAAAATAAATTATGTATTACATCTAATGTTGTAAATAATTGATTGTCAATCATTTACTCAACTAAAAATTAACCACTAAAAACTAATAACTACTAAAATGTTTTTAGAACCACACTATAAAGGGCAGCGAAGCGGCTGGATAGAAGTCGTGTGCGGCTCAATGTTTTCAGGGAAAACCGAAGAACTCATCCGCCGACTGAAACGCGCCAGAATTGCAAACCAACAGGTCGAAATTTTTAAACCAAAAATTGACACCCGCTACGACGACCGAAAAGTCGTGTCGCACGATGCCAACGAAATATCCTCTACGCCGATAGAAAGTTCGGAAAAGCTGTTATCAGTCCCGCAGGAAGTAACGGTAATCGGTATTGACGAGGCGCAATTTTTTGACCTTCAGCTAACAGAAGTCTGTCAGACACTGGCAATGCGCGGCGTGCGCGTCATCGTGGCAGGCTTGGATATGGACTTTCGGGGCGTACCTTTCGGACCCATGCCGCACTTGTTGGCGGTCGCCGAATACATCACAAAAGTCCACGCTATTTGTCAGCATTGCGGCAATCTGGCGACCCATTCTTACCGCTTGGCTGCCGACGAAAATACCGTCTTGCTGGGCGAAAAAGACAGCTACGAAGCGCGCTGTCGCACTTGTTATTCGATGGGAAATATTTTGTCGTTGCGGTAATTAGCTGCCTAAGGAATGTAAGTAGTTATAAGTTTTTAGTTTTTAATTGTGAGTCATCATAAAATATTGAAAATCAACGAATTATGTCGAATATTAAATGTCATGTATTTAAGTACAGGAACTTATCTAAAATAAACTACTCATTTTTTCTGCTAAATTAAGTACCTTATTTTTTCCTCATTCCTAACACATTTTGTAAATAAAAATTTGAAATACAGTTTTAGTCAAAATGACTGCCATTTCAGACGTGCCTTGTGGAAATTCTAAAGGTCAAGTATTAATAAAAATCGAATAAAATTTCGATATTCGACATTCCTTGTTCAATATTCGATATTTGTTGTTTGTTGTTCGATATTCGACATTCCTTGTTCGATATTCGATATTCCTTGTTCGATATTCGATATTCGATATTTGTTGTTTGTTGTTTCCTTTAGCTTTTACGCTCAATTTATTGTTAAATAAATCGTTTGTTTTTTTAGAAAAATAATTAAAAAAATTGTCACTCAAAGATTTTAACAAAGGCAGACAGATAACGGTGCAAATCGTCTTTGCATTGGCGGCACTTTTGCTGTTAGGGCGAGCCGTGCAGTTGCAACTCGTAGATAGCAGCTACCAAGACCGAGCGCAGGCGACTACGATTGAAAAGAATTTGGTCTATCCGTCGCGCGGCTTGGTGTATGACCGCAACGGAAAATTGATGGTCAATAACAGAGCCATGTACGACGTGATGGTGACGTATCGGCAGCTCAATCCCAAGATGGATACTGCCAAACTTTGCCGTCTGCTCGGCATCAGCGACTCGACTTTTCACGTCAATATTGAGAAAGATTGGCGCAGCGGTCGCTTTACGAAGTCTATTCCGTACCTCTTTTTACCCAATATTTCGGTAGAAACTTACGGGCGTTTTCAAGAGTCGCTCCACGAGTTTTCGGGATTCAACACGCAGCTCCGCAATGCGCGTGGCTACGCCTACGAAGCAGGCGCGCAGATGCTGGGCTTTATCGGCGAAGCCAGCGAAAAACAAGTAGAAGACGGCAAAGGAAAATACCTGAAAGGCGATTACATCGGTTTTACGGGGCTGGAACGCTCCTACGAAGACGCACTCAAAGGCGCGAAAGGGGTGGAATACATTTTGAAAGACAACGTTGGACGTTTGGTAGGGTCTTACAAAAAAGGCAGTCTGGACTCCTCGGCAGTGGCAGGCAAAGATTTAGTTTCGTCTATTGACATTGATTTACAAAAATATGGGGAGGAATTATTAGCAAATAAAAGCGGCGGACTCGTCGCCATCGAACCTTCTACGGGCGAAATCCTCGCTATGATTAGTATGCCGACTTTCGACCCCAATACGATGAATATTGACAATCCTAACCGAAGTGAGAAATACAATCAACTGCTGCACGACTCCCACAAGCCTTTTTTCGACCGCAGCGTAATGGCAAAATATCCGCCCGGCTCTATTTTCAAAACATTGGTCGCTCTGATTGGTATGCAGGAAGGCGTTTGGGAACCGTCCCGCTATGTGCAATGCAATGCGGGCTATTACTACAACGGAAAACGCTACGGCTGCCACCACCACCCCTCGTGCGGAAGCGTACAAAGTGCCATTCAGTACTCCTGCAACGCTTATTTTTTTACCGCTTTCAGAAGTATTGTGGACAAGTTTGATTTCAGTCGCCCGCAGTTGGGGCTGAATCTTTTTACCCAGCATCTCTATGATTTTGGTTTGGGACGAGCGTTGGGGATTGATTTTCCGTCCGAATCGCGCGGCAACGTGCCGACCTCCGAGTTTTATGACCGCATCTACCCAAAAGTAAAAGGTGGTTGGCGGTCGCCGACTATCCTTTCCAACGGCATTGGGCAGGGCGAAATCCAACTTTCTACCGTCCAGATGGCAAATTTGGCGGCAACGATTGCCAATCGCGGTTATTTTTACACGCCGCACCTCGTCAAAGCCTACAAAGACGGAGCAGCGATAGCTGAAAAATACAAAATGCTCCACAAGACGCGCATTGACCCTCAATATTACGAATATGTGATAGACGGAATGCACAATGTGATGACTTCCGGCACAGGAAAGGGCGGCAATATTCCCGGCATTGAGGTATGTGGCAAGACGGGAACGGTGCAAAATACACAAAATAAAAACCGCGACCACTCTGTATTTTTTGGCTTCGCACCCAAAGACAATCCAAAAATCGCCATCGCCGCCTACATCGAGTTGGGCGGTTGGGGAGCCGACCACGCCGTGCCGATAGCTTCTTTGATGATAGAAAAGTACCTGAATGGAAAAATTTCGGACGCTCGCATCCGCCTTGAAGAAAAAATGAAAAAGTCGAAACTGATAAGTCAGCCTTAAGGAATGAAGAGAAAATAAGATACTGCATATTGTGACGCAGAATTTTGGGTCAAAACAAGGCAGATTTGAGGCGCGATGCCGTGCATAGTAACGAAAATCTAACGCAGTTTTGGCTCAAAAGACAAGTCAGAATACAGTAACTTATTTTGGACGAGTTCCTAAACAGTTTTCATTAAAAACCTTCGCAACAAATTGAGAGCTACGGTCGCCGTGTATTGTATATTCCGCAGGCGGTCTTTGCTCAAATTGAGGCGCAAGGTGCGGATTTGTTGAGCGTCGCCGTAGGCTATCCAAACTGTGCCGACGGGTTTTTCGGGTGTGCCGCCGTCGGGTCCTACGATGCCCGACACAGCGATAGCTGCATCGCCACGCAGTCGCATCAAAGCTCCTCTCGCCATTTCTATTACCGTCTGTTCGCTGACCGCTCCGAAGGTGTCGAGGGTATCGGCTAAAACTCCCAACTGATTGATTTTCAATTCATTAGAGTAGGCTACGACTCCGCCTTTGAAGTACGCAGATGCTCCCGCATTGCTCGTCAGCCGATGGGCGATGTAGCCGCCCGTGCAACTTTCAGCGATTACCAACATTTTATTTTGTGAAACAAGTATTTTCCCAAGAGCGGTTTCGAGCGTTTCGTCTTCATATCCGAAGACGTATTTTTGGATTCGTTGCTCTATTTCGGCAGATTTTTTTTGAATATTTTTTTCTAAAAAATCTACATCGTCGCCAGTCGCCGTCAGGCGCAATCGCACTTGACCCAAATCGGGCAAATAAGCTATTTTTAAATATTCTGGAAGGCTGTCTTCGAGGTCGGCGATGAGGTCGGCGAGTTCGGTTTCTCCTGCGCCTGCTGTCCGAAGCGTCCTATGAAGGACGACTTTTTGAGTATCTTTGAACCGTTCTCGAAGTTTTGGAAGCACCTGCACGTCCATTAGATGTTTCATTTCGTAAGGCACACCGGGCATCGAAACGATTATCTTTCCGTTGTGTTCTATCCACATAGCGGGCGCAGTTCCCATTTGGTTGGTCAAAATAAGTGCGTTGGCAGGCATCAGACATTGATTCCGATGGCTTTCATTGGGTATTTTTCCTAATTTTTGAAAAAAAGATTGGATTCGCGCCCAAGTTTCGTCGTGAAAAACCATTTCCACTCCAAAAAAATCTGCGATGGCTTTTTTCGTAATATCGTCTTTGGTAGGTCCCAATCCGCCTGTGATGAACAGTAAATCCGCGCTTTCGAGAGAAAGTGCGAATGCGGCAACTATTTCGTCGTGCCTGTCGCCTATCGAGCGCATTTGGCTGACCCAGATGCCGTCAGTGTTCAGTCGCTGCGCAATCCACGCCGAGTTGGTGTCGGTAACTTGCCCGATTAGGATTTCGTCGCCGATGGTCAAGATGTGAGCGTTCATAAAGATTGGTGTTTAGGCGATTCGTATTTCGTCGTCATTTTCGTCAAAAAAGCGATACTCGTTGAGTTGGTAATCGTTTTCTAATTTGACACGTATCCAACGGCGATATTGCATAAACCAGCGCATTTGTCGGCTCGGCAGCCCGTAGCGCAGGTGAGCGAAGATATACGGGTGGACGCGCAAGGTAATTTTTGCTCCTTTGGTACTGGACTGAAGGATATAGCCGAGATTGCGCTCGATTTCTTCAGAAAGCAACACGGTGGGAGTTACTTTGCCTGTACCATTGCAACTTGGGCATATTTCGGCGGTATTGATGGTCACTTCGGGTCGCACGCGTTGGCGCGTAATCTGCATCAATCCGAATTTGCTCAAAGGTAAAATCGTGTGTTGAGCGCGGTCTTTTTCCATAAATCCTTGCATCGCTATCATCAGTTGATTGCGGTGCGAAAGGTTGCGCATATCAATAAAATCTACTACGATGAGTCCGCCGATGTCGCGCAGGCGCAGTTGGCGAGCGATTTCTTCTGCCGCTTCGAGATTGACCGACAGCACCGACCCGTCCGAGTCGGAGCCTAACGATACTTTGTGTCCGCTGTTCACGTCCACGACGTGCATCGCCTCTGTGTGTTCGATAATCAGGTACGCGCCACTGTTGAGGGTGGCGGTTTTGCCGAAAGCACCTTTTATTTGGCGGGTCACGCCAGTCGTTTCAAAAATCGGACGCGTGCCTTTGTGGAGCGTCAATATTTTGGCTTGGTCGGGCGAGATAGACGCAAGGTAGCTTTTGATACTTTGGTGGACTTCCTTGTCATTGACCGTGATTTTGTTGAAGGAGTCGCTCAACAAATCGCGCAAAAGACTGGAGGTTTTGTCCAATTCGCTGAGAAGTTTTCCAGAGTTGCGGGCACCTTTTAGCTGCTGAAAGACTTTTTCCCACTTGTCCATCATCAGTGCCATTTCTTCGTGGAGGTCGGCTACTTTTTTGCCTTCGGCGGCGGTGCGGACGATGACTCCAAAATTTTTGGGTTTGATGCTTTCTATCAACACTTGGAGGCGATTGCGCTCTTCGGCGTTGTCAATTTTTTTAGAAACCGCTACTGCGTTGGTGAATGGCGTGAGGACGAGGTAACGTCCGGGCAAAGTAATCTCACAACTCAATCTTGGACCTTTGGTAGAGATAGGTTCTTTGAGCAGCTGGACGAGTACGGGTTGTTTTTTTGCGAGGACGTGGTCAATTTTCCCTGTTTTCACGATGTCTGGCTCCATGCGGAAGTTGTCCAGCAAGTGGGTACTGATGCCACCTGTGTTCACCCCATTCGTATATTTGAGTAGCGAGCGGAGTTGAGGTCCCAAGTCGGTATAGTGCAAAAAAGCGTCTTTTTCATGTCCAATATCTACGAAAGCAGCGTTCATCTGCCCTGGCATGAGTTTGCGTATTTTGCCGAGAAAAATATCTCCAACGGCGAAGTTGGAATCCATTTTTTGAAAGTGCAGCTCTACTAATTTAGAGTTTTCTAACAAGGCAATTTCAACTTCGGTTGGCGTTACATTGATTACGAGTTCTTTTTCCACAATGTCCTGATTTATGTGATGAACATTGGGCGATAGCGAAAATGTTAGTAGGGTGGAAGGTGGTGACCACTTCCCACCCTACTGATATTCTGGACCAAACGCCAATTTCAAAAATTAGAGCTTGACGCTATCTATTTTTTCTTCTTGTGACGGTTCTTGCGCAATCTCTTTTTGCGTTTGTGAGTGGCTATCTTATGACGTTTACGTTTTTTTCCACAAGGCATGGTTGTATTTCTTTTAAATGATTAAATGATTAAATATTTTTTTGATTGACTATGAACGCGTCTAAAATAAACTACTTATTTTTTCTTCATTCCCTATTTTGTTTTGTCAATAGACGTTTTACATTTCTTGGCGAACTCGGCGGCTTTGGCAGTTTCGTTAGAGTTTTCGTAGGCTTCTGCCAGCAAGCAAATACTGGTTTGGTTGTTAGGCTCTAACGAAATTGCTTTTTCGAGCCTCGCCACTGCCTTGTCAAACTGTCCTGTTTTTATTGCCAATCGACCCAACGTATTGATGACCGCTACATTTTCGGGAGCTTGTTCGTTCAGCTCTCGGAGCATCAAAATTCCTTTCATCGGGTTGTCGGCTGGCGGATTGTCGGCGTAGCAAACGGCTAAATTCAACTTATTCACTACGCTGGTCGGATTGAGTGAAAGGGTGCTTTCGTAAGCTCGCAGCGACCGAGTGCTACAAAACTGACGCATTTTGTCATTCGCAGCTTTTTGCGCCGCTTCGCGAAAAGTAGCAGCCGCAATGAACCAAGCCTTTTCCGTCCCTTCTATTTCGGCTACTTTTTGCGCATAATGCCCAGAAAGTTCAATCCTATGTTGGTCATACCAAATATGTGCAAGGTTTTTTAGCACTGTCGCTTTTGCTGTATCGGAGTTGCTGGCGGCATATTTACTTTCTACCAACGCTACTTCACTGCCAAGCTCCGCACTCAATTCTTTTTTTGCATCTCGCAAAAGCTCGTCAATATCTACGCTTTCCGCCACCAAAGTTCTCGACTTTTCGACAGATTTTCGCTCTTTGGGCTTCGTACCAGTCCCCCAATAAAGACCTATAAACAAGAAAAATGCCCCCGCAAGGGTTATCAACTGCACTTTATTCATTTGCTCTGTTGTGGTAGCTTTTTATTCTATGGTCAATTTTTTTTATCTAAAAAAGTTATGGAATGTATCTAAAACAAACTACTCATTTTTTCTGCTCAATTACAACCAACCACTGCGTTATTTTTTCGTTGCAACGCCCTGCGTTGCGCCTCAAAAATGCCTTATTATTGTTTGAATTGATTGGAAAAAATTAAATACCTTATTTTTTCCTCATTCCTATTGCGCTCCGCCGTTGTCTTCTGGCAACGAGGTGACTTTATGTTTCACATCGTCCGTAAAGGTTTTAGCGGGCTTGAAAGAGGGAACATAGTGTTCTGGAATCTCGACCGAAATATTATTTTTGATGTGGCGACCGATTTTTTTGGCTCTGCGTCTAATAATAAAACTTCCAAAACCTCTGATATACACATTTTCGCCACCCGCAAGCGACTCTTTGATTTCTTTAATGAGCGTTTCTAATGTAACTAATACATCTACTTTCTGCACCCCAGTTTTTTCTGAAATAACACTGACAAGGTCGGCTTTTCTCATTGTTTATTGCGTTGGTTTATAATAAGTTACGAATTGTTTTGATACATTTTTTTTAAACGAGCGGCAAATTTCGTCTTTTTATTTTCTTTATGAAAGAAAAAGACTTATTATTTTACATATTTTTATTTTTGTGCTTCAATATCTGCCGTTTTTTTCTCGAAAAGCGTAAATGTAACACTTAATATGTTGTAAATCAATTTTATAGGAAAAAAAAATACTTTTATTTATTTATTTGTTGTCTAAATTATTCCAAAGGAACTCATCTAAAATAAATTACTCATTTTTTCTTCATTCCAAAGAAATTTTTTTTCTGACTTTTTTTATCAGAAAAAAGAACCACAATAGACGCAGTTGCACTATTTTTGCGCCGCCACAAAACCGATGCTGTATTATCTTCAAGAAATGAACCAACAGAACGTATTTGGCGTTCATTTCTAAAAGACTAAAAAAGAATTAATGTCTGATACTCATTTTCATAAATTGCGGGTAGAAAAAGTGACCCCCGAAACTCCCGATACCGTTTCGATAACTTTCGAAGTGCCGAGCGAGCTGAAAGAAACTTTTACCTACGAAGCAGGGCAATACCTGACTTTGCGCTTCTTTTTGGGCGGCAAAGACGTGCGCCGCGCCTACTCTATGTCCAGCAGCCCGCTCGAACCAAGTCTGACCGTCACCGTCAAACGAGTAAAAAAAGGGTTGGTTTCCAACTACGTTTTTGACCAACTCCGCGTCGGAACTGAAGTAGATATAATGCCGCCGCAAGGTCGTTTTTTTCCAACATTAGACGTTGCGCAGCGAAAAACCTACTATCTTTTTGGGGCAGGAAGCGGCATCACGCCGCTGATGTCCATTGCCAAAACGGTTTTGGAGCAAGAGCCACAGAGCAGCGTTCATCTTCTATACGGCAACAGAAATGCGGAGGGGATTATTTTCAAAACACAGTTGGACGAGCTGCAAACACGCTACGCCGAGCAACTTTTTGTAGAACACGTCTTGAGCCAACCTATCCAATCGGGCGGCGGATTGCTCAAAAGTTGGTTCAAAAAAAATGATTTAAGCACTTGGGAAGGCAAAACCGGTCGCATCACCGCTCAAATGGTGTCCGATTTTTTGACCGACCACCCCAGCCGCACCAAAAATGCCGAATATTTTATCTGCGGACCGGGAGAATTGACCGAAATGATCGAAGCTACGCTCCAAAAGGAAGGTATCAACAATAAAAATATCCACAAAGAACTGTTCTCAATACCCGTCGGGGGCGAAATTGCGCCTGTCGGAGGCGATGTGATAGTAAAAAATGCTCGACTTATCGCCCATCTCAACGGCGAAACGGTCGAACTCGTCGTGCCTCCCAAAACGAACTTACTTCGTGCGTTGGTGGACATAAAAAAAGACCCGCCTTATTCTTGCACGTCGGGAGCTTGCTCTACCTGCATGGCAAAAGTGATTCGCGGAAGCGTGAAAATGGAAAGTTGCTACGCCTTGGACGAGGACGAAATCGCGAGCGGCTACATCTTGACTTGCCAGTCGTTTCCGACTTCGGCGGAGGTAGAAATCGTCTATGAATAAACAGCTTTGAAAAAAATCAGACCTTCAAAGCGCGTTTGTAATACGCCGCAAGTTCGGCTTGCGGAACGCCTTTTCGGTACATTCTGAACACGCTAAAGTTAGCAATTTGCACCCGCAGCCAAGTGTTTTTTTCGTACTTGCGAGCGGAAACTAACACAGGGTCTGCCATGATTTTGAATGAATACTTTTGTCGCACTCGCTCCAAAAAATCATATTCTTCCATTATCAAAAAGTCGTTGCGGTAGCCGTCAAATTCGTCAAAAACAGCTTTGGTGACAAACAGTGTTTGGTCGCCGCCTCGACACCAAGGGCGGTCGAATCGGGTAAAAAAAGAGTTTATTTTTAGCAGCCATTTGTCGGAGTCAAACTGGAAACGAAAACACCCCAACTGAAAGTTTTGCTCCAACGCTTCTCTTATGTGTGACATAAAGTTGAGCGGCGGAAGCGTGTCGGCGTGGACAAAATACAGGATTTCGCCTGTCGCTGCTGCTGCGCCAGCGTTCATCTGTACTGCCCGTCCGCGCGCGGAGTTGAGGACTTTTGCGCCTTTGCTGCTTGCTATTTGGGGCGTACCGTCGCTGCTGCCGCCGTCTGCCACGATGATTTCTACGCGGTCGGAGTCAAGATTTTCGTGCAGTCTGTCCAACAGTTTGCCAATATTTTGGGCTTCGTTGAGTGTTGGTATGACGATACTTAATTTCAAAATTAAGTTCTTACACTTAAATAGATGACATTGAATATTCGACATAATTCGTTGATTTTCAATAGTTTGTGATGACTCAAAATTAAAAACTAAAAACTACTTAACTCACGTTACGCAAAAAATTTTTTTATTGAAAATTTCAAATAGTATTTTACTCAAAGTGACTGTATTTTCAGACGTGCCTTGTAGAAATTCAAGTTTTTGCAAAAATATCGTCTGGCGAAGCGAAAACTGTTTGA
>JAYUHK010000123.1:0-7049 GCA_043767025.1 Saprospiraceae bacterium | reverse complement strand
AAGGCAGATTTGAGGCGCGATGCCGTGCATCGTAACGAAAATCTAACGCAGTTTTGGCTCAAAAGACAAGTCAGAATACAGTAACTTATTTTGGACGCGTTCCTAAATAACCTACTGCAAATATAAGCCAAAATTGAGTACTTATTTTTATTCCTTCCTTCGTTGTGCGCAATTAACAAAAAAAAAGCCGTCAAGGAATCAACCTTGACGACTTTAATAATTTTTTTTTTAACAATCAAATTTATTGCGATTAAGGAATGAAGAAAAAAAAGGTACTTAATTTTTTTCAATAAATTCAATCAATAACAAGGCATTTTTGAGGCGCAACGCAGGGCGTTGTAACGAAAAAATAACGCAGTGATTGGTTGTAATTGAGCAGAAAAAATAAGTAGTTTATTTTAGATACATTCTTAATGCTGCACTACGAAACGTTTTGTTTTCGTACCGTCTTTACATTCTACGCGAATCAAGTAAATACCGCTTGGATAACTCGTCACATCATAGTTGAGCGTGCGAGTTGTTACGCCGTTGATGTCTTCCATCGTCAATACTTTACCCGTCAAATCTACCACCGCAACATTAATATTGGTAGCTTTTTCAAAATTGAGGTCGAAATTGACCGATTGATTGGCAGGCGAAGGGTACACTTTCAGAACACTTTCTGGAAGTGCAACGTCATCAGTAGAAGTTTTCAACATAGTATTTACGCGCATTACAGCTTGGTCTCCAGCTCCAAAGCCGCCAAAGAACCAGCCAGTCGTGAAGAGAACGGTTGAAATATTATAGTTTTTGACCGTATTGTTGAAGCCGTGAAAAATACTTGCATCTACACCCGAGTAAGAAGCCATAAATAGATAGCGCTTTCCCGGTTCTAACTTGACATCTGGATTGGTAGTTGTATAGTCCAACAAAGGAATAGTCGGAGTTTCGCTGGTAGAGTCAGCTGCGTCGCCAATAAATGTGTACTGATTGAAGCCCACTGGCTCTAAATCTGCATTGTTCAATATCGGGTCGCCTGTGATAAAATTATTAAAATTCGGCGACACATTGTCCGCTACTTTTGCCGCATAAACTGTAGTAGATGCGCCTGCTATGCCGCCCGTCTTGGAGGCATCAATAACCACACTTTTAGCTACATAGGTGTTTCCATTGAACCAGTTAGGACTGGTGCTGTATAAGGCTCCGATGGAGTAGTCGCCGCCCGAACCCGGGCGCAAGCCTGTATTTGGCGCAGATTCCTTGCTCCAAAGATTTGCACTGACGTTGAAACGCAATGTTTTTGAGTTGTCGGCTGGGCGCAAATCGATAGAGTCCAAACTACGGACACTGTACACCAAGTTGTAGTCACCGACTGTAAGAAGAGTTCCGGGTACAAAATTTTTAGTCATAAAATAAGTAGTATCAAAATTCTGTTGGGCTACTGGGTCATTTGAGTTGAACTCTAAAAAACTGCCCGCAGAAGATTTTAAGCCTACCGCCATGCTACCGACATTTTGGCTATCGCGATAAATCAACGCACCATTTGCGCCAGTCGTCAGTCTTCTGAAAACTTCTGATTTCAGCTGCACGTTGGGTTGTGCAGCAGAGCCATTATTTTGTATGTCCGCAATGAAGAAAAACGTATCAGTGTTGATTTGATGAACAGGCGTAGCGTAGCTCGCTGGGCAGAAATTCACTGCTCCGAGAGTTAAGTTATTTTTTGGCTTCTCCCGCAACTCTACGTCATCTACCAACCAAAAATAGTAATTACCATCAAAGGCGAAACGAATTTTCACATTGGGCTTGTTGGCAGCCACACTTGAAATATCTACGAATTTTACGGAACTTGCTGGCGTACCTGTATTGGCAGCTATTTCGTTGTTAATCAGAAAGTCCGTCCATGTTGCGCCGCCGTCATTACTGGCAGAAACGTAGCATTTCGTCTGGAATTGTCTGAAATATTGATTGAATTTGACTTCTACTGATGAGTGTCCAGTACAATTAATCACAGGAGAAATTAGCTCCCCGCGTTGCGGACCTGGGCAAACACCAAGACCAAACGCACCTGGCACGCCGCCGTTGTCCAAAAAGTCAGAGTTGAAACCCGCAGCACCGTTGGCTACGGTCGGTGAGGCGATGGCGGTATTCGCACCCCAATAAGCTCCATTGGATAGCTTACCCGTCGCAGTCCAAGCCCACTTTGCGAGCGGTGCTTTGGCAGGACTGGCGGAACTAACTCCCACGGTTGTCCAATCGTTCAAGCCGCCTTTGAATGAGCTATTCAAACTGTCTGTGGCGTAGCCCCAGATTACTGTTTGCGCTGTCGCTTGTCCGCTTACGAAAGCGACAAAAGCGAGTAAAAGGAAAATTTTTGTGGTAAAACTTTTCATAAATTTTTATGATTTTGATTTAAAATTATTTGTAATAACAAACATAATGATTAAGGACACAAAGATATAAAATAAGTTGCAATTAGATGTAATTATTTGGAAATAAAATAATGTTAAAGTATTTTATTCTGTTTAAGGATATTTTTAAATACATTTTAAATATAATATTAAAAAATTATGTAACTTTTCCATACTATATTCTGATTTTTATTTCAAATCCAAAAACCGCTCGTATTCATCTAATAATTGCTGTTTGTTTACGGACACTACGCCGACTTTTTCGCAGACCTGACCGCCCGCCAAGTTGGATAATTGAGCTATCTGTTCTATACCTAACGACAAACCCACACACATCGCTGCCACGCTGATGACCGTATCGCCTGCTCCGCATACGTCGGCGATGTTGCGCGGGTGCGAGGTAGGAACCACACTTTCTGTACCGTTTTCGTCGACGTACAGTCCGCGCTCCGAGAGCGTGATGAGCGTAATTTTATGGTTCAGTTGCTTACGGATAGCTTGCGAAGCTGCTCGGAGCGAAGGGATTTCGGGGACAACCGAAATACCCAATCCGTCGCGAACTTCTTTCAGATTGGGTTTGAAAAGCGTTGTATTTTTGTAAGCAAAAAAGTTTTTTAGCTTCGGGTCTACTGCCGTAGCGATGCCTTTTTTATTCGCTTGCGCAATACATTTTTGGATAAAATGCTCCGTCAGCACGCCTTTATTATAGTCCTGAAAGAGTATCACTTGCACGGATTGTGCCTCGAGAATCCTGCTAAAAGTTTCGTACAAAACTTCGCTGTCCTCGTCAGTCACATCGCTCGAAACCTCCGTATCCAAGCGAAGCAGTTGCTGTGTTCCTGCCAAAATCCGTTGTTTTACGGTCGTCGGGCGGTTTGGGTCGGCAGATTCGATAACGTAATCGTTAGAAATCCCTAAATTGAAGAGAAGTTTTTTTAGTTTTTGACCTGCGCTGTCGTTACCGACGACGGTAAGCAAAAGTGGATTGCCGCCCAACGCCTTGACATTGAGGGCTACATTTGCCGCGCCGCCGAGCCGCACATCGGCTTTTTCGTAAAGTACGACTGGCACGGGTGCTTCGGGTGAAATACGGTTTGCGTTGCCAAAAATATATTCGTCCAGCATCACGTCGCCGACGATGAGAATATTGAGTTGCTCAAATTTTTTAAAAATTTCTTTCGGTGTCAATGCTGGATTGGATTAATTTTTCGTGAAAAACCGTGCAAAGGTAAAATAAAAAATGAATTGGTAAGAGTTGGAGCCGCAGACTGTCCGAAAAATTATTATTCATAATTGAAAAAATATTTTTCATAAATAACAAATTACCAACTTCTTACAAGGTGTCGGCAACTTTCTAATAAAAAAGCCGCTGCAAGATTCTCTCGCAGCGGCTTTTTTGATGTTTGTTGAGGGAAATAAAATACTTAGAAACGAATATTTACATTCGCGTTAAGCATAGTTCCCAACTGCGAAAATTGAGAACCGTTGTAGCCCAAAATAGCGTAGCGACCACTGAAACCCAAAAATCCACGAAGGAGTGACGTTTTTTCTGCACTTTTCAAAATGTCATTAGCCGCAGCTACTCTTGCTGATTGGTCAAAAGCGTTGGTAGAAGCATTTACAGTTTCTTGAACCAAACTCCAACTTGGCAACACATTGAGCAAGTTATTGGCATTTAAAGTCACTGTGATTTTGTCGTTTATCATGTAGCTAACACTCAAATCAGTCACAAAAGCTGGTTTGAATACTGCTTTGATTTCGTTCATCGCATTAATCTCTTTTTTAGCTCCTTTAGAATCTATGAAAGTTATTGCATTTGCGTTGTCAAAATCACGGAAAGCTGTCTTGCCAAACACCGTGTTGGTAAGATTGAAATTGAACTTACCAATTTGATAATCTAAACCGAAAATCGCTTTGTATTGCGGGCGGCTTTCGGTCAAAAGTGATTTTATTTGCTCGTTCAAAATACTTGAACCCGCGTCTTTAATCGGTGCAGGGTCATTTGGTGCGCCGATAATTTTATTGGAAAGAACCACGTTAGCAGCCAAATTGATGCTCAACTTACCCGGTCCGACCATCAAATTTCTTTGACTGGCTACAAAATCAAGTCCTTGCGTAGTCGTTTCGATACCATTGATAAAAAACTGGATAGAACTCACACCGTTGGTGGTCAAAATTTTATTCAATGCGGTCGAAGTGTCGCCTGAAGAAATAGACGAACTGTATACGATACGGTCTTTCACGTTGATATTGTAGTAATCCAATGAAATACTCAATGTTTTGGTAGGGTTGAAGCCCAAGCCCAAAGAGATATTGGTAGATTTTTCTGGACGAAGCGACGGAATACCCAACTGGCGAGCTTGTGAGCTACCGTTGTTGAACAAGCCCGAAGTGGTAATCGTACCGCCTGCGAAAGAGGCTTGGATAGACTGTGCATAGATTTGGTGCAGCGTTGGAGCACGGAAACCTGTCGAGAAAGAACCTCTAAACACTATTTTGTCATCCAATAATTTGTAGCGAGAAGCGATTTTGTAAACATTTGCATTGCCAAAATCCGAGTATTTTTCGGAGCGGAAAGTTCCATTGATTAAGAAATCTTTGGTCACGTCGTAGTTCAAATCTATATATCCGCCCAAATTAGAACGAGAGTTGGTCTTCGCATTTACAGCGTCAATACCCGGAAAAGAATTAGACCCTTGACCCGTGTAAGAAGCGGTATCGCCAGCGATGATTTTGTAGGTTTCAGTCCGCGCTTCTATACCGAAGCCAAGTGATAAACCTTCTGTCAAAGTCTTGGATACGTCCATATTTCCTACGAGGTGATTGAAGCTATATCCGCCCGGCTTGAAAGATGTTGGGCTTCCTTTTCCCAAAGACCGATTGACGGTATTATTGACGGTGTATAGTTGTGAATTTCCGCCAGTGGTCAAACTAACGTCTGTTTTCCAACCATTTATTTCGTCTTTTGCGCCGATAGTTCCGTTGTAATCGGTCAAGTCACCTTCAAATGTTGGCATATAACCGATGTAACCTTTGTACAGATCAACACCGTCTGAAGGGAAAGCCAAAGTTGCTGCGGTAATATAATTTTTACCGCCATTGTCAGTAACGTTGTGCAAAAGTCCACGGTCTTGTCTCCAATAAGGCGTTCTGAAGTTAGCATTTGAAATTGCTTTTTTGCTCACTATCGCTGCGTTGGCATAGAGCTGACCTTTTTCGCCAAAATTCAAACCACCATTGATTAAAAATTTTGCCGCAGTTACTTCTGCTGTTCCGTTGATATTTCCACCCGTTGGGTAGTCCTTCAAATAAGCTGTAATCAGCGCATCTTGCGAAGGATTTCCGCCAAAAGTAGCAATTTCCGTCGGTACATCAACTATACCAGAACGCACTGCGTTTCCTTGTTGGCTCACGCCGATGGTGTAGTTTAGAAAACCTTTGTCGCTGCTGAACCCACTGTTCAAAGATGCGCCGTAGGTCGCGCCGTCGCCTTTGCCGGTCACGCCAGAGTTCAGGTTCAAGGAGCTGAAATCGTATTTACTTTTCAAAATTACGTTCATAACGCCTGCGATAGCATCAGAGCCGTATTGAGCAGAAGCTCCGTCGCGCAAAATCTCTACGCGCTCAATCGCTTCTTGCGGAATTGCGGACAAATCTACACCTGTTTCGCCACGACCCGGAGAAAACTGGACGTAAAGCAAAGAGGACAAATTCTTACGTTTGCCATTAATCAAAATCAAAGTACGGCTCGGTCCCATGTTGCGAATTTCGTAAGGGTCGAGCAATGTGGTAGCGTCATTTACAGGAGTATTGACGGTGTTGAAAGACGGCACGCGGTATTGCAAAGCCTTGTCAAAAGTCTGCTGACCCGTCGAGCGCAAATCTCTGGCAGATAAAATATCTACCGGAATCGGAGCATCTATGACCGTCCGTTGCGTATTACGGCTACCGACTGAAACCACGACCTCACCGAGTTCGTTGGAGTTGGAGGCGAGCATAATCTGTACGTTGCCGTTGGCAGGCACCGCCACTTCTTGTGTCGAGTAGCCGACATAAGAGATGACCAAAGTTTTGACAGCGTTGGACACTTTGAGTGAAAATTTGCCGTCCGAATCGGTTTGAGTTCCGTTGGAACTACCTTTTCCGAGTACGTTCACGCCGACCAAAGAGGAGCCGTCCGCCTTGTCAGTCACTGAACCAGATACCACTCTGTCTTGTGCGGAAGCCTCTAATCCGAACAAAAAGAGCAAAGAAAATAGAAAATACAATTTTTTCATTTGACAATAATTTAGTTAAAAAAAGTTTAATTAAAAATACAATGTTTAGCAAATGTAGAAAAAAAATATTTATCCGCACCGTTTTAAATTTTTATTTTGCAAAAAAAAACAAAATAAAATGAAATAAATTTTTGGAACATAAGTCGGTATTGACGATTTTCGTGATTAAATGACAGTCAAACGCGCTAAAATCCTTTAAATAGCAGAATCGAAAATTATTAAATTATGTTACCCAAGGATTTTAAATTGGCTCATTTGAGCTTGATTTTGTGGTAATTTCCTTGTCCTTTGTCACTTTTTTTCTTGATAAAAAAAGTAACCAAAAAAATCAAGTGCTCTGTATAAATTCTAAAGTTTTTGCTTAAAAATCCCGTCGGCGCGCGAA
>JAYUHK010000122.1:0-10230 GCA_043767025.1 Saprospiraceae bacterium | reverse complement strand
TGCTCAAATTTTCAAAATATTTTTGGATTCTGTCAAAAATCCTAAATGTTTTGGCGAAAAAAATGGCTCTATTAATTTTTCTTCAACTGGAGGTGTTGCTCCGATTTTATTTTCTTATCAAGGAAATATTTTAAGCAGCACTGCGCTAAGTAACTTACAATCAGGTAGTTATAATATTGTTGCGACAGATAAAAATTCTTGTAAGGATTCTTTTAGTGTGATTTTGACTGCTCCAGCCCCGATTTTATTTGACCTACTAATGACTTTGCCCACTTGCCACGACTCTGCAAATGCGGTTATTCAAGCTGTAAATCCGTCGGGTGGTGTCGGAAATTTCCAGTATTCTTTGCAAAATTCGCCTTTTTCTACCCAAAATACGTTCAATTTTTTGCCGAATGGTAACTATATTTTAGCTGTTCGTGACAGCAATAAATGTGAAAAAGATACTTTAATTTTTATTGCTAACCCTCCGAAATCGCAGGTGACGCTTGGCGAAGACCGCACTGTAAATTTTGGTGATACTATAAATTTATTAGCACAAATAAATTTTCCTGCTTCTGAATTTTCTACTTTTTCTTGGCAGCCGACTCGGACGGATAATTGTTTTGCTTGCCCAACTTATCCTTTTACGCCCATAAAAAATACAATTTTTTCGGTAGAAACAACTGATTTTCAGGGCTGCAAAGCACGAGATACGATTCAAATTTTTGTAGAAAATACTCAAACTCCTAATTTTCCAAATTCTATCACTCCAAATAACGACGGGCTGAATGACAAGTTAATTTTTGATATTTTGACCAATAATGCTGACCAATACCCTGATAATGAGTTGGTTATATTCAATCGCTGGGGCGATGTGGTCTTTGCGGCAAAGCCTTATATGAACGATTGGGGCGGCAGCAATCAAAGCGGACAAACTCTCCCACACGGAACATACTATTACACGCTGAAATTGAATGTCACAAACGGACTTATTTTTAACGGAAATGTGACTATTTTAAGGAGATAAAATTGTGCCAAATGAGAACCTAATACAGCATCTTTTAAGATTTTTCTACGATTTTATTGCAGACCTTTTTAGTAATTTTTATGCTTTCGGTGGATAAATAAAAGTTTATTTATTTTATTCAAAACATAATACACTGATAATCAAATATTTAGCTTAAATTATTTCCAATATTGAGTAATAATCGGTATTTATTTTTGAAAAAGTTTGTACCGTAATAATATTGTTGTTACCTTCGCAGCAAGATAATAAGTAGTTATAAGTTTTTAGTTTTTAATTTTGAGTCATTATAAACTATTGAAAATCAACGAATTATGTCGAATATTAAATATCATCTATTTAAGTGTAATAACTTAGTTATATTAAAACATTGTTTTCTTCAATTATAAATAATCAAGATATTGCCGCTAAAAGAGGCGGTCTATAAACAAACAAAGCATAGATTTTGCGTCAAAAGAGATGCTCTGAAAGCGCGGTGCCAAACCCGCGCTTTCTTTTTTTGCTTAATATAGGCATAAAAAAGCCCGTCCTGATTTTTCAAGACGGGCTTTTTTAGTAGAAAAAATATTTTATTTCATTCTACCGCTCGCCTCTCGGTACTGTGCGGCACTGGTGGCATCGCCAGATTTTTCGTAGAGCGAAGCCAATAATTCATATCCAGCTTTAAAATTTGGGCTGACTTCTATACTCTTTCGAGCATTTTTGATAGCTAAATTCATGTCACTATTTTGCTGTATTACCGATAAATAATAATACCCAATCGCGTAGTCTGGCTGAACTTTTACCATTCTTTGAAAAGTGTTTTGCGCGCTTGCAGCATCGTTGGTGCGGAGCTGCGATAAGCCCAAAATACCCATCGCACTCATATTATCGGGTACTAATTGAAGACATTTTTGAGAAAAATTAATTGCATCAGAAAACTTGTTTTGTGACATGGCAACCGTTGCAAGATTGTTCCACGCAGCATCATTATCGGGGTGTTTGGCGAGTTCGTAATTCAATACCACCGCAGCACTGTCTAATAATTGTTGCTTCATTAATTTTTCTGCTTGCGACGTAAAGTTGCTATCATTTTTTAGAATTGCTAAAATGGGAACACCCGCAGCATCAATCGTGTGAATGGTTCGACTTTTTTCGGGCCACGAGCCGCTTCGCAGTTGGCTTCCAGCAGAAAATCGGGACTGAAACAACCCATAATTCCAATTTTGCTCGTGTCGGCGGTCGTATTTGGAGTACAAAACTCTAACCTTTCCACCGTATTTTTTACTAACATATTTGTCCACATTGTAGCCAAAATTGGTCATTAGCGTGATAGTATCTTTCATATCTTGCTTCAAAATCCCCTGTCCTTCGAGCCATTCTACACCTTGTCGGCAACTTACGCCCCAATAATCGGTTTCAAAATTGCCGAAAGCTCCCTTCACACCACCGTTCAATGGATTGAAATAAGTGTATGGATATGCGCTATTTGTGACAATAAAATAAGCGGGTTCAAGAGTCATAATTCCTAAAAAAGCAATCAAAGCGTAAGTAATTACTTTATTTTTTGAAAAAATATCCATCAGACTTGTCCAAGCTAAATTCGCTAAAACAACTATGGTCGGATAGATAAAAATAAGGTGCCTCCAACTGTCGTAAAGATTAGATTTTTTGTAAATAATATACAATAGTGGAAAAAATGTAGCAAAAAATAGTAAAAAAATCGTGTTTTTAGGATAGCGTTTCGTCATTTTGAACACCAAAAAAATGGACGTAAAAAATCCCAAAAGCACTGCAATCGGGACTGTCCGCCCAATCCATTGAAGCGGATAATCCCAGCCCATCGTATTGCTCATGCTGTTTTCTCCCATAAAAAGTAGTCGAATACTGACGCTGAATTTTGAAAATTCTGCCAATGCTTTGAGTGGATTTTTGATGGGATTGGCAAGGGCGTAGGGCCAAAAAAGTATCGCAAAAATATAGGCGAGCGCGGACACGCCGAGCGCAGTTAAAATCACTTTTTTTGTACCCTGAAAATCCTTAAAAATGCCGCCGATACTGCCTTTGTTGTTCCACAGTTGCAGCGCGACAAACAGAAATAAATAGGCTATCAAAAGCAAGCCTCCCACGCGGACGGACATCGCAAAACCAATGCCTAACACCAAACCAATCAGCGTTTTGCGGCTCGGTGCGCCTATATTGTTGAGCCACCGAATCATGTAATAAATGGCTGCGATGTAACCTGTCGCAAACGGAATATCTTTGGGGTTCATGAGTGAATCTCCTACAAATCGGGGAGAAAAAAACATCAATAAAAGTGCCAATAATCCAGCTTCCCAACCTGCTAACTCACTGACTATCAGAGCGGTAAACAAAATTGCCAAAAATCCTAAAAAAGCATTAAACACGTGCCGAACATCGTGATATGCAGCATCATCGGCGGTAAGTCCAAGCGCGTGATTTACCACACCTACTGGAAACTCATAGCCGCCGCCGTAGTAAAAAATAGGGCTTTGAGGGTCATGGCGATAGCTCGTATCGCGCCCCATCGAAGCATAATATTTTACCAAATTATCCGAATAGTCGTCCTGATAAGAATCATCTCCGTTGATGCCGCTGCGCAAAGACATTAGCATCATAACGACTGCGATGACTGCGGCTGTGGCAACAAATATCTTGCGAAAAAGTACATTTTGAGCGGGTGGCATAAATGTCACAATATCGTTATTTTTTTCAATTTTGTACGCTGAAACTACGTCTTTTATTGGTGTTTCAGATTTTACTTGCCCTAACGAAGGTGTTACTCTTTTCTTACTCATTTGAAATTTAGTTGCTTGTGATTTAGGAACGCGTCTAAAATAAACTACTGATTTTTTCTTCATTCCTTGTGAGGAACGAGGACAAAATAGGCAGTTTATTCTGAACTTTCTCCAAAAGCAAAAGTAATCATTTTAATTATTTTTTTGCAGTTATTTACATCTCATCGTCCATATTTTCGTCGTCTGGCGGCTCGGTCAGCTGCTGCAATTTTACATGAAGTTTGATAATTAAGCTGGTTTGCTCGTCCAAAATCTCCATAATTTCGGTTATTTGCTGTTTTATTTCTTGCAGCGAGGAAGTCGAAATAGGCTCAAGCGTGAACGTTTCTAATTCATTTTTGGAGAACATTGTCACGTTGCCCGCCAAAATATAGGCAGGATTAATTTGGTAAATAGCAACCGCTTTTTGCAATAATTCTACGGTGACATCTCGGCGACCTTTCAGAATTTCGTTCAGATTTTGGGGCATACAACCCAACGCAAGGGCGAACTGACGGCTGGATTTTATTTTACCGCTTTTTTTCAAAAAATCGTGACACTCCACAAATCTTTGCGTAATTTGATGATTTTCTAACATTTTCAACATTCTTTTGATAGGAAATGCGTCTGAAATATGCTGCTCTTTTTTTCGTTCAGTTACAATCTTTCACTACATTGTTGATTGAATTTATTAAAAAAATAAAGCAACTTATTTTCTTCATTCCAATTATGAAAAAATAAAGTAAATTTACACATAATCTGATAAATAATAATTTAAAATGCAAATTTCTGAAAAACAAATGTCTGCTTTTAGAGCAATTTGTGACGTTATAATTCCGAGTGTCGAAGTCGAAAATGACACTGACGGATACTGGAAACGAAAAGCAAGCGACCTGAAAGTACCCGAGCAAATTGTGCAGTTGGTTTCTACTTTGAGCAATGAAGAACAGAAAGAATTTATACAACTTCTCGTACTTTTGTCTGTCCCGATGTTGGGCTTGACTTGGGGCGGACCGCTCAAAGGTGCAAGTAATCTCACTTCCGAGCAGCTCCAAAAGATGCTTCAGCGTTGGTCACACAGCCTTGTGCCAGACCTTCGTACCGCTTTTAGTAAGCTAAAAAAACTGTGCGGACTTTATTATTTCGGTCATTCTTCCAAAGACAATAACAATCCTAACTGGACGGCTATGCAATATCCGGGTCCGATTAGTGATGATATTCTTGTCCAAAATTCTGAAATAAATGTCAAAATTGTGACAAACGAACAAACGATAATTTGTGATATTGTGATTGTGGGAAGTGGTGCAGGCGGCGGTTTGGTGGCAGCAGAACTTGCAGCAGCAGGGCAGCACGTTTTGGTGATTGAAAAAGGACCGTACTTGCAAGAACATCAATATTCGCAGCGAGAGGTCGAAATGTTGCAAAAATTATACGACTCGAAAGCACTTTTGACCAGTAAGGACGGCGGTACAATGTTTTTAGCGGGCAGTTGTTTGGGCGGCGGGACGACCGTGAATTGGGCAGGCTCACTGCGTACACCCGATTATGTGTTGGACGAATGGGCGCGCGAACACGAAAATCCGCACTTCGCAGATGCCAATTATTTGAAAGGATTCGAGGCGGTCGAGCAACGTTTGGGCGTAAATACTGACATCAAGCACAATTTTCAGAACCAATCTTTGAGGCGTGGCGCAGAAAAATTGGGCTATAAAATTGACGAAATTCCACAAAATTTATTCAATGCCCAACAGGTAGAACCTGCATCTTTTTGGGACGCACAGGGATTTTCGTCGCTCGGAGATGTGCATGGCTCGAAGCAATCGTCCGTAAAAACATACCTAAAAGATGCGTGCAAAAACGGCGCAGAAGTACTTCCAAACACAGAAGTAGAAAGTATTTTAACAGAAAATGGTGCAGCTGTTGGAGTAATAGCAAGTGTCACAAAAGGTTCAAAAAAAATAGAAATTACCATTCGTGCTTCCAAAGTGATTGTGTCGGCGGGTTCGATTCATACGCCTGCTTTATTGATGCGAAGTGGACTGAAGCATCAAGAAATTGGAAAAAATCTATTCATACACCCCACCGTTCCATTTTCGGCTTTGTACCCGAATCCCGTGAAGGCGTGGCTGGGTCCGATGATGACCGAAGTTTGTCACGAATTTTCACAATTTACAAATAATTTTGGATTCAAATTAGAAACTCCGCCCATACATCCGGGCTTGATGGCGGTGGCGACCAGTTGGGAAAGTGGAGAAAAATACAAACAGGAAATGCTAAATGCCTCAAATTTTGGTGCAATGGTCGTTTTGGTGCGCGACAAATTTGGGGGTAGTGTGAAACTCAACAGTTACAAACGACCAGAAATTCATTACAAAATCAATTCGTTTGACAAAAAACATCTGATAAAAGGAATGCAAGAAGCTGCCAAAATCCACCGTGCCGCAGGCGCAGAACGCTTGAGCATACCGCACAATTCACCGCATATTTTTAATCTCAAAGATACGCAAGATATTGATTTTCAGGGTTTTTTGAAAAAAATTGAGCATCAAAAATGGGAAACCAACCACTACACACTCTACTCGGCGCACCAAATGGGAACAGCTCGAATGGGCGGCTCTAACAAGCTCCACCCCGTAAAACCAAACGGCGAAACCCGAGAGGTGAAAAACTTATTTGTCGCCGACGGAAGCCTATTTCCGTCAGCAAGCGGCGTGAATCCCATGCTGTCCATTCAGGCACTGGCGTATCATGTGTCGCAAGAAGTGAAAGCTACTTTGTAGGCTACGACATAAAAAAAGCCCAATCAAAAATTTGATTGGGCTTTTTTTTACTATGTCACAAAACTATTTATTGACGAATTATTTTAGAAGTAACAATATCCTTACCATCTGTCAAAGAAAGTACAAATATGCCTTTGAATTTTTCGTTGATGTCCAACTTTATTTCGTTGAAACCGACAGTCGCATCTATCGAAATATTTTGGTAAATTCTTCCCGTAATATCATACAGAATAGCCTGAATGCGACCAGCTTCGGGAGTCATATACCGCACCACGACCTCATCATTGTAGTCCATCATTTTTACGTCCAACATTTCGAGTTGTCCGCTTTTTTGCTTCAACTGTACCACTACGACATTAGAAAGAGATGACCTGTGGTCAAAATCCGTCTGTTTCAAGCGATAGTAAATTTTATTGCTGGCAGCAACTTTATCCAAATTTTTATCAGTAAAAATATAGTTTGTATTCTTAAAACTATTGCCTTTTCCAGCCATCGTGCCGATGGTACTGAAGTTGATGCCGTCAAAAGAACGCTCAATATTGAAATAAAAATTATTTTGCTCACTCGCAGTTTCCCAGTGAAGTATCGCTTCTTTGCCTTGCAAAGCAACCCCAAAACCGCTAAGTTCGATAGGCAGCGGTCCATTGGCTTGGTAGCTGCACGGACTTACACCAGACACAGTCAAAGCAGTGTTAGTCGGAATCGATGTGCCGTCGACGCTCTGAAAAATAGCAACTGCTCCCAAAAAACCATAAAAATTGAACGTTTTTGTAACGCCGCCAATCACGATAGTAACGGTTTTATTTGCACCTACTGGCACAGTTCCATTGTTTACATAGTTAGTAGCGTCAGCACTGGTAGGAAATGAAAGGGCGAAAAAAGTCGGACCGTAGCCATAATTTGGGGACAAATTCGAGCCACAACTTTGAGCCAAAGAGCTTGTCAGTGTAGCTACGAAAAATAAAAGTGTAAAAATTACTTGTTTCATTGAAGTAAATGTTTAAGTGTTGAAAAATTATTAAATAGTGTTTTTTTGTGACAATTATTCATTGCCCAACAGAGGAGTTTCAAAAAAAAACGAAATAATCCGAGCGGTGTGACAGCTATTGAAAATAGCCTGATTGCGCTTAAAACAAAGATATTGTCTGAACAGAGTAAGATTTAGTACTGCAAAGTTAATAACATTTTAGTTACGATGCAAGTTTTTTATTCATTTTTAGATATTTTTTTTCATTTTTATCAAAAATGTGACTTTTGGTTTACTTTTTATATTGATATTGATTCAAAAAATGAACTTTCTTTCCATAAACGCATTTACGTTCAGGATACTTGGATATTATTTTAGAAATGTTTATTGATAACGTTTTATAAGGAATGAGGAAAAAATGAGGTACTCCAATTTTTTCAAATAAATTCAATCAATAATAAGGCATTTTTGAGGCGCAACGCGGGGCGTTGAAACGAAAAAATAACGCAGTGATTGGTTGTAATTTGGCAGAAAAAGTGAGTATTTTATTTTAGATACATTCTTAAACTACTTTTGTGATTCTATTTTAAAAAATAAAAAAATTATGGCGAGAAGACGCGGCTGGGAAGCCGACGAAGACGAAGGAAAGCCACTCAAAGTGAGTAAAAGTTCTTTCAAAAAAGCAATGCGGGTTTTTTCTTATATCAGCCCTTACCGATTGTATTTCGTACTTGGCATAGTGCTGCTTGGCTTGTCGAGCGTAGTTTTTATGATATTTCCGGTCGCCTCCGGCGAGCTTATCAATATCGCTACAGGCAAGCCACAGTACGGCTTCACGCTGCCCGAAGTGGGCATCGGTCTGCTTGTGATTTTGGTATTGCAATCCATTGTTTCGTTCACCCGAGTGATGATTTTTACTTATGTGAGCGAAAAAAGTATGGCGGATATTCGGAAAGCTCTTTACAATAAAATCATTACGTTCCCAACGGTTTTTTTTGAAAAAAATCGAGTCGGAGAACTCACCAGCCGCACCACTACAGACGTGCAGCAACTCGACGACGCTCTTTCACTCGTAGTGGCGGAATTTTTGCGCCAAATAGTCGTACTCTCCATCGGCATCACTTATTTGTTTTACAAAACGCCCGATTTGGCTCTGGTGATGCTCGCTACGTTCCCGATTATTGTGATTTTTGCAATTTTCTTCGGTCGCTATATTCGCCGTTTTTCCAAAAAAAGACAAGACGAATTAGCCGCTACCAATGTGATTATTGAAGAAACTTTGCAGTCCATCAGTGCCGTAAAAGCCTTCACCAACGAACTTTTTGAAACCGTCCGCTACGGAAATTCTATTGACCGATTGGTTGTGATTTCACTCAAATTCGGTCGTCTGCGCGGTGCATTTGTGGCTTTTGTTATTTCTGTTTTGTTTGGAGTAATATTTTTTGTGCTTTGGCAAGGTGCTATCATGGTGCAAAAAGGACAGATGAGCTCAGGCGATTTGGTTTCGTTCATCGCTCTGACCGCGATTATCGGCGGTAGTTTGGGTAGTTTGGGCGACCTTTACACACAGCTTTTGCGCGCCATCGGTGCTTCAGAACGCATCATGGACATTCTCGACGAGCCTTCGGAGGTGACACTCACGAGCTACAAAGAAAATTACACCCGTCTGGTGGGAAATATCCGCTACGAAAATGTGCGATTTTCGTACCCTACTCGAGCCGATATGCCGGTACTAAAAGGCATTAGCTTTGAAGTGGAAGCGGGAAAAAAAATAGCATTGGTCGGGACGAGCGGTGCCGGAAAGTCAACTATTGTGCAACTTCTGATGCGTTTTTATGACCTCGAAAGCGGCACTATAAAAGTAGATGAAAAAAATATTAATGATTTTAACATCACAGAATACCGTCAGAATTTGGCGATAGTCCCGCAAGAAGTGCTTTTATTTGGAGGCACGATTCGGGAAAATATTCGCTACGGCAAACCCACAGCCAGCGATGCCGAAATAATCTCTGCCGCCCAACAAGCCAATGCGTGGGATTTTATCAGTAGTTTTCCAGAGGGTTTGGAAACGATAGTCGGCGAGCGTGGCGTAAAACTTTCGGGCGGACAACGCCAACGAGTCGCTATTGCGCGCGCCATTTTGCGCAATCCGTCTATCCTTATCCTCGACGAAGCCACGTCTTCATTAGATGCCGAATCCGAGCGCGTGGTGCAAGACGCACTCGACCACCTCATGCAGGGACGCACATCTATCATCATTGCGCACCGCCTCGCCACTGTCCGCGAAGTGGATTGTATTTATGTGATTGATAAGGGAATGATAGTAGAAAAAGGTACGCACGAAGAACTTTCTACGCTCGAAAACGGGATTTACAACAACCTCGCGCGCCTACAATTCGAGCTGGTATAACGGTAAATATAAAGTAAAAAAAAGTGTCGAGAGCGCAGCTCGACACTTTTTTTTTGAACAGTGCGATTTTTCACTCACTCATTCATCTGCTTTATTCAGCCGCTCAAAAGTAGTTTTCGGACATTTTGGCTGGCACAGAAAAAATATTGCTGTTATTTTTACTTCGTTTTAGAAATGAGGAAAAAATAAGATACTTAATTTTTTCCAATCAATTCAAACAATAACAAGGCATTTTTGAGGCGCAACGCAGGGCGTTGTAACGAAAAAATAACGCAGTGATTGGTTGTAAT
>JAYUHK010000121.1:0-9017 GCA_043767025.1 Saprospiraceae bacterium | reverse complement strand
CGAATATCGAACAAGGAATGTCGAATATCGAACAAGGAATGTCGAATATCGAACAAGGAATGTCGAATATCGAACAAGGAATATCGAATATCGAACAAGGAATATCGAATATCGAACAAGGAATATCGAATATCGAACAAGGAATATCGAATATCGAACAAGGGAATCCGTCTGATTTGTTCGGCTCTGCTTATTCAGTGTTTGGTTGTTGGATAAGATTTGAGGTATTTAAGTTCTTACACTTAAATAGATGACATTTAATATTCGACATAATTTGTTGATTTTCAATAGTTTATGATGACTCAAAACTAAAAACTAAAAACTATTTAGTACGAAATAATTAGGGACACTTACCAGACAAAGATTTCGATTTTTGTCGCCGTGAGCCGCCAAATTTTATTTTTTTGAATCGTAAAATATCGTTCTTCCTGCTCCGCGTCGGAGCTTGGGAGGACGATATTTTTTTGTTGGCTGCGCTGCAAATGCAAAGAAAAAAGTTGATGATTTTTTAGGTAAAACAACTGATTGTCAATGACTTGGAATGATTTTTCAGTTTTTTTATCCAGCGTTTGGAGATATTGTCCGAAGCTGTCAAAAAGCACAATGCCCAAATTGGGAATATTTAAAAAAACGGTATTTTCTCGCTCCAAAATAAAATTTGCCACTTCTTGTTTGCCCAGCAGTTGGGGAAATGAAATGCTTTCAAAAAGAACTTTTCCGGTGTAATCTATTTTTTTGAGTTTGTAATCGTTTTGGTCGAAAAGCCAAATATTGTGGTCGTTGGAAAGCCCAACGGCGGTCGGCTCCACGTTGTCAAAACTGCGGAGATAAAATTGATTGATTTTAGTCAAATTTCTATCCAAAATGATAACTATCTGAAAATCATGGTAGTAGAGCAAAATATTGAACGGGTCGGAAAGGTCTGCGGAGCTGATAGTACCCAAAATATTTTCTTTGAACCGAGCAACTTCTACGCCATCGGGCGAAAACTTGATGAAAGAATTTTCATTCCCAATCGCATAAAACTGCTGCAATTTGTCCGAAAAAATCTGTTTGGCGGCTATCGGAATGGTTTGCACCAAACGAAATGCGGTAGAATCTTGCCCAAAAGCGAAATTATTTAGGATCAAAAAAAATAAAAAAATCCAACTAATGTTCTGAAACCACGATTCCTTTTTCATTTTCAAAAAATTTAATTTGGAGCTTTTCTCCGTCAAAAACTGCATACGAGTTGTATATCAGCCACTCTCCGAGGTTGATATAACGGCTTTTTCCGTTTTTTAGTGTCCAATCAATCGGCAAATGGCGATGTCCAAAAATAAAAAAATCTGCCGCTACTACGTCTAATTTTCGGTTGGAATACTGAATCAACCATTCTTTTTCTGCGCCCAAAAACTGCGCAACGCTTTGTGTAGGCTGTGCATTCCGACTCGTATTCGACCAAAAATGCGCCAATCCAATCCCAAAATTAGGGTGAAACCGCTCAAAAAGCCACTGACAAACTCGGTTAGCGAACACTTTTTTGATGAATTTGTAGCCGTAGTCGCCCGGTCCGAGTCCGTCGCCGTGTCCGATAAAAAAAGTTTTGCCATTGAAAGTTCGCACTATCGGCTCCCGAAAGATGGGTATGCCCAGCTCGTCCTCGAAGTAACGAAACATCCACATATCGTGGTTGCCGGTGAAGAAAAATATCGGAATTTGTCGGTCGCGCAGCTCCGCTAATTTGCCCAAAAGCCGCGTATAACCTTTGGGAACGACCGTTTTGTATTCAAACCAAAAATCAAAAACGTCGCCGACGAGATAAATTTCGGCAGCGTCATCGGCGACGGCATCTAACCAGCGCACGATTTGCCGCTCTCGCTCCGCGCTCGTCGTCCGTCCTTGAACCCCCAAATGAAAATCGGAGGCGAAGTATATTTTTTTCATACCTAATTGTTGGCTGCGCGTTGATATAGAAAGCAAAAAAGACGTAATATTCTGACAATCAAAATATTACGTCTTTTTTTTATGCAAACTAAATTTTAATTTCAATATGATTTTTTAGCTTTCGTTTTCATTTAGTTCTGGTTTTGCACCACAAAAGACGATTGCACAATCCTTTTACCTGATACTTTTTACTTATTTCGTTGATTATCAAGTATTTCAACCACTTTTTCAACGGTGATATTCAATGCTTTAGCTATTTTACCCTTTTCTAATCCGATTTTATCCAACCCGACGACAGCTTCTATTTTCTCTTCTTCTCTTCCTTGATTTATTCCTTCCTCTCTTCCTTGATTTATTTTTTTTATCAGGTCTTGTGCATCAATCATTTTGGTATGCTGGTCGCTCGCTATGTCCATCAATTCCCTCAAATATCTTTTATATTCTTTGGCTTCTTTTTCGTTCAGTTTCATTTCGTCCAAACGCTTGCCAGCTTCTTTTAAGCCTTTCGCCGAAAAATTCTTTTTGATTTCAGAGTTTTTGAAAAAATAAATCCACTCGTCCAATTTGTCTTTCACTCGGTCGCTGAACTTTCCTACCTTGATGACCCAATATTCAGGATAAATTTCGTAAACATTGTTTTTTTCGTATATTTCGACTTGCTTTTCGGCAAAAGCCAAAATATCATTTTTGTGTATTCCCCTGAAAACCGTCGTGCCGTGATAAACGTAGTCTTCTCCCTGCCCCAAATCAAAATAAGCAATAGTTACCGAAATCACTTTTTTGACCTCCGAATAGGGCTGTCCCTTACTGATATGTTCGGCGATGACTTTTGATGTGCTATAAAGCATTCGATGGAAATAGTCGTACTCTTTGCTGTTTTGAACCTCGACGATAACTAATTCGCCGCCGTCAAACTCAACAAGTATGTCCACTCGGTTGTACTTGTCGTCTTCCGTTTCCTTGTTGCTTTCGCTGTCGAGGATTTGTTTGATTTTGATTTCTACTCCCAGCAGCTCGGAAAGGAAGCCTTCGAGGATACCGAAGTTTGCTTTGTTGCGAAGGATTTTTTTCATCGCCCAATCGAACCGAATATGATTTTTTGCCATATCATTAATTTTTTTTTTTGAAAAATTAACTGCGAAAATAAAGGCTATGGAATGCGTTTAAAATAAACTACTTATTTGATCAAGGTAGTAATTTTTTTACCCTTATTTTATTTCTATGGTAAAACTAAAAGCAAACCAACTCGCTTTACTCTGAAAGAACAATTCCAAAAAAATCCCAATCTCCCCTCATAACAACTAATTTATAAATCAATCTTTAACAAAAAGCGTCCCTCCAAAATTATCTTTTCTCCAACTTCTGTTTTACTTCGATTATCTCAAAACCTTCTACCGTATCGCCGACTTGAATGTCGTTGAAACCCTTGATAGTCAGACCACACTCCATCATGGATTTGACTTCTTTTGCGTCTTCTTTGTAGCGTTTGAGGGAACTCAACTCGCCAGAAGTAACGCCTTCTTTGACCGGAAAGACCACAATCCCGTCCCGAATGACACGGATAAGTGTGTTGCGAGTGAACTTTCCCTCCTGCACATAGCAACCTGCGATAGTGCCGATTTTGCTGATTTTGAATATCTCACGCACTTCGATTTGACCAACGATTTTTTCTTCTTTGGTCGGCTCCAACATTCCTTCTATCGCCGAGCGAATTTCTTCTATCGCTTCGTAAATGATGGAATATGTTTTTATTTCGACTCCCTCTCGCTCCGCCAATTTGCGGGCATTGAGCGACGGACGAACTTGGAACCCAATAATAATCGCATCGGAAGCAGACGCTAACAAAATATCGGACTCTATAATCTGACCAACGGCTTTGTGTATCACGCGCACTTGGACGCTCTCAATGCTTTGCTTGATGAGTGAATCCGCCAACGCTTCTACCGAACCGTCCACGTCGCCTTTCACGATGAGGTTGAGTTCCTTGAACGAACCGAGTGCCAGACGGCGACCGATTTCCTCCAAACTGATGCGTTTGTTGGCTCTGTTGGCTTGCTCACGGCTAATCTGCGCGCGGCGCGATGCGATTTGGCGGGCTTCTGACTCGCCTTCCATGACTTTGAATTTTTCTCCTGCTTGCGGCGCACCGCTCAAACCCAACACCAATACTGGTGCTGCGGGTCCGGCTGTCTTTACTCGCTTTCCGAGTTCATTGAACATGGCTTTTACCTTTCCAGAGTGTTCGCCTGCTACGAGTGCGTCGCCCATTTTGAGCGTTCCCTCTTGGACGAGCATTTTAGTCACATAGCCCCTACCCTTGTCCAAAGATGCCTCGATGACCGTTCCGACTGCTTTGCGCTTCGGATTGGCTTTGAGTTCGAGGATTTCGGCTTCGAGCAATATTTTTTCGAGCAACGCATCTACATTCGTGCCTTGCTTGGCAGATATGTCTTGCGACTGGTATTTACCGCCCCAATCTTCTACCAAAAAATTCATCTGTGCGAGTTCATTTTTGATTTTTTCGGGGTCGGCACCTGCTTTGTCAATTTTATTGATAGCAAAAACCATCGGCACGTTAGCGGCTTGCGCGTGGCTGATGGCTTCTTTGGTTTGCGGCATAATATTATCGTCGGCGGAGATGATGACCACCGCAATATCCGTTACTTTCGCTCCTCGCGCACGCATGGCGGTAAAGGCTTCGTGACCCGGAGTGTCCAAAAACGTAATGTGTTTGTCGCCCTGAACGGTCACTTCGTATGCGCCGATGTGCTGCGTGATTCCACCTGCTTCGCCGCTTGCTACTTTCGCACTGCGAATGTAATCGAGCAAAGAGGTCTTTCCGTGATCAACGTGACCCATGACTGTGACGATAGGCGCACGGTGGACGTAGTCGGCGGGGTCGCCCAAGTCTTCATTTTCGAGAAGTTCGTCAATCGTTTCTTCGGCACTGATAAATTCTACTTCGGTATCAAACTCTTCGGCGACCAATTCGATAATCTCGGCATCAAGTCGCTGATTGATGGACACGATAACGCCCAAGTTCATACACGTCATAATGACTTCTGACACTGCCACGTCCAACAAGCTCGCCAACTCCGAAACGGTTACGAACTCTGTGAGTTGTAGTTTGCTGTTGGATAATTCTTGGTCGAGTCGCTCTTGTTTTTCTCTCATTCCGTCGCGTTTGCCACGGCGCATTTTCTGACGCTTATTGGTTTTTCCGCCCGAAAGTCGAGCCATCGTTGCCTTGATTTGGTCTTCGATGACTTTTTTAGATACCTCCGTGTTGCGAGCGGCTCCTTGATTTTGACCAGTGTTTTGTCCTGTGCGGTTGCCGCCCTGTGGAGGTCGACTATTCCCGCCGCCACCTTGTGGGGGACGGGTATTTCCACCGCCAGCGTTGTTGTTATTTCCTCTATAATTAGGGCTGTTGCCTTGTTGTCCTCTATTGTCGCCGCCGCCTTGCTGCTGATTATTGCCGCCTTGATTGTTTCCATTGCCTTGCCCAACGGGTCTTCCGTCGGATACGGCGGTGGTTACTTTCTTGCGCTTGCGTCTGCGTTTCTTTTTTTCTTCTTCGGAAAGTACGCTTCCTGGAGCGTTGGTATTGCCACCGTTAGCGGCAGTGGCTGGCGCGCCCGGATTCCTATTTCTGCCAGCGTCTCTACCGCCACGAGTGTTAGCGGCTGGTTTTCTGTCGAATTTTTCGGTATCTATCTTACCTAAAATCTTCAAGCCTTTTAGCAATGGCGTCTTTGCTCGGTGCATTTCTTCCTCTGCTGGAGGAGGTGTTGGCTCGGCAGCTTTTGGCTCGGCGACAGGGATTTTTGCCTCCAACACTGGCGGCTGTGGAGCGACCGTCGGCTTCGGAGCTTTGACGGCTTCCTTACTGACTTCTTTATTGGTCGCGGACTCACCTTGTACTTTGCTGCGTCCTTCTTCCTTTACGGGTTGAGGTTGGTTGGCTTTGACTTCGGGTTTGGTGGTTTTCCTGACTGGATTGAGGTCTATTTTTCCTAAAATTTTGAGCGACGGACGCACTTTTTCAACTACGACTGGCTCTGCTACTGGCTCTACGGACGGCTTCTCTACCACAGGAGGTGCTACTACTACTACTACTGGGGGAGCGACTGGTTGCTCTACCACTTTGGGCATCTCTACGACGACCGGTGGTGGCGGCTCTGCGGCGACAGGAGCGGGAGCAGGTTCTTTTTTGAGCATTGGTGGTGCAAAAAAACTCGGCTTCGGCGGCGGCGACAGCATAGGCTTGACGGGTGCTGCCACTGCTGGACGCACACCGATAGTAATTTGGTTTGCCTTTTCTTTAGCATCTAACGAAGCCTGAAACTCTTTATTTTTGAGAAGTTCGGAATACATTTCGTCCGAAATTTTGGCGTTGGGTTTGCCCTCTACCTCGAAACCGTGTTTTCCGAGATATTCAACGATAGTTTGTATTCCGACGTTGAGCTGTTTTGCTATTTTAACTAATGTTTGAGTCATCTAAATTTTTGAATGATTTTGTTGCTTTTTTGAATCTCAAATTAACAAAAAATCTACTATTATATGGTTGTGATTGAACGCTTTATGATTAATTCATGTGGTGTATTTTTTTGTTTAAAAATTTAATGGTTACGAAAATATATTGAACGCGAAGATTCGGAATGAAGAAAAAACAAGATGTTCCATTTTTTCTTCATTCCGAATGTCATTATTTGCTTTGCAAAGGTACACTAAAACTGCTTATTACACAGTGTGTATTGCTTTTTTGTTTGTATATCTTTTTTATTTTCCCTAAAAAAACTATTCCTCAAACTCGGCAGCCAGCACGTTCAGTACGTCGTGTATGGTTTCTTCCTCCAAGTCGGTGCGGCGCGCCAGTTCTTCTTGGCTCAAGTTGAGAACGCTTTTTGCGGTATCGCAGCCAATTTTTTTGAGGATTTCGATAATCCATGGCTCGATTTCGTCAGAAAATTCTTCCAAGTCCACGTCGTCTATTTCGACATCTACGGTATCTCGGAATACGTCTATTTCGTAGCCGCAGAGTTTTCCAGCGAGTTTGATATTCGTACCGCCTTTACCGATTGCGAGCGACACTTGGTCGGATTTGAGATAAACGGAGGCGGTTTTGGCTTCTTCGTCTATTTCGATATTGGTAACTTTGGCGGGAGTCAGCGCTCGCTGGATTAGTAACACTGCATTGGTGGTATAGTTTATAATATCAATGTTTTCGTTGCGCAGTTCGCGGACGATGCCATGAATACGGGAGCCTTTCATACCGACACAAGCTCCGACGGGGTCAATGCGGTCGTCGTAGGATTCGACGGCGATTTTGGCGCGCTCGCCGGGCATTCGCACGATTTTTTTGATTACGATGAGTCCGTCCTCAATTTCGGGTACTTCCTGCTCCAAAAGTTTTTCTAAAAAACCTTCGTCGGTACGCGAAAGAATAACTATCGGGGTGTTATTTTTCATTTCTACTCGCTTGATGATGGCGCGAACCATGTCACCTTTTCGGTAAAAATCGCCTTTTATGGTTTCGCTGCGCGGAAGCACCAATTCGCTACCGGTTGCGTCGTCGATTACGAGCAATTCTTTCTTGATGATTTGGTTCACTTCGGCTACCACCAAGTCGCCGATTCGCTCCGAATATTGCTTGTAAATTTCGTCTTTTTCTAAGTCCATAATTTTGGAAACGAGCGTCTGGCGGGCTGCCATGATGGAGCGACGACCGAAATCTTCGAGTTTTTGCTGCTCGTAGGCTTCTTCTCCCACCTGATAATCGTTGTCAATTTCGAGGGCTTCGGAGATGGATATTTGGCGCAAGTCGTCCGTTACTTCTCCGTCGGGGACTATTTCGCGGACGCGCCAAAGCTCCAAGTCGCCTTTTTCGGTATTGACGATGACATCAAAATTTTCGTCCGACCCGTATTTTTTACGGATTAGCGTACGAAAAACGTCTTCCAAAACGCGCAACATCGTAGCGCGGTCCATCTTTTTTTCGGAATTAAATTCCGAAGTTATATCTATTAAACTTATCATAAATCTTTAGTGTATCTAACGTGATTTTTAATTTTTTTATTAAAATTTGACTCCGACCAATGCTTTTTTGATGTCGGAATACGCAATTTCTGTTATTTGAGTTTCTAATTTATTTTTTTTACCTTCTTTTACTTTCACTTCTTTGGTCAGGATTATTTTTTCATCATCGGCTGATTCGAGCGTACCGGACTCCAAAGTGCCGTCCGTTTTTGTCACATCAAGCAGTCTTTTTATATTTTTTTTGTACTGTCGAATGAATTTTAGAGGGCGACCAATGCCGGGCGACGAAACCTCTATGCCGTAGGTTTCGCCCAACCAGCCATTTTCGTCCAAATGATGCTCTACGAAGCGGCTGATTTTTCGGCACTTATCGAGCGTCAATTCGGAGTCTGCGTCCACGAATATTTCGAGTGCGTTGGCAGGCGAAAGCTGTATTTCTACCAAAAAACAGTCCTCAAATCCTTCTTCGGCGAACTTTGTGAGTATTAAATTTTCTATTTTTTCTGTTGTTGTCATTTCAAATATTCCTAAAAAAAAGAGGGAAGTTTTTAGCTTCCCTCTTTTTGATTTTACATTCCCTAAATTTTCTCGCACAAAGATAAATTTTATTTGTGAAATATTTTAATTTTGTCGCAGATTTTTTTTTGCCCCCAAAAAATTGAAGATGAAGGAATGAAGAAAAAATAAGTAATTTCCTACACTTAAAGTAGATAACATTTAATATTCGACATAATTCGTTGATTTTCAATAGTTTATGATGACTCAAAATTAAAAACTAAATACTTATAGCTACCTAACTGATGTTACGCAGAAACATTTTGACTGGCTCATTTGAGCTTAATTTTTGTAGCTATTTACTTGGTTTTTGTCACTTTTTTTCTTGATAAAAAAAGTAACCAAAAAAATCAAGAGCTCTGTATAAATTCTAAAGTTTTTGCCTAAAAATCCCGTCGGCGCGCGAAAAATACTCGTCGGCTTCGCCAGACTTCAAACAGTTTTCGCTTCGCCAGACGATATTTTTACAAAAACTTGAATTTCTACAAGGCACGTCT
>JAYUHK010000120.1:0-9454 GCA_043767025.1 Saprospiraceae bacterium | reverse complement strand
ACGGGCGAATGGACGACCGCTTCGCCGTTGATAAACTCTGCTTTGAGGCTTTCGTCTATCCATTCTCGGAAGTCGTGCCTGCGGCGCATCTCTTCGTGGAGTGCTTTCTGTAAGTCGCGCAACACATCGGGCGCGTTGGGACTTTTTAGGACTGCGGCGGTCAGGTTTTTCATAAAAAATGTATTTTCCTATACAAAGGTAATGATTTTTTGGGTAAAAGCGTGTGAGAAATGAATATAGGATTTTACTCGTCCAAAACTTTGGCACACTATTTGGCTATCTGTATTATGTAGCCCCCAGTTATGTGATATGTTGTTTGGCAAATTTCTATTTGTCTGTTCTATCAGTATTAATTGTCAATGCCAAGGAGCGTTGTGCCTAACCCGCATTTAAAACAAATTTCTTATCAAATTCTATTATTCGCTAACGCCTTGTGGCGTGTAGCGTGCAGTTCTGTTTTTCAGATTTCGTCTGTGCTTGTCGCGCAGTTATAACTATACAAACTATATTATTAAATTAAATACATTTTAATCATGTCACATTTTTCGAGACATCACACGTCTTTTTATCGAGCCTTTTGGGGACTCGCTATTTTTATTTTTTTCAGTTCTATAGGTTCTGAAAATCTTTTTGCGCAAGCCATTACGACCCAAATATCGGGCGGTGCGACTACTATTTCGCCCGGGCAGGTCGTTTGCTACGATGTTGCTTTTGCAGCACCTGACAAGGGCGCAACCCACAACTACACCAACATCACGATTGTGGACGTTCTTGACCCCCGCCTCGAATATGTGAGCAGCACAGGGGCAGATAACTTTAACAACGGTGTGGTAAATGGTAACACCGTAACATGGACAGCTCCGACGCTCGACGACGGCACTACGGGTTCGTTTCAGATATGCGTAAAACTAAAAAATGGGGTAGCTGCCAACGGCGACATAATCCCCAACAAAACAACGTTCAATGAAAGCGGTACCACAACAGCTACTTCTGCAAGTCCAACGGTGACTGTCAATGGCATTTTACCCAATAAAATAGAGTTGGCAAAAAAGATTACCAGTGGCGGCGGCAATGTCGTGATTGGTGAGCAAGTTACTTATGAGGTGAAAGCCTGTAATACGGGTGGGGTTATTAATAATAATTTTTCGATGACCGATAATTTACCGTCGGGTGCAGTCGTAGTAGATGCCGATGGTGGTACGGTCACTGGAAGTACTATTACTTGGACAGACCAATACGGTAATACTAATTTAGCTCCGGGTGATTGTTGGGTAAAATTTGTAAAAGTTAGATTTCCTTCACCAGCTTTTGCCGATACTGACCCTACTTCAAAGTTTAAGAATACTTTAGACGCATCGGGCACGCAGGGTACTGGTCCGGTAGTGAATTATCCCCAAGTAAGCACGCAGCCCATCGGCATTGTTCAGCCTAACTTTACGTTCAATAACTCGAAAAATGGCTCTGACAACATGAGTATTGGCTACATAGGGTATTTTAGAATGGATTTTGAAAATAATGGCAACGCTGCCGTAAAAAATTTGGTCATTACCGACCCCATTCCGCCCCAAGTAAATGTAACTCAAATAAAAGGATTATTTGTAAATGGCGTTCAGGCAGCAAGGCTTAAATATAAAATCAATGGACAGCCAACCATCTACACCGTGCCACCATCTGTTATTACCGATAAAAGTACTTTCTTCACTGTGAGTACATTTTTATCAAATCCAACAGATTATATTAGCGAACTTATCTGGGAGTATATCCCTGATATTCAGCCTGGCGATGCCAGTTATAGCAGTATTTTACCGTATTCAGAATATTTTTATACGGTTTTACCAAATACGCACCCTTATACGGTTTCTGGCGGTACAGAGGTGCCGGGCGCATCAGTGCCAGTTGTCAATCCATCAAGTTTCACCAATACGGCTCAATATACTTCGAGTAATTTGCCGAAAATCCGAGATGCGAGTGTCACGACCAACATAAGAGATAAGGTGCCAGCACCCAGTATAGACAAATTTTTATCAAAAGTAGGAGGTAGTTATGATAACGGTGTAAGGCAATATTTTGCACTTTCAAAGGCAGATAATGTATCGCCGTCAGATACAGTTGAATATGTTTTAAGGGTTACGAATACCAATGCAGCAACCGATTTCTTAAAGAAATTCACGTTGAGTGATGCGCTGCCTGCTGGTGTTACCTATGTACCTAATTCGTGGCAAGCCATTGGAGCATCGTTGGTTTCTACTACCGCCGGTGCCTATAATGGCGTATATCCTACTTCGGCATCTCAAAAACCAGGTGCTTACTCGGGTTACTGCAACGATGATTTCATGGTTAATTACCAGTACCGTCCTGATAACGATGCCTGTCAAGTTCAGTCGATAAATGGTATGCCGTCAATCATGCCGCAGCCTACTTTCATACAGTCGGGGCAGAATTTGTCGTGGAGTTGGGATTGGGACGCTTGGTACAATAATTATAGCGGACCAAACCCCGCCGTTGCATTGTATGCGGGTAGTGATTATCAAAGTGCTATTTTTATCAAATTCAAAGCCGTTGTAAAACCAACTGCAACAACGGGCGCAACCATCAACAATAATTTTACGCTTACATCGCCACAGATACCGGGTGCTAAGCCAATTATTTCTGACACAACCAAGCAAACGATTTTAAGAAAAGCCAGTTTAGACTCGAGGAAATTGATAAAAGGTTCTTTGGATAATAGTTTTTCGTCGGCAGGTACGACCACGCAAGGCGGTATATCCGAATATTGCATCAGAATCTTCAACGACGGCAATGTACCTATGAAAAATATTGAGGTTATAGATGTGTTGCCCTACGTAAACGACTCTAAAATATTAAACGACGTGCCGCGTGTAAATCCCGGATCGTCGCAATGGCGACCCGTGCTGAATGCTCCCATCGTTCCCCCGACAGGTGTGACCGTGATGTACAGCACTGCGCAAAAGCCTTGCACGGCAGCTATCACATCAACCAACGCCAATCCAATGGTTAACTTACCCGGCTGCAACAATCCTAATTTTACGTCAACGCCACCCGCAGATTTATCAACCGTCCAGACTTTGGCTTTTGATTTTGGCTCGATGGTACTCAATCCGGGCGACAGCGTAAAATTATGTTGGAAAATGAAAACTCCAGTTGACGCACTCGTAAATCAACTGGCTTGGAACTCTTTTGCCTATGTGGCGGACTATGCCGACGGCAGCGGCGGCGGTGGATTACTGCCTTCCGAGCCACCGCCTGTTAGTTTGATTCTTATGAAACCATCTTGCACCACCCCCACCGCACCAGCATTAAGCGTTGCGAACAACACTTGTAGTCCAGTAGTAGCAGGAACTATCAACGTAACAACAGCTTGCGGAGCAGGAACGCACGTCGAATATTCTACTAACAACGGTACTACATGGAGCGCGACTGCGCCGACTTACGGCAGCTCGCCGATAACAGTAATCGCCAAGTGTGTGACCGATGCCGACGCGACTTGTTTCAGCCCCAACTCTGCGGCGGTGACTACCGCGCCAGTGACTTGTCCGCCACCACCGCCTGCGCCGCCATGTTCTATCACGATTACGCAGCAAACGCAATCCGTTTGTAACAACAATGGTACGATTCGCCGTGCGCAAGACGATTATTTTACGGTGAGCGTCAATGCGACTGCCATCAGTGGCGGCGCACAATATGAAGTCGTAAATTTGGCAAATACAGACGGCACAGGTGGCAATCCATTGGGATTTGCGGCGTATGGCACTGCGGTCACGGTAGGAAGCAGCGGCAATTTGATAGCCAATAATACCGCTTTCACACTAACAATCCGAGATATGCGCAACAATGCGTGTTTCAAAACAATAACGCTCAATCCAGTGCCGCCGTGCAGCAGCAACGCAACTGAACCGCCCAATGGACCTTGCGGAGCAGTACCTTGCGCGCCGATAAAAGCGGTAAAAAACGGACAAAATTAGGTAATTTGAAAAATGTGGTTTTATAAAAAAGAAAACAGTCGGAGTGTGTGACGCGCTTCGGCTGTTTTTTTTTAATGCGCCTCCAACCAGTTTTTACCGACACCGACTTCCACTAAAATCGGCACTCGAAGGTTGGGGATAGCGTTTTGCATTTTTTCTTTGATGAGCGGCTGGACGATTTCTAACTCTGATTTCGGCACGTCGAACACCAATTCATCGTGTACTTGCAGTATCATTTTTGTTTGCAAATTTTGTTCTTTCAACGCTTTGTGAATCTGAATCATCGCCAATTTTATCATGTCCGCCGCCGTGCCTTGTATCGGCGTATTGATAGCGATGCGCTCGGAGTTGCTGCGTGCCAAGGAGTTGCGAGAGTCAATATCGCGAAGCCAACGCCGTCTGCCGAGCAGCGTACTGACATAGCCATTGCTGCGCGCAAACTCGATGGTGTTTTCCATATATTTTTTCAGCCCTTTGTATTGTGCAAAATACTGCTCAATGAGCAGCTTCGCCTCTGTCCTCGAGATGCTTAATTGCTGCGAAAGGTTCGTTGCGCCAGCGCCGTAAGTGATACTAAAATTGACCGTTTTGGCGTTGCGGCGTTGCTCGGCGGTCACGAGGTCGAGCGGTACGTTATAGACTCCCGCCGCCGTGGCGCGGTGAATATCGTGACCCGATTGGAAAGCGGCAAGCATGGCTTCGTCGTTGCTAATCTCCGCAATCAGCCGCAGTTCTATCTGCGAATAATCCGCCGAGAGGAGGACGTGGTCGGCATCGCGCGGCACGAAAGCCTTCCGCACTTCGCTGCCTTCGGGGGTGCGGATTGGGATATTTTGGAGGTTGGGATTGTTGCTGCTCAAACGTCCTGTGGCAGTCAGAGCTTGGTTGAAAGAGCTGTGGACGCGTCCCGTCTTGGGATTAATCATTCGCGGCAGCGCATCTACATAAGTAGATTTTAGTTTCAACAGACCGCGATGGGTAAGAATATTTTGGACCAATTCGGAGCTTGGAGCCATTTCGGAAAGTACATCTTCGTCGGTAGAATACTGTCCAGTTTTTGTTTTTTTGAAACGATACGGGAGTTTCAGTCGGTCGAAAAGGATTTCGCCTACTTGTTTCGGAGAGCCGATGTTGAAGTGAGTGCCTGCGCCGACATAGATTTTTTGTTCTACTGTCCGAATTTTATGTTCCAACTCTACGGAGTAGGCTTCCAAAAACGGCGCATCTACTTTGATGCCTTCAAATTCCAAATCTGCAAGAACGCCGACGAGCGGAGCTTCCATTTCTACATACAATTTTTCAAACCCTTCTTCTTTTATTTTTGGAAATAAAATATTTTTTAGCTGTAATGTGACATCTGCGTCTTCGGCGGCGTATTGCGATATTTTTTCGGTCGCCACGTCGCGCATAGAGCCTTGATTTTTACCTTTTTTACCTATCAAACTTTCTATCGAAACAGGCGCGTAGCCGAGGTAAGTTTCGGATAAATAATTCATGCCGTGCCGCAGCTCTGGCTCTAAAATGTAGTGCGCCAACATGGTGTCCAAAAAGCTGCCATTGACTTCTACTCCATACCATTTGAGCATGATAATATCAAACTTAATATTCTGTCCTATTTTTACAATATCTTGATTTTCAAACAGTTGTTTGAACTCTGCGATGACTTTTTGCGCCTCGTCTTGCTCTGTAGGGATTGGCACATAGTAGGCTTCAAAGGGCGCAACGGAGAATGAAAGACCGACCAATTCGGCTTGGTTGGCATCTACATTGGTCGTTTCGGTATCGAAGCAAAATTCGGTTTGCGAAGCCAATAAAGCGATTAGACTGGCTCGTTTTTCGGCGGTATCTGTCAGGTGGTAAGTGTGTGGCGTATTGTCAATATTTTTTTCTGCGACAGCGTGTTCTGCGACGGGCGGCGCAAATTTCGGCGTGTGTTCGGTCGCTGCGGGGGCAGACGTTGGCGCGCCAAACAAATCGCCCTGCTGACCTGCTTGTGGGTTTTCTATTGACGTTTTACCCAAAATACTGTCCGCCAGACTTCTAAATTCTAATTCTTTGAAGATGGTAGCCAGACGACTTTTATCGGGTTTTGTGACAGCATATAATTCATCACTGAACTGTACGGGAACATTTGTGTCAATGATTGCGAGTCGGCGCGAGATGCGTCCTTGCTCCGCAAAATTTTCTACTTGCTCCCGTTGTTTGCCTTTGAGTTCGTGCGCGTGTGCGATGATATTTTCTAAATTATCGTATTTTTCGAGCAATATGGCTGCGGTTTTGGGTCCGATTCCGGGGATTCCGGGGATATTATCCACTGCGTCGCCTTGCAAGCTCAACACATCAATAACTTGCTCGGGGCGTTTGATTTGCCAGTTGGCGGTTACTTCGGGGACTCCCCAGATTTCGACCTCGTTGCCCATTCGGGCGGGTTTGTACATAAAAATATTTTCAGACACCAACTGTCCGTAGTCTTTGTCGGGCGTGACCATAAACACTTTGAAACCCTCTTTTTCGGCTTGCTTGGCGAGCGTCCCAATCACGTCGTCGGCTTCAAACCCATCGCAAGTGACTACGGGAATCTGGAAAGCGCGGATAATTTCTTCGATGTAAGGGAACGCTGCCGTGATGTCTTCGGGTTGTGCGTCGCGGTTGGCTTTGTAGGGTTCGTACATCAGGTGGCGAAAAGTCGGGGTTGGGAGGTCGAAAGCGACCGCAATGTGGCTCGGCTGCTGTTTTTGAAGCATCTCCCAAAGCGAGCGCACGAAGCCATTGATAGCCGAAGTGTTCAAGCCTTTGGAGTTGATGAGCGGACGGCTCATAAAGGCGTAATGGGCGCGATACACGAGTGCGTGACCGTCGAGTAAGTAGAGCGTTTTATCCATAAAAAATATTTTTTTTTGATTGAGGAATGAGGAAAAAATGAGTAGTTTATTTTAGATAAGTAGTTGTAAGTTGTAAGTTTTTAATTTTGAGTCATCATAAACTGTTGAAAATCAACGAATTATGTCGAATATTAAACGTCATCTATTTATGTGCATGAACTTACATTCTCAAAGGTACAAAGTTAGCAAATGCAAGCGAAAATTACTCTTTTCCAACTGTTTTCATTAAGGAATGAAGAAAAAATAAGTGGTTTATTTTAGACGCGCTTCTAATTAAGAATGACGGAGGCGAAAAAATTATTTCTTCAATTTCTTCAACTTTTTTTCTGGCTGCAAAGTTTTTAGAGTATGGAAAGTAAAGAGCAAACGACTTTCGGAGATTTTTTTAGAATAATAAAAATTCCTCTCGCTTTTGTGACATTTATTTGGCTAATCCACATCGCTCAAGTGCTGACACACGGAGATTGGGGTTACTATGGGATTTTTCCGCGCGAAACATTCGGATTGCGCGGCATTTTGCTTTCGCCGTTGCTGCACAGTGATTTTGGGCATCTTTTTTCCAACAGCGTTCCGTTATTTGTGGCGAGCAGCATGATTTTGTATTTTTATCCGCGTGTGGCGGTTCAGAGTTTGCTGATGATTTATTTTCTTACGGGTGCTGCGGTTTGGCTCATGGCGCGCCCTGTGTATCACGTCGGGGCGAGCGGTGTGGTGTATGGATTGGTGGCTTTTATTGCGTGGAGTGGGATTTTTCGGCGCAACCCAAAAGCGGTCATTCTTGGGCTGATTGTAACAGTGCTATACGGAGGAATGTTGGCTGGAGTTTTACCGAACCAAGAGGGTATTTCGTGGGAAAGCCATTTGCTGGGCGGATTGTCTGGAATTTTTACGGCTTATTTTTACAAAGAAGTAATCGAGCAAGACGAGCTGAAAAAAAATCCATTTGCCGATGAAGTGCCTCGCCACGAGCGACCTTTCTTTTTACCTTCGGGTACTTTTGAAAAAACCAAAGAGGAGCGGCGCATAGAAGCCGAGCTGCTCCGACAAGCCGAAGAACGCCGCCGACTTGAGCAGGAAGGCTACCAAAACGGCTGGTTTTCTACGCCTTCGTGAGGAAAAATCAGAATTATCGGCTAAAAATCATAAGTGTTTTATGGCATACTAATTGCTGATTTTTACTCAAACTATGTTATCGCCCAACTAATATATTATTTATGCCCAAAATTTATGAATATTTTGGAATAAAGATTTTCTTTTTTTCTGACGACCATGAGCCGATTCATGTTCACGCCGAATACAATGGAAGCGTTGTAAAAGTATCGTTCTTTATTGAAGATGGTAAAATTTATAAGATTACTTACGTTGAAGACACTAAAAAATTTCCACCTGCAAAACTCAAAGAACTTAAAAAATTTGTATCAAAATACAAGGACAATATTGTTTGGGCATGGGATAAATATTTTATTTGGAAGATGAAAGTCGAATTTGAACGAATTACCAAAAAGCTGTAAGACATGATAAAAAAAGTATCACATATTGAAGATTATAAACTAAAAGTAGAGTTTACCAACGGTACGGTAAAAAATATTGATTTATTTAATTTTATTTCAAATAGTCCCCACCATCTAATCCATAAATATTTAGATATTGATTTATTTAAACGGTTTTATGTTGATTATACAGTTTGTTGGGGCGATAATGATTTTGACATCAACCCACAAAAAATTTATCAGGGGGTATATGATATTGTTTAAATTACGACAACATACAAATAATAGTTGTCATCAATTTTTGACATTGTGCTTGCACTTCCATAGTTTTTATTGTCATTTTTTTCATGGTGCCTAAATTTTTTGTTGTAGTATTTTTCAAGATTTTCGATTAATTCGGAGTATTTACTTTCACAGAGCAAAAACATTTCAGTATATTCTTCATGCTGTTCAGCTCTTTTGGCGGGTATTCCTGATTTCCCAATTTTGAAATGACTATAATTTTCAACAATTAAATTGATTGATTTTGTAATTTTTTGTTTAACAATCTTTTCATCATCTTTTTTGAAATATTTTATCAAATAGTTTCTATAAATGTGTTTTTTATCAATTTTTGCTAATTCACGGTTAGCATCTAACACGTCCGAAAAAAGTTTTGCTAATCCAAAAGCAACTGGTATTAATAAGAGTTGATACATAAACTTTTTTTTACTTATTCAATTTTATGGCTGCTAACAGTCGTTTATAATTTGCCACAATATTATCTTTTTGAATAAGGAATGTGTCTAAAATAAAATAAAATACTCATTTTTACTTCTAAATTACAAACAATCACTGCGTTATTTTTTCGTTTCAACGCGCCGCGTTGCGCCTCAAAATGCCTTGTTATCGATTGAATTTATTTAAAAAATTAGAGTACCTTATTTTTTCTCCATTCTTAATTCATGTTACGCAGAATATTTTTTTACTAAAATTTCAGGCATCATTTTATTTAGTCTTACTGTCTTTTCAGACGTGCCTTGTAGAAATTCAAGTTTTTGCAAAAATATCGTCTGGCGAAGCGAAAACTGTTTGAAGTCTGGCGGAGCCGACGAGTATT
>JAYUHK010000119.1:0-6189 GCA_043767025.1 Saprospiraceae bacterium | reverse complement strand
AAAACTTGAATTTCTACAAGGCACGTCTGAAAAAGACAGTCAAATTGAATAAAATGCTGCCTGAAATTTTAGTAAAATAAATATTTTGCGTAACATGAGTTAAAAACTAAAAACTAATTATTGTAACTAATTATCAAGAATGAAGAAAAAATAAAGTACTCCTTGGCGCATCGTATTTTAGATACTAAAGTATAAACAGGTCGCTTCAAGCCCACAAATTTTGTTTTTTTTGTCACTCACAACATTCTTTTTTTGTTAAAAAAAACCTTGCCCGCAATAAAAACCAACGCTTGCGAGTTGCTTATTTTTGCTTATATTTGTCCCCAGAATAACTTCTAAACAAGATTTTTTTATGAAAAAGATTTTATGCACGCTTGCGCTTATTTTTAGTGCTTCTTTCGCAGTTTTTGCCCAAATGTGGAACGGTATGGATACGATTTATGGCAACGAATGGATAAATTACAACCAGTCGTACTACAAAATTATGGTCGCCAATGACGGTGCCTACCGCATTTCGCGCCAAAGTATGTTGGCAGCAGGAATCCCCGCTAATTCGCTGCAAGGCGCACAGTATCAACTGTTTAGGCTCGGAAAAGAAGAACCCATCTACACGTCCACCAACGGCGTGCTGACCGATGCGGACTACATAGAATTTGTAGGACAAAAAAACCGCACCGAACTCGACCAGTTTCTCTTTGCCAACATGGGTACGGAGTTGCTGAACCAAAAATACAGCCTTTTCAACGACACGATTGCTTATTTTCTGACTTGGACGAGCACTGCGGGCGGACACGTGCGCTACCAAAATACCCCCAACACGCTCAATAATCTGCCGCCCAAAGAAGATTTTTTTACCCACACACTCGAAGTAGAAGACCACACAACTTATGAAAAAAGAACGAGTTACTTCGATAAAAATCGCGCCGTAGAGCTTTATACGTCCCATTTTGACTTGGGCGAGGGCTTCAATTCGGGTTTTGCTCCGCTTCGGACGATTGAGTTCAACCCAAAATTCGTCTTTGCCGCAGGCGGAACAAGCCGTTTTCAGACTCGTTTGAGAGGTAAAAATCAGGAAAATGTGCCGACCGTAATCTCCATCAATGGCACCCAAATTGCGCAATCCGTCCTCGCTTGGGGAGTGATTCAGCCGTTCAATATAGAGGTTTCGTCCTCGGTGCTTACCACCAGCACGCAGCTAAAAATAGAAGGCGCGGAGCAACATACTTTCGGAAATATGGCTTTGAGCTATCCGCGACAATTTAATTTCGACAATCAGACTACTTTTTATTTCGATGTGGCTGCTTCCAGCAATATAAAATATCTCGAAATTGAAAATTTTAGCACCGTCGCCGACCCAATTTTGTACGACCTCACAAACAATCTGCGCATCGTGGCGAAGTTGGAGAACGGAAAAGTACGAATCGCGCTTCCGTCGTCTGCGACAAGTCGAAAATTATTACTGATTGGTAGCACTTCCTCTGCCATCGCTGCCGCGCCCTCCAACGCCGTCACGTTCAGAGATTACAGGACATTGAAGAATAAAAATTATATTATTTTAACAAATAAAGACTTTATCGGCACGCCCGAGTTGGCAGATTACGCCGCTTATCGCCAGTCCGCACAAGGCGGCGCGCACCAAGTGACGACCGTAGATGTGCAAGAACTGTACGACCAGTTTGCGTATGGAGTCAATCGGCACGCGGTAGGGATTCGCAATTTTGCACATTTTGTGGTCAAAAATTGGACTGCGCCGCACTACCTTCTTATAGTCGGAAAAGGACGAGAATACAACACGGTTCGGAGTGAATACGGGCTTTCGGTGTCGTTGGCAGACCGTGTTTTTTTCGTTCCGACCTTCGGCAATCCGGGTGCAGATAATCTGTTGGTGTCGAGAAACGGTGCGAGCAATCCGATACTTTCTATCGGTCGTTTGGCGGCAACTTCTGGGGGCGAAATAAAAAACTATTTAGACAAAATCAAAGATTTTGACCTCAAAAAAAATCAAGCACAAACTCCCGACGGGCAGCTTTGGAAAAAGCGAATCATCCATCTTGGCGGCGGCGACAACAGTGATAACTCAGGACCGTTGATAAAAAATTATTTAAGCACTATGGAAAACACGGTTACGAATGGAAAATTTGGCGCACAAGTTTCGTCTTTTTTTAAGACCAGTACCGACCCGATTCAAATATCGAAAACCCAGCAAATCACAGATATTATCAATACTGGCTCATCGTTTGTTACTTTTTTTGGACACTCTGCGGTCGGTAATTGGGATTTTAGTGTGGACGACCCTACGGCATACAATCCCAAAGGACGCTATCCAGCTATCTTTTCGTTGGGTTGTTTCTCGGGAAATATCCACACAGGAACGCGGGGCGTAAGCGAAAAATTCTTATTTACCAAAGATATGGGTTCGATAGCCTTTATCGCTGCCACGAGCTACGGCTATATTCCAGCTTTGTATTATCTCACCAATGAATCGTATCGCCTCATGGGTGCCGAGATGTACGGCAAAAGTTTGGGCGATATAGTCCATGCCGCATCGGCGTATTACAGCGACAAACAACTCACTACGGGACTCGTGGAGCTTACGCAACAACTGACTTTTCACGGCGACCCCGCTATCTTGACGCACGCAGCTTCGGCGCCAGATTATGTCACCGACCCTGCGTCCGTCCAGTTCCAACCTTCTGTATTGAACGTGCGATTGGATAGTTTTACGCTCAACTTTTCGGTAGCAAATTTGGGGAAAAATGTGGAGGATAGTTTGCTCATCGAAATATCGCAGGAGCTGCCCAACGGGTTTGTAGCTCCTTTGGCGACCAAAAAAATTGTTGCGCCTGCCTATCAGACCAACTTGAGCTTTCGATTTGCGATGCCCGGAAAAGCTGCCTCGGGTCTCAATCGTTTTTTTATCAAACTCAACGGCAGTCAAAAAATCATAGAAGCACCACTTCCGACTGCCTACTCCAACAACGAACTCATCGCTGCCGATGGCGGGCGTGGCGTAGCAGTCTATGTGATTGACAACGTCGCACGCCCCGTTTATCCGCAAGAATTTAGCATCGTCAATGAACCCAACGTGACGCTCAAAGCCTCTACGCTCAATACCTTTTCGCCCAATCAAAAATATATTTTTGAGTTGGATACGACCGAACTTTTTAATTCTGCTTCCAAGGCGCGCTACGAAGTCACCCAAAAAGGCGGCATCGTCAAGTGGCAGCCGACAGGCGTAGCTTATCAAAACAATGCGGTTTATTATTGGCGAATCAGTGCCGACAGCATCGCAGGCATAGGCTACAACTGGTCGAACAGCTCTTTTATCTATCTCCCCAACAGCTCAAAAGGTTGGAACCAGTCGCATTATTACCAACTGAAAAAAGATAGGTTTGACAATGTCGAACTACCCGAAAATACCAAAAAATTAAAATTCATCAACGACGTAAAAATAGTACGAGTTAGAAATGCCATAGTAACCAATACATACGATGCAAATGTTGCTGTCAATAGTGGTCTTTATGGTGGAAATGTTGGAGGGCGCTATGTCCATGTTGTCGTTTTTGATACTATTTTAGGATATGTAATAGAAAATCCTGGTACGAAATATGGCAGCATTGACCAAGGGCTTTCTATCAACTTCGTTTATGACACCGAGACGCCAAGTGGTAGAAAAAAACTGATGGACGTGTTGAATGATTCTATTCCGAACCACTATTATGTCATTGTTTATACCGTCCAAAATTCTCCAAGTGTTAGCTATTATCCCGAGCTATGGGCTGCGGATTCATTGCAGTACGGCACTAATTTATTCAGAGTATTGGAGCAGCAAGGTGCGACTAAAATTCGCAGTACTGCTACGTCTGGCTCACGACCGTATATTTTTGCTTACAGGAAAAATACCGCGCCACTTGGTGAAAATTTAGCAACTAATTTTATCGGCGATATTTTTGTAAGTTTCGATATTAATGGCTTGTGGGATTCTGGCAACGTCCGCTCTACGACCGTCGGTCCAGCTCGCAAATGGGCGCAACTCAAGTGGCGCAGCAGCAGCCCTGCCGGAAATCCGCAGACCGACAAAGTCAGCTTGGATTTGTACGGCATTGACAGCAACAATCAGGAAGTATTGCTGTCCGAAAATATACAAAGTACCGACACTTCGCTGGCAGGTATCAGCGCGCAAACATACCCTTATTTGCGCCTCAAATTCAACGCCAAAGATGCTACTTTCCGGACTTCGCCCAACTTGGATTACTGGCGCGTGCTCTACGACGGGCTGCCCGAAGTCGCCGTCAATCCAAACGCTTATTTTGCTTTGCGAAGTGATACGCTGCCGCAAGGCGCGCCGTTCCTTATGGATATTGCGCTCGAAAATATCGGAGATTTCAACACCGATAGTTTGTTGATTCGTTATACCGTACAAGACGACCGCAACCAGATACAACTGCTCAACCGCCGAGTGAAACCGTTGCTCAAAGGCGATACAATGGTCGTGTCGCTTCCTTTGGACACAAAAACGCTATTAGGCAAGCAAAGAATCAACATGGAGGTCAATCCCGACAACGACCAGCCCGAACTTTACCACTTCAATAATTATGCTTTTACGACATTTTTGGTGGATAAAGACAGACGAAACCCTATTTTAGATGTGACTTTCGACGGGCAGCACATTTTGGAAGGCGACATCATTACGACCAAACCGAATATTTTGGTGACACTGAAAGATGAAAATAAATACCTTGCACTTGCCGACACTTCGCTGTTCCGAGTGCTGATTCAGTATCCAGACGAATACGTCCAGCGTTCTTTTGCCTTCGACGGCAATATTATGAAGTTTTATCCTGCGTCGCCCAACGGTCTGAACAAAGAAAACAAAGCGAGTATCGAAATCCGTCCGCAGTTCTTGAAAGACGGCGTGTATCAGCTTTTTGTGCAGGCACGCGACGCGAGCGGCAACGAGTCGGGTTCGATAAATTATAAAGTTTCGTTTGAGATAGTCACCAAATCGGCTATCTCCAACGTGCTGAACTATCCCAATCCGTTCACCACCAAGACGCATTTTGTTTACACGCTCACAGGTGACGACATTCCCGAATATTTCAAAATCCAAATATTGAGCGTAGCGGGAAAAATAGTACGAGAAATTACGCAAGACGAAATCGGCGCCCTCAAAGTCGGCACGCACCGCACCGAATACGCATGGAATGGCACAGACGAATTTGGTGACAAACTCGCCAACGGCGTATATTTGTACCGCATCGTGGCGCGCAAAAAAGACGGCTCCACCTACGAAACTCGTAAAAATGAAGCCGACAAATTCTTTGAAAATGGATTTGGAAAAATGGTTATTTTAAGATAAGTTCATGTACATAAATAGATGACGTTTAATATTCGACATAATTCGTTGATTTTCAATAATTTATGATTACTCAAAATTAAAAACTAAAAACTACTTAAAAACAGTTTATGTTGCATATTTATTTGAAAGCCTTGCACCTGATTGGAATGGTGGCGTGGTTTGCGGGGCTTTTTTATTTGGTGCGGCTTTTTGTCTATCACGTCGAAGCCTTCGACAAACCGCAGCCAGAGCAAGACATCTTGTGCCGCCAGTACAGCTACATGGAGTGGCGATTGTTTCGGATTATCACGCATCCGGCTATGATTTTTACGGTCGGCTGCGGCGTGGCGATGCTTTTCAACAACCCTACTTTTTTGGAAATGGGCTGGATGCAAGCCAAAATTTTATTTCTGATTGCCCTCATCGGCTATCATTTTTACTGCAAAAGCATCATCAAGCGACTCGAAAACGGCGAGCGACCTTTCACTTCGTTTCAGTTTCGCTTGTTCAATGAGCTGCCAACGATTTTTTTGTTTGGCATCATTCTTTTGGCGGTTCTCAAAGACACGCTCGATATGTTTTATGGCTTGTTGGCATTGGTCGCGCTCGGCGCAGCGTTGTTTGCGGGCGCAAGATTTTACAAGCGGTGGCGCGTAAAAAGTGGCGAAAAAGTCTAATTTTTTTGAGGCTGCTTCGCAAAATAATTTTAAAAAATAAAACTGTATTTTACAGAGTTAGGAACGTATCCAAAGTAAGTTACTGTATTCTGACTTGTCTTTTGAGCCAAAACTGCGTTAGATTTTCGTTACGATGCACGGCATCGCGCCTCAAATCTGCCTTGTTTTGACCCA
>JAYUHK010000118.1:0-15176 GCA_043767025.1 Saprospiraceae bacterium | reverse complement strand
ACATAATTCGTTGATTTTCAATAGTTTATGACGACTCAAAATTAAAAACTAAAAACTTATAACTACTAAAAAACCACCTTTTTACCGCCGCACATACATTACTTCTTTCACGGCTTTTATGACTTTTGTGGGGTTCGGCAGGTATGCCTCCACGTAGGCGGCGGCGTAGGGGAGCGACGTGTCGGCAGAGTTGACGCGCACTATCGGAGCGTCCAAATAGTCAAAAGCGTAGCGTTGGATTTCGTAAGCAATCTCCGCCGAAACGCCAAACATGGGCCAAGATTCGTCCACTATTACCAAGCGATTGGTTTTTTTGACCGACTCCACGATTGTCTTGTGGTCGAGCGGGCGAATGGTGCGCAAGTCAATCACCTCGACCGAAATGCCCTCTTTTGCCAACTCATCGGCGGCGACATTCACGACGTGCATCATTTTGTTGAAGGAAACAATCGTCACATCGCTGCCCGCACGGCGGACGATGGCTTTCCCAATCGGTACGAGATAGTCGCCGTCTGGAATCTCGCCCTTGTCGCCGTAGTGCAGCTCGGACTCCATCATACAAATCGGGTCGTCGTCGCGGATAGCTGTTTTTAGCAAGCCTTTTGCGTCGGCTGGGTCTATGCACGAGACGACTTTCAAGCCCGGCACGCTGCCCATCCAGTTCTCAAAAGTCTGCGAATGTTGCTGTCCCAACTGTCCCGCAGAGCCCGACGGACCGCGAAAAACTATCGGACATCTGAACTCGCCGGACGATTGAGAGTTCGTTTTGGCGGCGTTGTTCACGATTTGGTCGAAAGCCAAAACCGCAAAATTCCAAGTCATAAACTCGACGATAGGACGCAAGCCGTTCATCGCCGCGCCGACCGCAATGCCCGTAAAACCAAGCTCCGCTATCGGCGTATCTACCACCCTTCGCTCCCCAAACTCGTCCAACATACCTTTGCTGACTTTGTAGGCACCGTTGTAGAGGGCGACTTCTTCGCCTATCAAAAAAACGGATTCGTCGCGGCGCATTTCTTCTTGCATCGCTTCGCGCAAAGCATCTCTCAATGTTAAAATTCTCGGCATAATTTATTTTTATCTATTTTCAAAAATCCTAAAAAATGGCGTGTAAATAGCAGCACACCGCTTTTTATTATCGCAAAAGTATGAATTAATTGTGTGCAAAAAATAAATATTTCCCACTTTTTTTGTGGAAAAACAAATTTTTTACTTCACTTTCACACGCACGCCTTTCGAATGACTCGAAAATTCGGGCGCGTACATGGACTGCAACGTGGTGATGCCGTTGCTAAAATCGCCGCGCTGCTGCACCCGAAGTGCATACTCGAAGACGTGCGTTCCCTTCGGTAAGTAGCTGATAAAGAAGCTGGTAGATGCGTCGCGCGTGCTTTCGTAATAGCCCAAATCGCCCTGCCATTTGTACCGACTGATGACGTTGAGCGGCTCAAAACCTGCTGCCCGTCCGTCTTTCATGTGGATATATTCCATTGGTCTATCCACCCGTATTTCGATTCTGACCACGATTTTGTCCCCAATTTTCACTTCCGAACTGTCCGAAAGCAAGCGAATAACTGGTCCCGCATCTGAATTTTCTTCTTTGAATAATTTTTTTATAATCTTCAAAGGAGTTTCTTTGAATGATTTTATTTTGTCGAGTTGCTCAAAATACTGCCAATAAATTGCCCCCCAAGCGACGACCGAGTTGGGATTTTCGACCGTCACGGTAGCCATTTCGGGAGTTACGTCTTTTCCTTCAAAATTGGTTTTGAAGTAGCCTGTTCCCGCTTCTTTTTTCAGTTGGCTTTGGTCGAGCAGCTTGCCGCCGAGCGTGATACCGATTTCTTTATCGTCCGCAAGCCAGTTGTTTCCGTTGAGCAAAAGCGCGTAAACGGCTGACGCTGTGGCTTTTGTGCTGCGCCATTGGTTGGTTTGTTTGTTTTTGATGAGCCAAACTTTGAGGTCATCTACCACTTTTTCGTCTTTTGATATTTCTGCGAATGTTTCAATCAGCAAAGCATGGGTTTCGAGCGGCAGTTCGTACCAATAATAGCCGCCTTCGTTCTTCCAATACATTCCAAATTCTTCGTTGTTGATGGCTTTTTCTTTCAAAGAATTTAAAATTTCTACTGCATTTTGTGACAGTTGATTTCTATGAAGTGCGAGAGCAATCATGCCCTGCATATAGATTCCTTGACCGTTCCAATATTTTTTAGCTTGATTCAAATAGTAATCGTGGGCTTTTTGCAAGTCCGAATTTTTTTCTATTTCCTTAAAAAACGAGCGCGTATAAAGGTAATGAACCGCTATTCCATTGAGATTGTTGCTTTCCCATTTGGCTCTGCCAGCCGCCACTTCGCGCTCCAGGAGCTGATACATTTCTAAAAATCGTGCGTCAGTATATTGCACCGCACGGCTCAACATATTGGAATAAACTGTATTATTTTTTAAATTTGTGACATTCAATTTATCCAGATGTCCCATTCCTTCCACGATGTACTGCGTAATATACCAGTCGTCGCGTCCGCCCGCAAACCACTCAAAGCCACCGTTGCTCAACTGTCGCTCCGCAAGTTTTTGGAGCGATGCAGTTTTCTCCGTCGCCATGCGCTGAAGGTCGAAAAGCACGCCGATATTTTTCTTTTGCGCTTCTTCATTTTGCGCTGCAAATACCCAAGGTGTTTCTTCAAGCAAAGCAGTTTTCAACTCCTGATTTTTGGACAAATTGCTCAAAAGTGCGTCGGTATTTTTCCATTTCTCAAAAATATTTTGTATTTTCGGATTGGAATTGGCGGCACTCGAAGCCAGCGCGTTGGCGTAAAAGCGGCTGAATATTTGCTCGCTGCAATCGTACGGATATTCCATCAGATACGGAAGTGCTTGCACGGCATACCAAGCGGGATTTTGGGTGAACTCGAGGGTCAATTTATGGTTTTGGAGCGTATTAGAGTTGCGCGAACTCTTAAAACTTTCCATCGTAAATGTCTTTTTTTGTCCGCCCCGAACTGGCAAAGGCAGCGATTCTGTCACCAACATTCGGTTGGTCAAAACGGGCATTGTATTTTCTTCGCCATCCGAAAAATCTCCTGCTTTTGCGATGATTTTGTAGGTGACGGCATTGACTTTTCCTATCGGAATCCGCAAATTCCAAGCCAGCGAAACCGACTGTCCCGCCTCCGAAGTGAAAAGAATATTAGCAGCCGTATTTTCGAGCAAACCGTCAATCGGTTCGTTGGTAATCGCGTCAAAAAGTTGCAAAGCGGCTACGCCTTTCAGCGTTTCTTTGGTCAGATTATTGACTTTTGCCGTAAATTCTACTTGGTCGCTTTCTCTCAAAAATCGCGGCGGATTCGGAATTATCATCAAGTCCTTTTGTGTGACAATACTTTTTTGACTCAATCCGAATTTTAGGTCTTTTGTGTGTGCCAACGCTAAAAATTTCCAGCGAGTCAGTGCCTCATTCATCTTGAATTTTAGGATAATATTGCCGTCCGCATCGGTCATCAGATTGGGCATAAAAAAGACCGTTTCGTTCAAGTTTTTCCGAATCTGAACGCCTGAAAAATCAACTTTGGGCGTTGTTGGACTGCTTGTATCTTCTATTTTTTCGGCAGGCGGCGGGCTTGCGGAGGCGGTGTTGGCGGCTGACAAAGTCAATCCGCTTACTGTTTTGTCCATTTGCGCCCCTTCGAGCATTTGGGCAGATTTCATCATTTTTCCTCCGTCCATTTGCCTTTCAATACTTCTGTACATATTTTCATAAAACGGAAAACCAAACCAGTTCAGGTAGTCGTAAGATTTTTGGTCAAAATTAGACTGAATTGCGTGCCAATTTCTTTGGTGAAGTTGTGCGTTTTCGGCTCTGAAAGTAAGTTTTTGCAAAGATTTAGAGGCGTAAGAAGTCGGAAAAAGCGACAAATTCCAACTGTGTGGCAAAAATTGGTCCAACGATTCGTCGTACATAGCCGCCAGCATTTCGGCGGCAAACTTATCTTTTTTCTTTCCCGATATTTTTATTTTCCACTCCTCCTCTTGTCCGGGAAGTAATTTATCCCGAAAAGTTGCGTACTCAAACACCAAATCTTTATTGGTCCAAGGCACTACGATAGTTTGCGTTTCGACGTGCGCTCGATTATTTTTTATGTAGCTTATGTGACAGTGTATATTTCCTCTATCCGCTTCCAGAATCGGAAAATCAATGTGTTCAAACTTCGTAATATCGACCCATTGACTGTTCACTATTTCGCCATGCCGCTCCAACTCCAGCAAGACTTTAATCTTGTCGGCTGCCGTCCCAATATGAATCATCGCCGTATCGCCCGGCTCATGCGAGTCCATAGAAAGTACCGAAAAACTATTTTGATTGGTAGGAATAAGTTTGTCTTTGAGATTGTAGAGTGTAAAATATTTTGTTATTTCTATATTTTCTCCAAATTTATCCTGTGTTTTGAGTGTGACAGCGTAAGCTCCCGGCTCCCATTTGTCTTTTTCTACCTTGCCGAGTTCAATCGTATTGCTTTTTTGAGAGTCAAAATTAAAAGAAAATACTTTTTCCTTTTTTTTCCAATTTTGGATTTCGTCTTCATTTTGATAGGCATATTGCGGAAAAAAGCGAGAAAATTCCCCTTTGTCCATCAAAAACACATCGGGTTTTGTCCAAAAACGTTCATTGAACACTTTTTTGGGTGAAATCAAACTATGCACGACGACCATTCCTTTTGCGTCTTCGTGCTGTCCATTTAGGTTGTTCGTGATGAGCGCGAAGGATTTTAAATTCTTAATATTGACGATTTCTGGCACCGATATATCTGCCGCCAAAGCAATATAACCAACTGAAACGTTCCCAACAGACGAGCGAGTTTCGCCATTAATATCGGTTACGTCGGCGTAAATTTTGTAAGAAAATTGCGCTTTTGTACTTTTGGACACCGAGCGGTCGGGGAGAGCTTTAAAATTAATTTCAAATTTTCCGTCCTTATCTGTGACAGTTTCTGCTGTGACAATTTGCTGCGACCCCGAACCCACAGGCGGGCGACGATAATCCCACCAAACGCATCGCCAATACGGATACTCCACCTCGCGGACTACCCGATATTTTACTTTCGCACCGTCAATATTATTTCCAGCAAACGCCTTCGCAAGCCCTTGAAACTGAATATTATCGTTGATTTTATAGCTGTTTGTGACAGGCAAAAAACTAACTTCAAACTTTGGTCGCTTGTATTCTTCCACCTGTGCGGAGGCAGTCCCGCTACGATTGGAACTGATTTGCATAGTCCCCAACAAGCCCGCCGAAGGAGCAACAAACGAACCATTGAATGTACCAAACTCATTGGTTATCAACGTTTTATCTTCTATTTTTTGTCCATTTGCATCGGTAAAAGTAACAGTAACGGACAGGGACGGCTGGGCGTGCGGCATATTTTTTTCGTCCATCTCCACCACCAAACCCTTGAAGAAAATAGTCTGTCCGGGACGATAAATAGAGCGGTCTAAAAAGAAATGTGTGACATTGTATTTTTGGTGTTCTTGCTTGTAATAGTACTGCGAAAACCCGTCTTGCAGATGCAAAGTGTCTTTTCCATTGATAAATTTGAGCGTATAATATTTGTTAGGCTTGAGTCGTGGATACATAAAACCGTCCTTGTTTGTGACAGCGTTTCCTTCTTTAATAAATTCATTGCGGCGCGAAGTTGGGTCGTATTGCTGCACAAAAATTTCCGTCGTCAGGTTCGGCAAAGGCTCGCCAGTTGTCCTATCTGTTACGATAAATTCGGGAAGTTTTAGCTCGTCTTGGCGGTGCAAAAATGCAATGTTGGAAACGTGCGTGAGCGCGAAAGCAACGGCGTTGTTTTCTAACGTAAACGCCTCATTTACAGACACAAAGAGCATATAAATACCCAACGGAAGTTTGTCAATAAGCACTTCCGCGCCATGACTTCGGTAGTCTTTTTCGTCGGGTAACTCCACGCTCCACGCCTTGACGGGTTCGAGTGAATTAAGGAATTTAATCGCCTCTATTTCGCCGTCGCGTCCGCCTTGATATTGATATTCTTGTTTTTTCTCTAACTCTCGCTTTAATTTTTCTGAAAATTTTATTATTTTGAAATGTATTTGTGACAAATTTTGGTAGTCAATTTTTGCCAAAAAAGCCTTATTTGGAAGATTGACTAATTCGGTTTGGACTTGCAGTGTTTTTTGTAAAATACTCATTTTTAGGGCTAAACAATTTGCGCTCGCCCTTCCACTTTTGTCCAACGCTATGCCTTCGTCGCAAAGTACTACCGCTTCTCGGAGTTCCCATTTTCCTACGGAGTCGGGATTGGGCTGGTAGTTTTGCCCTTTTTCACGGTGATAAGTTGCTAACAGATACAGGATTTCGGCACTTTGATATTTTTCTCGCATCGCCTCCAAAGCCTTTAAATACAAAGAATCTTTATTTTCCATGACCGCATTGTTGCGGATAAATTGAATCCTTTTGATATCCAAATCCATCAAAGCAGGCGTTGGTTTTTCGGAGATATTTTTTTTAATTAATTCTTGAAACAGTGACGTGGCAAAATATTTATTTGAAGTAGAATCACGCGTTGTGAACTTTTCGGCAGCAAATTTTTCGGCGGACGCAAAGGCACTTTCTTGGTCAATTACAAATTTGTAAGCAGGTTCGGTCAGATAATTGCGTTCATTCGCAAAATAATCTATTGCACGATGCGCTAAAAAATCATATAAAATTGGACGCACATTGACAGGATTGCTTGATTTTTGCCTAATTGCATCAAAATCAGCAATATTTACAGTCAGCAATCTATCATCTTGCAGCGAAGCCAAATAATATTTGGCGGATTCTTTGGAAAGTTGTGCGACACTCCAAGTCCGAATATCCTCACTTTTGAAATCAAGCGTTTCAGTTCTATTTTGGATTCTATAAATATTGTTGTTCAGGTAGCTTTTATACAGCTCGCCCATCATGGATTGTAAAATTGGCTGGACAGGAAACTCCGCCTCGTCCGTTTCTTTTTTGAGCTTATCTATCGCTTTTGCGAAGCCTTCCTCCTCCAAAGCCATCTCGTATTTTGCCCGATAAATGAAAGTTTTGATAGTTTGTGACGGGTTTTTGTCTGCTTTTGCTTTCTGATAAATTTCTTCTATCTTCTTCAACACAGATTTTGGCAAGCCGTTTCCCTCTAATTGTTCGATTTCTTTCCAATCGGACTCGTAAGTATTGGTGTTATAATTTGTCATAGTAGGGTTTTGTGACACTCCTTTTACAGAAAAAAAGAGCATGAATAGTAAAAATATAGGAATTTTGCGGTGCATAGGGTGATTTTAGTTTTGTGATAGTTGTGTTTTAGTAGTTTTTAGTCGTCATAAATTATTGCAAATCAGCAATTTATGTTGCCATGCAAACAAAGTTTGTTCAGTCTTAAACACCTAAAAACGAAATTATTTAAAATATGTTGTAATTTCGTGATGTATGATTTTTTGGACGAAGAAATACTATAAGGAATGGGGAAAAAATAAGGTACTTAATTTTTCCTCATTGCTAATGGACATTTTGAAGCTCTAAATACTTACGCACAACTAAAATCTCGGGGGGATTAAACGTTTATAAAAACAAATACCATAATGTGACCCCTTCGGGGACGGACGTGATGTACAACGTATTTTCTACAAATGTTTGATGCATGCGGTATCAGGTTATAAGACTTTTTTTTACTTAAAATTGTGAAGTAAACAACATTTATTTTACAATTTTAAGTAAAAATATCGCCATTAAGCATACTTTTTTATTTCATTTCTGAAAAAAAACTAAAAAAATCTTATCATTGCAAAGAAAAACAACTAATAATGAAAAAACTAATTTTTTTGGCGATTTTCGCAATCGCCGCTGCCGCCCCAACTTGGGCTGGCGAAGGAATGTGGCTTCCTTTTTTACTCCAAAAAATGAACGAAGCACAGATGAAATCTATGGGCATGAAAATGAACGCCGAAGATATTTACAGCCTCAATAAAGGCTCTCTGAAAGATGCGGTCGTACAATTCGGCGGCGGCTGCACCGGCGAAATCATCTCCGATAAAGGATTGCTGCTTACCAACCACCACTGCGGATACGGTGCTATCCAAGACCATACTACGCTGGAAACCAACTACTTACGCGACGGATTCTGGGCAAAAACACTCGACCAAGAGTTACCAAATCCGGGCTTGACGGCTCTATTTATCGTGAGAATGGAGGACGTGACTGCGGCAGCGACGGCGGGAATTATGGACAATATCTCCGAAAAAGAGCGACAGTCACAAATTGATAAAAATTTAGAAAAAATATCAAAATCTACGACCAAAGAACCTTACCAAGATATTCTAATTCGCCCGTTTTTTGAAGGAAATAATTACTATCTTTTTGTCACCGAAACCTTCAAAGATGTCCGATTGGTCGGCACACCGCCGTCTTCTATTGGAAAATTTGGCTCTGATACCGATAATTGGGTGTTTCCGAGGCACACAGGAGATTTTTCGATGTTCCGTATTTATGCCGATAAAGATAACCGTCCTGCGGCTTACTCAAAAGAAAATGTGCCATTTAAACCCCGTCACTTTTTGCCTATTTCTTTAGATGGAGTTGCCGAAGGAGATTTTACACTTGTGATGGGTTTTCCGGGTAGAACCAACGAATATTTGCCCGCCGCCGCCGTCGAGCAAACATTAAATACGCTCAATCCTGTCAAAATTGGCGTGCGCGACCGCGCTTTGAAAGTTATGGACGAGGCGATGCGAAAAGATGAACAGATCAAAATACAGTATTCAGCAAAATACGCGAGCATCGCAAACTATTGGAAAAAATGGTTGGGCGAAAGTTTGGGCTTAAAAAAATGCGACGGAGTCGGAAAAAAACAGCAATATGAAGCAGACTTCATTAAAAAATTGAACGCCCAACCCGAGCTGAAAGTCCAATATGGTTCAGTGCTTGACCAGCTCAACTTGAACTATAAGTTGTTAAAACCGTATGCTTTTACCCGCGATTATTTTAGCGAAGTAACCCGAAATACCGAGATTTTGTCACTCGTAAACACAATGAGTGGGTTGGTAAAAGTGGCTGAAAACAATGGCGAAAAAGGTTTTGCGGATAAGAAAACCAAAACTATCGAAGGTTTGAAAGATTTTTTCAAAGATTACAATGCTGATGTAGATAAAAAAATATTCGCAGGACTTGTCGAGATGTATTTTAAGAATGTAAATCCCGATTACATCGGCGATGTCGCCCTCAAACAAGTAAAAAAATACGAGCAAAATTTTTTAAAATTAGCCGATAATCTGTATCAAAAAACTATTCTGACGCAGCCCGAAAAATTAATTTCTTTGATAGAAAAATCAAATTCATCGGATTTTGTGACAAAAATAAAAAATGATGCCGCATATCAGTTTGGTAAAAGTTTGATGGACGGCTACATAGAAAAAGTAGATGCCAAAATCCGAGAGATACAGCCCGAAATCAATCGTTTGCAACGCAAGTATTTGAAAGCACAAATGACTGTTTTTGCTGCTGACAAAACTTTTTATCCCGACGCGAACAGCACCTTGCGAGTTACTTACGGACAGGTCGAACCTTATCAGCCACGCGACGGCGTGACTTATAATTACTACACTTATCTTGACGGAGTGATGGAAAAGTACATTCCAAACGACTACGAATCTGATGTTCCAGAAAAATTACGCAAGCTATTCGATAAAAAAGATTACGGTATTTATGCCGATCAAAATGGGAAAATGCCAGTCTGTTTTATCGGCTCCAATCATACGACAGGCGGAAATTCTGGCAGTCCAGCTATCGATGCTTACGGGAATCTGGTAGGTCTAAACTTCGACCGCGTGTGGGAGGGAACGATGAGCGACATCAATTACGACCGCTCTATTTGCCGAAATATTATGGTTGATGCGCGTTATGTGCTTTTTATCGTAGATAAATTTGCAAATGCAAGCCATTTAGTGACAGAGATGAAATTGGTACATCCAAAGAAAAAATAAATAGTTCCATCGAATTTTTTAATAAAATAGACCTAAAATGTACAGCAAATTTATTCTTGTAGCAGCCATAATTTTCTTAACTTTTACTTCTGCACGGAGTCAAAATTACGAACTCTATCCCACTCACTGGTGGGCAGGAATGAAGTGGAACAAAGTGCAAATTCTGGTGCGCAATCCTTCCCAAAATATTGCTTCGCAGAAAGTCAGCATAAAATACGACGGCGTGAAGATTGAAAAAGTACAGAAATTGGACAATCAAAAATACCTCGCGCTCGATGTTGTGATTGACCCAAAAGCAAAAATTGGTACAGTTCAGATTGAGTTTTCGGAGAATGGAAAGACTGTAAAAATTCCTTGGGAACTCAAAAGTCGCCGCAAAGGAAACGGAACTTCGTTTGCACAAGGTATCACAAGTAGTGATTTTATTTATTTTTTAATGCCCGATAGATTCAGCAACGGAGATGAAAAAAACGATAGAATAGCGGGTATGAAAGACCAATCGCTCGACCGCGACTCTATTTTTTTGCGGCACGGAGGCGACCTTCAAGGTGTGATTAATCACTTGGACTATATACAATCTTTGGGTGCAACCGCAGTCTGGCTGACTCCCGTGATAGAAAATGATATGCCCAATCGGACGGAACACGGTTATGCTTTTACCAATCATTACAAAATTGATGCCCGTCACGGCGGCGAAGAAATTTATAAAAAATTATCCGACGAACTTCATCGCAGAGGCATGAAACTTATCAAAGATGCAGTCTATAACCATATTGGTAGTCAGCACTTTATGGCGTTAGACCCTCCAACAAAAGATTGGCTGCACCGTTGGGACAGCTACACAAACACGAGCTACAAAGACCAACCCCTATTCGACCCGTATGCCAGTAAAGCCGATAAAAAAAGAATGAGCGACGGCTGGTTTACGCCCAATATGCCAGATTTGAACCAAAATAATCCATTGGTGGCGAATTTTCAGATACAAAATGCGCTATGGGCAGTAGAAGAATTTGGCATAGATGCTTGGCGCATAGACACTTATGCCTACAATGATTTGGTTTTTATGAATCGCTGCAACAAAGCTCTTTTGGACGAGTATCCTAAAATATTTCTTTTTGGCGAAACATGGGTTCACGGTGTCACAAATCAAGCATTTTTTGTAAATAATAATTTCGATATTCCGTTTAAAAGCAATCTGACAGGCGTGACTGATTTTCAGCTCAACCTGTACGGAATTACGAAAGCTCTCAACGAACCTTTTGGCTGGACAGAGGGCGCAAGCCGACTTTATTCTACGCTCGCGCAAGACTTCGTGTACAAAGATGCGACAAGCAACGTCATCTTTCTTGACAACCACGATTTGGATAGATTTTTTACACAAATAGGCGAAAATGTTGCGAAGCAAAAAATGGGTTTGGCTTGGCTTTTTACCTGTCGCGGAATCCCGCAACTCTACTACGGTACCGAAATATTGATGAAAGGTTCTACACATCCTTTTGACGGAAATGTGAGATTGGACTTTCCGGGCGGTTGGAAAGGCGACACAAAAAATGCTTTTACGCAGGTGGGACTGACGCAAACCGAAAAAGAAATTCAGGATTATACCAAACTATTGGGCAATTTTCGTAAAAATTCTTCGGCTCTCAAAACAGGAAAACTCCAGCAATATGTACCTTCTGACGGTTTGTATGTTTATTTTCGATACGACTCCAAGCAGACCATAATGTGTGTGATGAACACTTCCGACCAAGAAAAAGAAATTGATTTCGGTGCATATTCGGAGCGAACCAACGGCTTCAAAAAAGCAACCGAAATAAGCAGCAAAGACGTTTTGGAGCTGAACTCAAAAGCAATAATCGGTGGTAAAAAACTTTTTATTTTGGAGCTACAATAAGAATTTTGTGACATTTTTATTTTATTGTCACATTTTACTGCTTTTTTATTTTTATTTATCGTCATCAACACCACTTCTATCACACAGACCAATAAAAATAGGAGGTCTAATTTTGATTTGTAAGACATAAAAATTAGCGGTGGTTTTGGTGCTGAAAATAGATTTGAAAACTCCAATAACTTCATAAAAAATAAAAATCGGGACAAAACGGCATCGCACCTTTTTGTCCCGATTTCGTTCAAGTGCTTTCAGATATTTTTTCTTTATGGTCGTGGCGGTGCGTTGGTGTCTTTGTTTATTTCCTCGAGTATCTGGTCGAGTTTTTCGCTGCTCATCGCGTCCATCATCGAAACGATGGTGCGCATCGGAGTTTGCTTCATAAAAGTCATCATCATCAGCCCTGCTTTTCTTTTTGCTTCTTCTTCCGCGGGCGTTCCTTTGGGTTCGTTGGGGTTGCCTTTCATCATTTTAGCCTCAAACTCTTTGTAAAAAGCAACGCCTTTCGGGTTGTTTCCAAAATCTTGGAGGGTCGAGTTGCGAGTCAGTTTTGGGAAAAAAGTCATCGCTGCCTTCACCGAAACCGTCTGTTGGAGTGGCAGATTGCGAGAAGAACTGCCTGCTAAAATATCGTATTGGTCGGTCGTTATCAGCCAGTCGTGTGCTGCGTCGTTGTATTGCGCAAAATCCCTGCGGTTCAGTTGGAAGGTTATAGTTTTTTCTTCGCCTGCGGCAAGAGCTACCTTTTCAAATTGTTTGAGTTCATTGATTGGGCGTATCAAAGTCGGATTTTGTTGATGCACATACAACTGCACCACTTCGCTGCCGGCTACTTTACCCGTATTTTTGACTGTCACGCTGACCTCCAAATTATCATTTTCAAAAAATACTTTGGATTTTGTTCCCATTTTTTTGTACTCAAATGTCGTATAACTCAATCCAAAACCGAATGGAAATTGTGGTTCGATTTTGCGCTTGTCGTAGTGTCGATAGCCCACAAAAAGCCCTTCGCCGTAGGTAGCGACGCCGTTTTTTGCTGGAAAATCTATAAATGCAGGTGTATCTTCGAGCCTTTTGGCAAAAGTTTCGGAAAGTTTGCCCGACGGATTTACTTTGCCCGTCAGCACGTCGGCAATCGCTCCGCTGCCGCCTTGCCCTGTGAGCCATGCCTCTATGATAGCTTTTGGTTTTTGCGCCCACGGCATCGCGACCGCCGAGCCGTTCATCAAAACCACTACCGTATTGGGTTGTGCCGCTGTGACAGCCTCTATCAGCCGAGTGTGTCCTTCTGGCAAGTCAATATTATCGCGGTCGTAGCCCTCACTTTCGAAGATTTCGGGTAGCCCGACTAACAAGACAGCTACGCTTGATTTTTTAGCGGCTTCGACCGCTTCGTTGATGAGTTTTTCGGAGGTTTCGCCGCTTTCTTCGTATCCCGACGCAAACGAAAAATTGGTATTTTTAGGTGCTATTTTTTTCCATTCTTCGAGTAAATTAGCCGTTTGCGTAGGACGCACTTGCGAGCTACCGCTGCCCTGAAAACGCGGTTTTTGAGCAAAATCCCCGATGACTGCTATTTTGTCCGTCTTATCCGAAATAGGTAAAATATTATTTTCATTTTTTAATAAAACCAAACATTCGCCCGCTACTTTTCGAGCTAAATCGTGGTGTTTTTGTGCGTCGTAAGTGGCATTTTCTTTGTGACTTTCTTTAGCTTTCAAAATAATTTCTAACAAATTGACCACAATTTCGTCCAAGCGAGCGACTTCTAATTTTCTGCCCTGAACGGCTTCGACGATTTTTTTGTCGTTGATGCCTCTGCTGGACGGCATTTCGAGGTGCATACCCGCTTTTACGCCTGCCGCGCGGTCGTTCACGGAACCCCAATCGGACACTACGATGCCCTGAAAACTCCAACTTTTTTTCAAAATATCGGTCAAAAGTTTTTCATTTTCGGAGCAATACGTCTGGTCTAATTTATTATAGGCGCACATAACCGTCCAAGGTTGCGCCTCTCGGACGGCAATCTCGAAGGCGCGCAAGTAGATTTCATGCAACGTTTTTTCGGGGACATTAGAGCTCATCGTCATTCGGTCATACTCTTGACTGTTGGCTGCAAAATGCTTCATAGAAGTTCCAACTCCTTGACTCTGAACACCTTGTATAAACGAAGACGCTAATTTTCCAGCCAAAACTGGGTCTTCCGAAAAATACTCAAAATTGCGCCCGCCCAACGGAGAGCGTTTGATGTTTACGCCCGGACCCAACAAAATCTGAATGTCCATCGCTTGACATTCCTCGCCGAGCGCGACTCCGACTTCTTTGATTAGGCTGCGGTTCCAAGACGATGAAAGTGCCGACGCGGTCGGAAAACAAGTAGCAGGAATACTGTTGGCAAAACCGCTACCTTGCGCTTTGCGCACGCCGTGCGGTCCGTCGGTCATGTAGATGGCTGGAATACCGAGTCGTGGCACAGCTTTGGTCGTCCAAAAAGTTCCGCCCGAGCAGAGCGATGCTTTCTCTTCGAGCGTCATTTTGGCGACCAAATCTACTGCTTTGGTATGAAAATTGGTTTGTGCGGTTGCAAAATAGGCGAACAATAAGAAAAAAAGGCTTACATTTAGTCGTTTCATAAATTCAATAAAGTTATTTTGTAAAAAAATGTAAGGTAACAATTTTTTTTAACATTGTGTATTTTTGACACAGAAGAATTTTAAAAATTATACTATATTTGTCGAATGAGCCAGCAAGAAAAACACCAACTTTGGGAAAAAGAGCTTAATGCAGATTATTTACCGCATATTTCGGTAGATTGCGTTATTTTTGGATTTCACAATCAAGAGCTAAAAGTTTTGATTCAGCGTTGGAAAAATACGACCGAGTGGAGTTTGCCTGGTGGTCGCATTTTTTCAGACGAAACGTTGGAGGTAGCGGCAAAGCGAGTTCTGACCAAACGGACTGGATTGGAAGATATTTTTTTGAAACAATTTCATGTTTTCAGCGAGCCTAATCGCGTCCAGCCACAGCGTCTGATTAAGACATTGGCAAAACAAGGGATTCGGTTGGAAGAAACTCACTTATTTGCGACTCGGACGCTTACGATTGGTTTTGTGGCGTTGGTCGAGTACTCAAAAACCTCCCCACAAACCAATTTTTTGATTGCCGAAAATCGCTGGTGGGACTTGGCAAAGTTGCCCGATTTACTATTCGACCACAACAAGATTATCGAAACTGCGCTCGCATTGCTGCGTCGGCAAGTCGC
>JAYUHK010000117.1:0-4034 GCA_043767025.1 Saprospiraceae bacterium | reverse complement strand
CTTTCGTTTAAAAATCCCGAAGGGATTAAATGTTTATAAAAGACAAATGCCCTATATCTGCGACCCCTTCGGGGTCGGACGTGATGTACCATATATTTTCTATAAATGTTTGATGCCTGTGGCATCAGGTTGCAAAACTGTTTTTTACTTAGCCTAAATAAGTTGCCCGTGGCGAGTATTTGGCTAATGCCAACATCAAATATTAACCGTTGTCCAACAGCTAAAGCAGTCGGCTTTTAATGAAAACTAAATATGTTCGGGTACTTAAGAACTTATCTAAAATAAACTACTTATTTTTTCCTCATTCCTTACATCTATTTTAAAATTTCTCTCGAAATAACCAATTTTTGTATCTCCGTCGTTCCCTCTCCGATGGTGCAAAGTTTGGAGTCGCGGTAGTATTTTTCTACCGGAAAATCTTTCGTGTAGCCGTAGCCGCCAAACACCTGCACGGCATCGGTGGACACTTCCACGCATATTTCAGACGCATAATATTTCGCCATAGCCGCCTCTTTGGTCATTTTTTTGCCCTGATTTTTCATCTCCGCAGCTTGGCGCGTGAGCAGCTCGGCAGCTTCGATTTTCGTCGCCATATCCGCCAATTTGAACCCTATCGCCTGAAAATTAGCGATTGCCTGACCGAATTGGTGACGTTCTTTGGCGTATTTTACAGCAGCTTCGTACGCGCCTTTGGCGATGCCGAGCGAAAGCGCGGCGATAGAAATGCGTCCGCCGTCCAATATTTTCATGGATTGGATAAAGCCCTCGCCTTCTTTGCCGAGCATCTGACTTTTGTGGATTCGGCAGTTGTCAAAAACCAATTCCGCAGTTTCGGACGCTCTCATGCCGAGTTTATTTTCTTTTTTTCCTGCTTTAAAACCCTCCGTACCGCGCTCGACGATGAACGCCGACATTCCGCGACTGTCCAGCAACTCGCCTGTGCGGACGATGACCACCACCACGTTGCCGCTGCTGCCGTGCGTAATCCAGTTTTTTGTACCATTGATTACCCAATGGTCGCCGTCGCGAACCGCCACGCATTGCATACGCCCAGCGTCGCTGCCCGTGTTGGCTTCCGTGAGTCCCCACGCGCCAATCCACTTGCCCGTAGCAAGCAACGGAAGATATTTTTGCTTCTGCTCCTCGTCGCCGAATTGCAGAATATGACCCGTACAAAGTGAATTATGCGCCGCTACCGACAAGCCGATAGACCCACAAACCTTCGCAATTTCCTCAATGACCGTGATGTATTCTTGATAGCCCAGACCCGCGCCCCCGTAGGCTTCCGGCACCAAAACCCCCATAAAACCCTGCTCGCCAAGTCGGTGCATCAGGTCAATCGGGAAGTGCTGGATTTCGTCCCACTCCATGACGTGCGGACGGACGTTTTGCTCCGCAAAGTCGCGCGCGCTGTCTTTAATAATTTTGAGATTGTCTAAATCGGTGGCTGCGTACATACGATGTATTTAAAAAATTTTTACCAATGAAAGTGAAGAACATTGTAACGAAAAAAATAGTTTTTTGTTGAAAAAATGGGTAGAAAAATTATCCTAAAAAGAAAGTAGTGTACATAAAACGATGTCCTTGCTTCGCTTGGGACACAAATTTTGATGCACACTACTTTGATATTGCTTGCAGGCGAAGCGTTGTGTTGGGCTTACGCCTTGATGCGCCTCACTTTTTAGTAATATTTTTATTCTCAAAATTTACTTTTCGTTGGGTTCAACCCAACAGTTCGTGTTCCTTCAAAAAGTTCTGAAACTTCTCTTTACCTGTTATATTTCCATAACGTTCCGACTTTCTATTCCACCAAGGCATGGCGGGGTGAGGAGTGTGTCCGCAATAATAATCACACAAATCTTCATCTGTAAATTCTGCTCTGACTTTTGAACTTACAAAAATAATATGCGTAGGATTGACTATATCCGTTACTTGACGGAATATTTCAGCCCCCTTCCCTTTGTCAATTTGAGAAGCGATTATTGAGTCCCCTGTGTTTTCGGCAGGTCGCTGATAAAAATTAAAAAATGCCACATTTGAAAAAAAATGGGAGTCATTCAATGATTTGAAATCAATTTCGAGGGCTGCGGACTCAATATTTCTAAAAATAGTATGCCCGTCTGCTTTATAATTACTCCTTATGGCATAAGTCAATAGACCCCTTACATCTATGTAGTTCTTATCCTCTTCGCTCAAGGAGCTTTCGTCAGAATCATACCATTTTAACAAATCAACTTTTGTGTCTTTTGGTAAATAATGGCTTTCCCCAACAATTAAAATTCTGTTGGCTCTTTTGTCATAGTTCGAGCCTATGAAAGGAAGTAATTTCGGATACTTCTGATAATGAGAGATACCGCCCAGTGCCTCATCATATTTTGTCGTGTAATTTTCCATGTCTTAAATTTAATTAAAATAAGTACCTGTACGTAAACTATTTTGTTTGAAAAATCCCATAGGGATTAAACGTATATAAGAAAGCAAATGCCATACATCTGCGACCCCTTCGGGGTCGGACGTACTGTATCATATATTTTTTCTACAAGTATTTGATGCCTATGGCATCATGTTATAAAATTATTCTTACTTAAATTCTTAATTGTAAATACTTCGATTCCCGCCAAACCCCCATATCTACGCCGAACCGCAGCAAATTGTTTCCCTCAAAAAAGTCCTTCGACCGACAAGTACCGCTCTCCTGTGTCGTAGCAAAAACCCAAAACACGACTTCCCACAGGGATTTCTTTGAGCTTTTTATGGATAGCTGCCAGCGTCGCGCCACTCGAAACTCCAACAAAAATCCCCTCTTCGCGCGCAGAACGTTGTGCAAAATCAAAGGCTTCGTCCTTGCTCACTTGAATCACGCCGTCCAAAAGCGCAGTGTGCAGATTGTCGGGAATAAAGCCCGCGCCGATGCCCTGAATCGGGTGCGGACCGGGACTGCCGCCACTAATCACTGGCGAAAGCTCTGGCTCGACCGCAAAAACCTGAAGTTTGGGAAAATGCTTTTTCAGCACTTCGGCAGTCCCCGTAAGATGTCCGCCCGTACCAACGCCCGTGATGATATAATCCAATCCGTCGGGAAAATCTCGTAGAATTTCCAGTGCCGTAGTGCGCTCATGGACAGCGATATTTGCTGGGTTTTTGAACTGCTGGGGCATCCAAGCGTTGGGCGTAGCGGCAACCAATTCGGTGGCTTTTTCGATAGCTCCTTTCATACCTTTTTCGCGGGGCGTAAGCTCAAACTCTGCGCCGTAGGCTGCCATCAATTTCCGCCGCTCGATAGACATGGATTCGGGCATTACCAAAATAATTTTGTAGCCTTTCACTGCTGCCACCATCGCCAGACCGATGCCTGTGTTGCCCGAAGTGGGTTCGATAATGATAGAATTGGCGTTGAGAAGTCCGCTCGCTTCGGCATCTTCAATCATCGCCAACGCGATGCGGTCTTTGATGCTGCCGCCCGGATTGGCGCGCTCCAGCTTGAACCAAACTTCGGCATCTTTACCAAAAAGTCTGTTGATTCGGACGTGTGGCGTGTCGCCGATAGTTTGCAAAATATTATTTGCTTTCATAAAAATATTATTATTTGTGACTGATGAAAAATTTAATTTATTAATTTTAAGTAAATAGAATACGCAAGGCAGCCCGCGCAAAAGCCAATGGAAAATTCTAAAAATGAAAAAAGCAGTAGCAAGGTCAATAGCGTGTAGGCAGCGGTCGTCCAAGCCAATGCAATGAAAATAAGTATCAAAAAAATCAAGCCGAAGCCGATTTTGGCAGCAAATTGTTTGGGTGCTTTTCCGATTGGTTTCTCACTTATTTGTAGCCAAACGACTATTTTTTTGGATAAATTGCCTACGATGCTGTATTTTTCGTAAGAAAAAGCGCGCGCCGCAAAATCCAGCAACAAAAGAATTGGAACTGCCAACCAGTGCGTAAACGTGTAGAGAACGGCGGCAGAAAAGATGAAAAACGCCGTCCATCGCACTCGATTTTCGTTGATTACTTGGTTGTCAATCGGGCATTGAATAGAT
>JAYUHK010000116.1:0-8181 GCA_043767025.1 Saprospiraceae bacterium | reverse complement strand
TGTAATTCTGTCACATTACCAATAGAATCTGTAATTTTTAGCTTGTATTGCCCTACCACAATTCCGGCGATAGTGTCCCATGACTCTGCCGCGAGTATCGTGTCTTTCACAAAGATTTGGCTCGCACTATTCCGAACTTCTACAATATAAGGCGCAACTCCGCCAAAAACTTTGAGTTTTATTGCTCCAAAATTATTAGAGCAAGTTGGCTGGCTGACTATCAAATTAACGTCAAGAATACAATTTTTAGCCACTTTTAGTGACAAAAAAACAATACTGTCACAATTCGCTCTATTTTTTAAAGAATCTGTATAATTTCCTTCTATTTTCAAATACGTTTTGGCAAAATAAAAACTATCATTTTCGCAGATTGTCTTGCTCAAATTTGTTATCATATTTGGAAAGACAGTTAATTTCAAGCAAATTACGCTGTCACAATTTATGAAACTCGAAAGGGTGTCACAAAAATTTCCAGACATAGAATAGTAGTTATTTCCCACCTGAAATTTCATTCCTTCGCAAATTGTATCCGAAAGAAATGTATATTTTTTGGGCAATATTTTTAAATTTAATGTAAAAATACTGTCACAACCTCCGCTTGATATTGAATTGCGAACATAAGTTCCAGCCGAGTTAAATATTTCTCCACCGAATGTTATATTTTCGCCTTCACAGATGGAGATATTTAGCATTTTTTTGATGGTATCTAAAACGCTTAATTGAAGAACCACCATACTATCACAGCCATAAATAGATTGCAATATGTTCGTATAAGTACCTGATTGTGAGTAGATTGCGTTCCCAATAGTGACGGAAGTGCCCATACATATTTGCCTATAAATACTATCCGAATATAAATTATGAACTCTCAAATTTAGTGTAATAACACTGTCACAACCGCGTGTTGTTTCTAAAGTATCGGTATAAATTCCAGACTGTTTTAACACCTTATTTGCAAATAATATACTATCTTTTTGACAAATATCTATTGAGAGATTCGTCAATTTTGTAGGATAAACCTTCAGATTTAGATAGATGGAGCTGTCACAATTATTGGCACTTAGCAGTTGGATATGATAAATACTATCTTTTTGATAATTTACATTTTGAATTGTAATTTTTTCATTTTGACAAATTGTGTCAAATCTAACTGTGGAAAAAATAGGATAAACTTTTAAATTCAAGTGAATAACGCTGTCACAATTATGAACACTCAAAAGTGTGTCAGTATAGTTTCCTGTCTGAAAATATTTATGAATGCCTATAAAAATTGTGTCATTTTGACAAATATTTTTAAAAATTATTGTATCATTTTTGGGATAAACTAATAAATGAAGATAAATAATACTATCACAACCGCCGGAAGATGTAAAATTTCTTTTGTAAATACCACTTGTGTTGAATTGTTCGGAGCCGACGAGAAAAAATTCTTCGTTACAAATAGCGGTATCAATATTGACAACCACAGAGTCTATAATTGTCAAGTTCAAAAAAATAGTACTGTCACAACCTAAATAATTTTTTAAAATTATTTTGTGCAGACCGCCTTCCAAAAAACTTGTATCGCCTATCGCATATAATTTTCCCCTACAAACGCGAGCATTTAGAGTTGTAATTGGGTTTGAAACGGTCAAAATTAATGTCACAATACTGTCACATCCGTTAGAAGATGGAAAGCGATTTTCGTAAGTTCCGTTTGTGCTGTACGCGCTGACCCCGATTTTTATCGTTTCTCCTTTACAAATTATTGTATCTATTTGAGTGTATTTGAGGGGCAAAACAGACAAATTTAACTTAATTATACTGTCACAATTATGAATACTCTTTAATGTATCAAAATAAATGCCAGCGTTGTTAAGTAACTGACTATGAAATAAATAGCTTGTACCATTACAAATAAAAGCGGGTTTTTCAAATAGATATTTTGGATAAACCGTTAAATTCAATGTCACAATACTATCACAACCCACTATAACAGAACTCAAAGTATCTATATAAATCCCAGTCACACGATAGACAGATTTCCCTACACTTACGCTATCGCCTGCACATATCTGCTTACTAAAATTCCTATGAATTTGATTCAGGACTCTCAAATATAATGTCACAATACTATCGCAATTAAATTTATTTTGGAGCGTGTCCACATAAATTCCAGAAGTAGAATAGGTATTCAGCCCTTGTATTACAGATTGCCCCTGACAGATTTCGAGAGTGTCATAAACTCTGGCGGTTGGATTGACCGTAATGTATATTTTTACCAAACTATCGCAGCCAGAATTGGTTGTAAGAGTATCCGAAAAAGTACCAGTCGTCGTAATAACACTGTCACCAACCGTGTATTTTTTTCCTTCGCAAAGTGTGATTTCAAAAGCAGTAATATTAGGACCTTTCACCAACAAATAAAGTGAAATTATACTGTCGCAGGCGTGTTTATCCATCAGAGTATCGCGATAGATACCTGTCGCATTGTAGATTTTCGTACCGACACGGAAGGAAGAACCTTGGCAAATAACCTTCACTAAATTGACTTGATTTTTGCCCCTGACTGTTAGATTTAGATAAATAATGCTGTCACAACCAGAGATTTTTGATTGCAAAATATCTGTATAATTACCGCTATCCGAATACAATTTATTGCCTAACTGAATACTCGAATTGTAGCAAATAGAAGTATCTATTTGAGTTTGTGAACCATAGAAAACATTAATTTTAAACTTAATTACACTGTCACAATTAGTAGAAGAACGTAAAGTATCTACATAATTACCAAATTCAGTGTAGTATTTTTGACCAACTTTGACAGAATCGCCGTCACAAATCTTAAAAATAGTGTCTGTAAGTATTGGTGGGTGGACGGCAAGCAGCAGTTGGTTAATGCTATCGCAACCACGTAAGGTTTTAAGGGTATCTAACACATAAAAGCCTGATTGATAGTATTTTACATTCTTAAATATTACAGTATCTTCTGCACAGATGGTTAGTTGAATCAAATTTATGACCTTTGGTAAGACCGTCAATTTAAGATTTACAACACTGTCGCAGCTGATTTTACTTTTTAAAGTGTCCGTATAATTTCCAGAAATAAAATATTTTTTCAATCCAACTTTTACAGTATCCCCAAAGCAAACAGTGTCGATTTTGAGCGTTTGGAGCTTCTGCAAGACAGTTAATGAAAGACGAATAATACTATCACAATTATTATTTTTTGTTTTGCTATTTATATCGTAAAGTCCTGAAAGTCTGTATGTTGCGTTATTAACAACAATCGAATCACCAAAACAAATAGTGTCTTTACGAGATTGTTCATATCGTGGAAAAATTGTCACATTAAAGCAAGAATCCGATAAATTTCCGCAAAAGGGACGAGTTGGAAAGGGTAGATTGAGATATTTTTTTAGAGTGTCTAAACTCTTTCCGAAGTTTGGCGGTGGGAGTAAAAGTGAGTCACTTTTTGCATACGAAATTCCACAAATTTTATAATTTCCTGCGGAATAATTTCTCATGTCCAACGGTCGCCCGCCGTAGGCTACGATGGTGTCCGATTTTGCAACAACGTATTGATATTTGTACTGAAATGTGTTTGGAATTCCGTTTCCAAAAGTAGGTCTATTTTTAATAATCAAACCTGAATCTTGCGCACAAAGTTGTCTGTTGGGGACATTTAAAAACGTTCCGCCGTCTGCTTTACAAATGTCACAATTTAAGCCAGAATTATTACAAAATTCAATTTGTGCAGACACTAAAACACCGCTTTGTCCTGCCACTCCGTCCTGAACTATGACCGTCCAAGTACCATTAACTGCACCCGAATTAAAATTTTCTAAAGCTCCCGCAAAGGGATAGTAACTACCAAAAAAAGGCGGTAAAACACCGAATCCTGCTCCCCAAACCTGCGAATTGAGCCACCTGTCTGCATAAAATCCGGGATAGTTAGGATTGCCCAACGGGAGTGGATCTGGTTGAGGAGTAGCCGATTGCCTGATGAATCGAATGTCCCAAGAAGTACCAATAGTATTGTTAGAAAAGTTGCCATCTATTGCTCCAATCAATGTCACAATTTGCCCAGAAGGTGATTTTAATTTTACTTGCAAATCTGTCACAAAATCGTGACTAAATTTTAAATATACATTACAAACTCCTTGTGAAGGATTAGAAAGGTCATTGACGGTCGCGCCAGAAATTTGGAGCGGAATATTGACCGTTGCCACGTCTGGAATAGGAAAAGGGCAAGCGGTACAACTACAATTCTGGGCAAAAACAAGCGAACTTTGGCAGAGTAATTGCAAAATAAATATCCAAAAAAGCCTCTGACGAGTATTTTTTAAATTTTTTAGAATAATATTTTTGGATAAATGAATTTGCATTTGCTTTCAGGATATTTCACAGTGCTAAAATTGTAATATATAAACTTATGAAATTGAATTTTATAGGTACAAAAAGACATTCAAGCTGGCATAAAGTTAGGCTAAAATTTTATTTCCGCCAACTTTTTTTTTCTAATTACTTGAAAATGAATTGATTATTTGAATATTGAGGCTCGAAATTTGCATATTTCATTTTGTAATCTAAATAGAACGTATGAAAAAGAAATTTTGTCTTATCGTTTGGCTTTTAATTTGTTTTTTTTTAGCTGAAACCAACGCTCAAATTTTGAGTTCAAAACTGTCACAAAACTCGAACCTTTTGTTTCAAAAAGCGCAGCGTGGCAACAAAATTGCGCTGAAGAATTTGGGTGGACAACTATCCAACCCCAACGAGTTTGATTTGGTAATAGAGGCACTAAAAAACTGCACAAACTTTACGGAAAGCGAGCTAAATTGGTCTAAAATAAAGTCTAAAAAGGATTTTTTAAACTTTTGGAATGGTAGCGAGGAGCAGTTGGTGTTTTCGCCAGTTTTGCGTAGCTTTTTTCTAACGCCCATCGAAAATCGCAAAGTTGATTTTTCGATAGTTGCTTCAAAAAGTGTTTCACAAAACAGCCAAAATCCGTATTATTTTTTACAAAAAATTTATGAATCTTTTGCCATCAATGATAAAAATGCGGCGATTAGATATATTAGCGAATTAAAAAATAGTTCAATAATAGAATCGCCTAATATTTGCCTCCAAATTTTTCAAAATAAAGATAATTTAAACAGTCAGTTGAATACAGAGGGAGAAGTTTTGGAGGCACTTATAGATGGGTTGCCCCGAAATACTCAAAAAGACGTGATAGCTAATATTCTTCAACTAATTGATAATCAGACTATTAACTATAAAAAAATATTGCCCAAACTCGAATGGATAACCAATATACAAACAAAAGATATTTCTGAAGCAAAATATGTTACCACTCAATACCGCAAATTTTTGGCAAATTTACAAAGCAATGAACTGTTGCGCGAGTTCGGTTATCTTCAAGTTTCACGTCACAATCCGATGTATTTTTATGAAGATGTTGATTATTTTGGTTATCTTTTGAATGACATAGATGTTTCAGATTTTACGCACCTCAATGCACTTTTTGACCTCATGGAATTGCATCATTCCAAGTCGCTTTTTTACCTTTCTGCGGCAATATATACACGAAGAAACGATATAGATTGGACGGAAAAGTTGCAAAAAATATTTTCACAATATCTTGATAGTCAAGTATTTGTAAAAAATGCTAAACAAAAATATACCGATTCAGCACCGGCATCGGATAAGGTTTGGTGGGATAATTATATTAATTTTTGGGCATCGAATTATCAGAATTTTACTTGGGAAGATGAGTACAAAAAATTTGTAAATTTATCCGAAATTAGAAAAGATTTTTCTAAAATTGATGCCTTTTTTAAATTAAATCCGTCCAAAAATCGCGATACATTTGTTAATATTTCTAAAAAAATTATACAGCAAACTCCATTTCTTCTGAAAACATTTTTTTTGGAAAATGCAGGCGTATTTCAGAAAAATAAATTGACCGCTTTTGAGCCAAATGCTGCGCAGTTAATTGTGCTTTCAAAACTCTATCAGTACTACCAAAAACAAGGAATTTCTTGCGATATTTCACCCATTTTTTTGCCCTTGACCCAATCGCTAAAAGCTGAAAATATCTCCGACGACACTCGATACAACCTTGAAAATCAGTGCATTGCGACAATTTCGTTTCGCGATATTCACGCGCTTGAGTTAGATGGAATATTGAATGTAAGCAACGAAAATTATGGCTTTTCGGTAGCGAGGATTTGTACTTATTTTTATCAAAAAAATATGCAAAAAATTGTCACAAATGAAGAATATTTAGAAAATTATTTGACCAAAACATTGCTTTTTTCGCAGCTCAACTCCACAGGATTCTGCGCAAAATATTATGAACAATTATCTAATCTTTTGCCCAATTATGAAAAAAATAAGTGCGCAAAATTATTGAAAATTACTTCAAATACTCACGTTGGGCAGTTTCTTCATCAGTTGCTGGCTCAAAAAACCAATTTTAGCATAGATTCGGTGGCAAATTTTATCGCCCAGCCACTTTTGTATAGTTATGCGCAAATAAAAAAACTTCCGCCGCCGACCGCCTTACATCAGCAAGTTTTGATAGATTCTTTGAAGTCGGCAAACTTGAGTGAATATGAAATTTATACCTCTTATGTTTTTCTTTATCCTAATTGTAATTTTTCTAAAATATTTGTTAATTTTTTAGAAAATGAAGACAAACGGCAACTTGCCGCACTCGCTTTAGAAAAAATATATCAGTTCAAAATGGGCGACGCAAAGGGTAGTTTCAAACCTTATCAGGCGTGGGCAGCGTGGGCAAAAAATCGCTCCGAAAATCCAAGTGAATGGTATAAGTTACTGTTTGACAGTCAGTTAGACAAATTAAAACAAGATGCCAAACTTACTATTGATGATTTTAATAATCTTATTTTATCCAATCAATACGATAACAATGCGCACCGAAATATTTGTATAGCGGCTTTGCCAAAGCTATTTCCTGCGTCGAGTTTGGTGCAGTTGCGGCTCAAACCGATGCCAAAAATTTCAGAATCTTTGTATTTGTTGCGCAATTCAAACTATAGTTATAAAGGATTTGAGCAAGTTTTGAGCTTCTTTGAGGTAGATAACTCGGAGTTGTTTTTAGATTATATTTTGGAAAAAATAGAGTTTTTTCCTGAAAATGAGCGCGCTAATATAGCCAATTTACTTTTTGACCAAACTTGGTTCGGCTATTGGCTCAATCAAGCTAACAGCGACTCTAAAAAAGTCAAAACCATCGAAAATTATTTGCACAACTATCTGATTAACAATACTTTGATAACAGAATTTGAGGAACGAAAAGTAAATTTACACTTGTTAGAAATCCAGAATAGAACATTAAGTCCAATAGAAAAAATTAAAAAATCGCTGACTGAAAATCTTAATCCAGACCTGCAACAAGCATGGCAAAAACAACTTTTCTCTCAAATTTCTTATTCACAAATTGATACTTTATTGCCGTTTTTTGATAAAATAAAACCTAATATTGTGACAGAGTTTCTGCAAGACTTGGGATTTCCAATTTCAAAATGTTCTAATCAAGAATTAACAGATTTTCAGCGAAGTTTCAAAAAATTTTCCAAAAAAGATTTGTATTTCGCTTATCTAAAACCATACAATTTAGATTTGTTAGACCTCAATGGCGAACCTAACTTCCTGACTATCAATAAAGTTTTGCAAGTTGATAACATCGCTAACTTCGCAGGAAGTAGCAACAAAAAACGTGAATTGCTCAGCTTTGGGGTAGTCAAATATTTGGAAAATTATTTTCAGACTGCGCTCAATTTTCACGAAAAATTGAGCGAGGGACAAAATTTTTATGCCTATAATGTGACAAAAAGAGCCGCCGCTTGGTCTAACTATTTGAAGGCAAAAGGATTTTTAAAATCGGACAGTCGAAATGTTGCTTATTGACAAAAAAGTTTTATTTTTACAAAATAATAAATCAAGTAATTCGTTATAAATAATTGTAAGTTTTTAGTTTTTAATTGTGAGTCATCATAAACTATTGAAAATCAGCGAATTATGTCGAATATTAAATGTCATCTATTTAAGTGCAGGAACTTAAGTAAAATAGTTTTACAACCTGATGCAATATGCATCAAACATTTATAGAAAAATATATGGTACATCGCGTCCGACCCCGAAGGGGTCGCAGATATAGGGCATTTGTCTTTT
>JAYUHK010000115.1:0-7741 GCA_043767025.1 Saprospiraceae bacterium | reverse complement strand
AAGCCGTAATTTCCTTTTTCGAGCGTCAAAAGATGAGTCCAAGTTTGTAGTTCGCCGTCCAACTCGCCGCCCCAAGTGGTGACTACGAGTGTTTTTTGTACATAATTTCCCTTCAAGATGCTGTTCAGTTCGATGGTGTTGGCGGTGTAAATCTCGTCGTTTTTGTTGCGGTAACATTTGGTAGCTACGACTTTGCCCTCGACAATGAGCGTAGAGTTTTCAATTTTTTGGTCCAATGTGACTTCTGTAAGTTGTCCGAAAGCGAAATTCGGCATCAAAAGCAAGCTCCAAAAAGCGAAAGCAATGCTAAAAAAATGAATTACAGAATTTTGTTTTGAGGAATTACCCACCCCCCCCCAATATTATTGGGCGTAGTGCGTTTGGGGCGATTAAGAGTTGTTTTTGAAATAACTGATTGCATGATTTAAAAATTTAATAATTAAAAAAATAAAATACAAAAAGCAGTTTTGGGTTAAGGCGTTGTAAAGATTCGTAGGTCGAGTTTATAAACTAAAGGTATGAAGAAAAAAAGTGAGTAATTTTATTTTAGATACATTCCCAACACAAAGTTACACTTTTATTTTCACAACCCAAATTTTTTCACAATTATTTTTCAAAAATATTCACAAAAGCCGTTTAAAATTTTTATTTTCAGAAACCTAACATTCGTAGGATTATCCGCTTCGTGAAAGCCGCGAAAAGCAGTTCGGAAAATAGTTTGAACAGCCGCGATGAATATTTTAGAGATTTTTACTAATTTCGCCGCCGCCAACGAATGTTTGAATATTCTTCGGCTTCGCAATTTTTCCAACATTCAACAAATTTTTTATGCACCTTTTGGATTGGTTAGTGCTGGCAGCGACGCTTGTTTTCATCGTCGGCTACGGAATTTGGAAAACCCGAAGTCAGCAAAGCGTTGAAAGTTATTTGCTCGGCGAGCGCGACCTCAAATGGTGGACGATTGGGCTTTCTATCATGGCGACCCAAGCCAGTGGCATCACTTTTCTTTCCACGCCCGGACAAGCCTACGAGGACGGAATGCGCTTCGTTCAGTTTTATTTTGGCTTGCCGCTGGCAATGGTCATTCTCTCCGTTTGGGTAATCCCAAACTACTATCGGCTCAAAGTTTATACCGCCTACGAATATCTCGAGTACCGCTTTGACCTCAAAACCCGCAGCCTGACGACCATACTTTTCTTGCTCCAACGCGGCTTGGCGGCAGGGCTTACGATTTACGCGCCCGCCATTATTATGTCCAGCATCATGGGTTGGAGTCTTACCGCTACCAGTCTTTCGATGGGCGGATTGGTCATTATTTATACCGTCATGGGCGGTACGAAAGCCGTCAGCGAAACCCAGCAGCAGCAGATGGCGATTATTTTTGTAGGGCTTTTGGTGGCGTTGTCGGTCGTTATTTTCAAGTTGCCGCCCGAGATGTCGTTCTCCGACGCGGTCGGAGTGGCGGGCAGATTGGGCAAAATAAATTTGGTAGATTTTCGGTTCGACCTTTCCAATCGCTACAATTTTTGGTCGGGAATGTTGGGCGGCACCTTTTTATTTTTGGCTTATTTTGGCACAGACCAGTCGCAGGTGCAGCGATATTTGTCGGGCAAAACGCTGACCGAAAGCCGTCTGGGCTTGCTGTTCAACGGAATTTTGAAAGTGCCGATGCAGTTCACGGTATTGTTCGTAGGTATGATGGTTTTTGTTTTTTATCAGTTCAATGAGCCGCCGATACACTTCATGGCAACGGACTTGCAAAAACTCGAAAACACGACCTACCAAGTGCGATTAGATGAACTGAAAAAAGAAGATAACAGCGTGTTTGAACAAAAAAAATCCGAAATACGCGCGATGGTAGATGCCATGCACCGCCACGACGAAACCGCCGCCGCCGCCGCACAAACCAACGTGCAACAACTGCTTAAACAAGATAAATCCATTCGGACGGAAGTAAGAAGCCTCATCAAGCAAAATGACCCCAAAAGTGTGAGCAGCGACACCGACTACGTTTTTATCAATTTTGTGACGCACCACCTACCCATCGGGTTGGTCGGCTTGCTGATTGCCGTTATTTTCGCCGCCTCCATGTCCTCCACTTCCTCCGAACTCAACGCTTTGGCAACCGCTACGGTGATAGATATTTATCGCCGCTCACTCGTGACCAACCAAACAGATGCACATTATTTGCGCGCTTCGCAATTTTTTACACTGGCTTGGGGGATAGTTGTCCTTATTTTTGCTACCACTGCGTCTTTGTTCGATAATCTCATTCAAGCCATCAATATCATTGGCTCTATTTTTTATGGCGTGATTTTGGGTATATTTCTAGTTGCTTTTTTCTTCAAAAAAATCGGCAGCAACGCCACTTTTTTTGGAGCTTTGATAGCACAAGTCTGCGTAATCACAATTTTTATTTTAGACAAATACGGATTGGTACAAATTGCCTACCTTTGGCTCAACCTTATCGGCTGCTCGTTGGTCGTTTTTTTCGCTTCCTTTTTACAAATGATTCTGAAAGAAACTCCCAAAGTCGTCGGAGCAACCATTGAACGCAATTTTTAATTTTAAAAAAAAACAAAAAATTATGGAAAAAAAACTCACAGGACAAACCGTCGTCGTCACGGGTGCTAACTCTGGCATCGGCGCGGGTTGCGCACTATCTATGGGCGAAGCTGGCGCAAATGTGGTCGTCAATTATGTCACAAAACCCGAAACGGCGCAAGAAATAGTAGCGCAAATCCAAGCGATGGGCAGCCAAGCGGTTGCTATCCAAGCCGACGTGAGCAACGAGGCGCAAGTCATCGCCATGTTTCAGGAAGCGGTCAAGACGTTTGGGACAGTAGATATTTTGATTGCCAACGCAGGCTTACAGCGCGATGCCAAGTTCGAGGAAATGACTGTCGAGCAGTGGGATTTGGTGATGAATGTCAATCTGAAAGGGCAATTTCTTTGCGCCCGAGAAGCTATCCGTGAGTTTTTGCGGCGCGGACCACGCCCAGAAATATCGGCAGCCACTGGAAAAATAATCTGTATGAGTTCCGTCCACGAGATAATTCCTTGGTCAGGTCACGTCAATTATGCGTCCTCCAAAGGCGCAATACGAATGTTTATGCAATCTTTGGCACAAGAATACGGCGACCGCAAAATCCGCGTCAATAGCATCTGTCCGGGAGCTATCCAAACGCCCATCAACACAGGTGCTTGGAGTACGCCACAAGCACTCGCCAGCCTGATGACGCTCATTCCTTACAATCGGATTGGGCAGCCGTCCGACATCGGTAAGTTGGCGGTTTTTTTAGCCTCCGACGATTCGGATTACATGACTGGCGCAAGTCTTTTCATAGACGGCGGCATGACGGTTTTTGAAGGTTTTTCTACTGGTGGATAAGGAATGAGGAAAAAATAAGGTACTTGATTTTTTCCAATAAATTCAATCAGTAACAAGGCATTTTTGAGGCGCAACGCAGAGCGGTGTAACGAAAAAATAACGCAGTGATTGGTTGTAATTTGGCAGAAAAAATGAGTAGTTTATTTTAGATACATTCCTAATCATTTTTTTTATTTTTTCTTATAAAATTCAAATAATAAATTAAGTTCTTACACTTAAATAGATTACATTTAATATTCGACATAATTCATTGATTTTCAATAGTTTATGACGACTCAAAATTAAAAACTAAAAACTTATAACTACTTATGTCAAATAATCGTGCTTTTGGAAAACCCGGCACCGAACCCAAATGGAATTCGAGTGCCAAAAGCGGAGTTGGGACTGCCCTGAACCGCGAGAGCGAAGTTTGGTTCACCGTCAGTCACGGTATTCTGAACGAACTATTTTTCCCAAAAGTGGACACGGGTTGCGTGCGCGATATGGGACTGTTGGTCGCCGACGGCAAAGATTTTTTTTCGGAAGAAAAACGCCACACCGACAGCCAAATAAGCTATGTAGAAGACGGGGTGCCGGCATTTGAAATCATAAATACTTGCCAAAAAGGCATTTATAAAATAAAAAAACAAATCATTGCCGACCCCAAACGCAACTGTGTTTTACAAAAAATATCTTTCGACCTGACCCAAAATGACGATTCAGGCGACTACAAAATTTATGCACTGTTAGCCCCACACATCAACAATGGAGGTTGGGGAAATACCGCATGGACGCGCGACGGCGTGCTGTATGCACAAAAAGACGATGTCACGTTGGTCATGTTGGCATCTCTACCTTTTTCGGCTACGTCGGTCGGCTATGTGGGCGTGTCTGACGCTTGGCAAGATATTTCGGAGCATAAAAAAATGACTTGGCAGTTCGACCGTGCCGAAGACGGCAACGTAGCTATCTGCGGCGAAATAAATGCCACCCAACATACGGAATTTCAAATCGCAATAGCTTTTGCAGATAGCCCCGATGCCGCCCTCGCCTTGGCACAGCAAAGCCTATCAGAAAATTTTGACGATTTACAAAAACAATACGTCGCCGAGTGGTCTGCGTGGCACAAAGCACACCCGCAACCCCAACTGCCTAAAAAAGCACTTCCCAAACTCTGGAAAACCAGCCTTGCAGCAATCCTTTCTCACCAATCCACCCGTTATGCGGGTGCGTTCATTGCGAGTCTTTCTATCCCTTGGGGCTTCTCCAAAAACGATGAAGACTACGGCGGCTATCACCTCGTTTGGCCCCGCGATTTGGTAGAAACCGCAGGAAGTCTTTTGGCTGCCAACGCTCATTCGGAAGCACTTGATGTGCTTCATTTTCTACAAAAAACCCAACTTCCAGACGGACACTGGCTACAAAATATGTGGCTCGATGGAACACCCTACTGGGGCGGTGTGCAGTTGGACGAAACGGCTTTTCCGATTCTTCTGTTGGGAATGTTGATAGAGAATAAAGTACTGACCAAAAAAGATATAGCACCCTACCAAGACATGGTGCACCGCGCCGCCAATTATTTGCTACAAAACGGACCAGCTTCGCAGCAAGACCGTTGGGAAGAAAATGCTGGATATTCGCCTTTTACACTGGCGGCAGAGATAGCTTCACTTTTGGCGGCAGCCGATATTTTGGACGCTATTAGCACCAGAAAATCTTCCAAGACACAATATCTTCGAGAAATTGCGGACTGTTGGAACGACAGCATCGAGCGTTGGTGCTATGTTTCTAACACAGAGCTTTCGCAAGAAATTGGGGTCAATGGCTATTACGTCCGCATCGCGCCGATGAATGTCAATGATACGCCCACTTTGGACGATGACCTGATAGTAGTCAAAAATCTCGCTTCGGGCAGCACGACCGCCGCCAAAAATATTGTCAGCCCCGACGCGTTGGCACTTGTTCGCTTTGGGTTGCGAGCAGCCGACGACGCTCGTATGCTTGATACTGTAAAAGTGATTGATGCCAAACTGAAAGTCACTACGCCGTCCGGCGATAGTTGGTATCGCTACAACAACGACGGCTACGGCGAACACGAAGACGGCAGCCCTTTCGACGGAACAGGCAAAGGTCGCCTCTGGCCCCTGATGACGGGCGAGCGAGCGCATTACGAAATCGCACTCGGCAACTTCGAGTCGGCAGCCAAACTATTGGCAGACCTTACCGCTTTCGCCAACGAAGGCGGCATGATTTCGGAGCAAATTTGGGACAGTCCTGACCTTCCTGACCGCGAGTTGTTTTTTGGTCGCCCGTCGGGTTCTGCCATGCCGTTGGTTTGGGCGCACGGCGAGTATGTCAAACTGTGTCGCTCTTTGCAAGATAAGGCGATTTTTGATATGCCGGCTGCCACCAAAAAGCGTTATTTGCAAGAAAAAACAACTGCGCTGCACGCTCTTTGGCGGTTCGACGACGCTGTTGCGAGTGTTCCGAAAGGAAAAATAATACGCATCGAATCCAACGAGCCATTCACGCTGCATTGGAGCGCGAATGATTGGAAAACTACGCAAGACAGCGTTTGCCTTCCGTCGGATTTTCAGACTTATTATTTTGATATTCCGACTGCCAACATGGCAACAACAAATACCATTATTTTCACTTTTCGCTGGCAAAAAAATGACCGATGGGAAGGGAAGAACTTTGAAATCCAGATTTTTTAAAAAATATTTATGCCGTCTGTCCATTCTATTAGTGCCGAATTACTCACTTTTGAGCAACTTGAAAACATCACGTCCAACCGCTCAAAATTAACACTTTCGGACGCAAGCCGCCAAAAAATCAAACATTGTAGGACTTTTTTGGAGCAAAAAATTGACCGCTCCGACGCTCTTATTTATGGCATCAATACGGGCTTTGGCTCGCTCTGTGAGGTGCGCATTTCACACGACCAAACGGAGCAACTGCAAGCCAATCTCGTCATGTCGCACGCTTGCGGCTTGGGTGAGGAGGTGCCGCTCGAAGTCGTCCGATTGATGTTATTGCTCAAAATTCAAAGCCTTTCTTACGGCTATTCTGGTGTTCGCACGGACATCGTAGATTTTCTTATTTTTCTTCACAATGAGGATATTTTGCCTGTCGTCTATCAGCTTGGTTCGCTTGGCGCATCGGGCGATTTGGCTCCGTTGGCGCACATCAGCTTGGCGATGATGGGCATGGGAGAAGTTTGGTACGGTGGCGAGCGACGAGCGGCGGCTGACGTACTGCGAGAGTTGGGGCGCGCGCCGTTGCGATTTCAGTCCAAAGAAGGTTTGGCGATGCTCAACGGGACGCAATTTTCGGCGGCTTACGGCGTTTGGTGCTTGCTAAAAGCGGCGAGAATGCAGCAGCAAGCCAATCTTACTGCCGCCCTTTCTGCCGACGCTTTCGACTGCCGCCGTGAGCCTTTTGACCCACGCCTGCACGCCATTCGCCCGCACGCGGGACAGGTCGTAACCGCCGATTTTTTTTATAATATATTGAAAGACAGCGAGTTGGCTTCGCAAAATAAAACGCACACCCAAGATCCTTACTCGTTCCGTTGCGTGCCGCAGGTGCATGGAGCGAGCCGCGATGCGTTGGAATATTGCAAAAATATTTTTTTGACCGAAATAAATTCTGTCACCGACAATCCGACTATTTTTCCCGACGACGATGTGGTGCTTTCGGGTGGCAATTTTCATGCGCAGCCATTGGCGTTGGCACTTGATTTTATGGCGTTGGCACTCGCCGAGTTGGGCAGTATCTCGGAGCGGCGGCTTTACCAACTCATCGGTGGCAAGCGGGGGCTGCCGCCTTTTTTGACCGCCTCGGCGGGCTTGCACTCTGGTTTGATGATTGCTCAATACACTGCGGCATCGGTCGTCAGTCAGAATAAACAACTCTGCACGCCTGCATCTGCGGACTCGATTGTGTCCTGCAATGGACAAGAAGACCACGTCAGTATGGCTGCCAACGCTGCTACAAAGGCGTATCGGGTAGTCAAAAACGTGGAGCAGCTTTTGGCTATCGAGTGGATGGCGGCGGCGCAGGCTTTGTCGTTTCGGAGTCCGTTGCGGACTGCGCCAGTGCTGGAAAAATTAGTGCGCGAATACCGACTGCACGTTGCGGTCTTGACGGACGACCGTATTTTGAGCGACGACTTTAAGAAAACGGTCGAATTTTGGAAAAACGTTGAGCTTGAATGAGGGTTTATCTTGGTAACTTTATATCGGCTGACAGTTTTCGAGGGTTTGTGTTAGGAATGAAGAGAAAATAAGGTACTGAATATTGTGACGCAGAATTTTGGGTCAAAACAAGGCAGATTTGAGGCGCGATGCTGTGCATCGTAACGAAAAT
>JAYUHK010000114.1:0-22206 GCA_043767025.1 Saprospiraceae bacterium | reverse complement strand
AAGCCGTAATTTCCTTTTTCGAGCGTCAAAAGATGAGTCCAAGTTTGTAGTTCGCCGTCCAACTCGCCGCCCCAAGTGGTGACTACGAGTGTTTTTTGTGCATAATTTCCCTTCAAGATGCTGTTCAGTTCGATGGTGTTGGCGGTGTAAATCTCGTCGTTTTTGTTGCGGTAACATTTGGTAGCTACGACCTTGCCCTCGACAATGAGCGTAGAGGTTTCAATTTTTTGGTCCAATGTGACTTCTGTAAGTTGTCCGAAAGCGAAATTCGGCATCAAGAGCAAGCTCCAAAAAGCTAAAGCAATGCTAAAAAGACGAATTACAGAATTTTGTTTTGAGGAATTACCCCCCCCCAATATTATTGGGCGCAGTACGTTTGGGGTGATTAAGAGTGATTTTTGAAATAACTGATTGCATGATTTAAAAATTTAATAATTAAAAAAATAAAATACAAAAAGCAGTTTTGGGTTATTGAGCTGTAAAGATTCGTTGGTTAAGTTTGCAAACTAAAACACAAAGTTACACTTTTATTTTCACAACCCAAATTTTTTCACAATTATTTTTTAAAAATCATTATAAAAGCCGTTTAAAATTTTTATTTTTTACTCGCAACAACCTTCTTTCACCCCTTTGTCGCCATCAATACTTTGGCAGCCATAGTTGCGTCATTCTTGGTTTCTAAAATTTCTCGGGCATACAGATGTTGGGCTTCTTGCGGACGCTCGAACTCCAAAATCTCGCTCAATTTTTTGTCCTCCTTCTGAAAAAAAAGAATTTCCTCTGGCGTAGGCAACGCCGTGAGCGCAGCGATACGCGCCAACTCATTGCCAGTCAGCACCAGACTGTGGCGAATATGGCTCGGCAGTCCGTCAAATCCAACGCCGATTTCATGGACGGGTTGTAGGATAGTTTCTATCGCCTCGCCGCTCGCACGGGTGTAATACGCACGTCCCATGCGACCCACGAGGTCGATTTTGTGGGGGTCAATCCGATTTTGAGCGTCCAGCACGCGCTCGTCAATGTGCATCATCACGACGTGGCAAACGATAAGATTGCCTGCGCCGGGACCGTCGCCGAGCGAAATAATACGTTCCACTTTACATTCCATCTGCACAGGAGATTCCTTTACCCGAAACGGACGCACCAGCTCGGAAGCCACAGGCGTAAAGCCCGCTTTCTCGAACTCGCTGACCTGCGGCGGATAGTCGATACTCGCCAACGCCATCTGCCTCACGATGTCGTGGCTCACTACGTTGATGACGACCTCCATCGTCTGCTCGATGTTGTGGAGCGTGTCTTTGGTGGTGTTGTTTTCGCCACGCCGATTGCTCGAAAAAATCACAATAGGCGGATTGGAACTGAACGCATTAAAAAAACTGTACGGCGCAAGATTCATCACGCCGTCAGCGTCTATTGTGCTTGCGAAAGCAATCGGGCGCGGCGCGACGGCTGCCAAAAGATACTGGTGCATATCGCGCTGCGAAGTCGTAGTCGGATTGATAGTCATGGATTGTTGCTAATTTTTTTTGGTAAAAAATCTAAAAATCTGTATTTTTGAGTATCGTCGGGCTGTTAAGTTGCGTACCTGTGGCGAGCTGAAAACTCGCTTCTATACCTATATGGTCGGACGAGCCACAGCTCAAAGTCTTGAAATCTATACATTTGAAATGGTCGGAATGAAAAATATGGTCAATCGGAAGGCTGAACATTGCAAATGCGTTGGTCGGATAAGTAGGCATAAAACCTCGGCGGCTGTCGCTCAAGTTGGTCATTGCCCGAAATTCTTGTATTTCGTTGGACCACGAAACGACGTTCAGGTCGCCGACCAAAAAAATAGGATTTTTGATGGTTTCGAGCCTTGCCGCCAAGTTCATAAGGTGTTCTTTGAGCCGTCGGTAAGAGCTGTTGCCCAGCGGCGGCTCCGTGTGGGTGCTGACTACGACAAGATTTTGGTCGCCGCGCTCGAAACTATCGCGCCCCAAACTGGCGACGATAGCAGGGATATTATTGTAAAAAAAAGTGTCTATTTTGAAGAAAGGCACTTTGGAGTACAACGCCAAGCCGTACAAATCCAAGCGCGGCAAGATGATACTGTACGGGTAGGTTTTTCGCAGACTCGCATCTACGGTGTCTTTCAAAATCGGCGTAAGTTCCTGAATAGACACTACCGTAGCGTCGCTTCGCAACATCGTGAGCATCGTCTGATCGAAATGTTCGTCGGTAGAAGTCAGGTTGATGTGTGATATTTTGAAAGTTGGCATTTCGGACTCTTTGACGGGAAACATCAGGGAAGAGTTGGACGCATTTTTCAAAAAAATACACAACGCCGCACAGCAGCCAAAACTAACCAGCATCGTGCGCTGCATACTGACCATCAAAAACAACAAACCCAGCAGCAAATAAAACCACATTATTTGTATCGCAAACCTCATTCCCCAGCTATACACAAAGTAATTGGGGACAAAAATAAGCAAAATACCCAAAATGAGCAGCGCGCTCAACAAGTTTTGTACCTTTTTATTTTGCGTTAGCGGCATTTCGTCGGTGGTCGAATTTTTAGCGGTGAAAGACAAATTTCTTATTTTTTTTTGTAAAAGTAAAGATACTTCAAAAACTCAAAAACAACAAGTATTTTTAGAAAAATACGATATTTTTAGATTTTTTGCAAAATAATAAATATGTTTTTTTTGAATAACAAAATTTTGTTTTGACAAAAAAAATGAAATTTGAAATTTGAAAAACAGTAAAATAATAATAATGAAATTTTATTTTTATTTCTGAATGAAAGTATTAACTTTGCTTTCAGAAAGGTTGCAACTCAACCAAAAACCATTAAATTTTTGACCTTATGTTTCGCACAACAACAAATATCACAATGATAAAAAAACTACCCGCACTGTTGCTTGGGCTTTTTATGTTAGTCAGCTCTCTGACCGACGCTCAAGATATTCACTTTTCGCAGTTCTATCTCTCGCCGCTCAACCTCAATCCAGCGATGACGGGCGTGATGAATTGCAATCACCGCTTGGTCGCCAACTTCCGCAATCAGTGGGCGAGCGTGTTGCGCGGCAACGCCTACAACACGTTTTCGGCTTCTTACGACCAGCGCATTCCGGTCGCTCGCTATGATTATTTCGGCGTAGGCGGCACGCTTTGGGGCGACCGCGCAGGGCAGACCAAATTCAGCACTTTGCAAGGTCGCCTGTCGGCTTCTTACAGCAAAAAAATGGGCGGCTCCCGCAATACCGCACACTACCTCGTAGTGGGCGCAGACGTAGGGCTTACGCAGCGAAGTGTGGACTATTTTGCCGCTCAATGGGGCTTACAAAACGACAATGGTGTCTTCAACGGCGGGCTGCCAAGTGGCGAAAATAATCTCGGTCGCGACAACTTTTTGTTTGCGGACGTAGCTGCGGGTTTGCTTTGGTTTTCGGTGTTGGACGATGACAATAATTTTTATTTTGGAGGCTCTTACAGCCACCTCAACCGCGCCAACCAGTCTTTCGACAAGTCGAGATTCCAGCCTTTGTGGAGTAAATTTACCCTTCACGCAGGCGGCGAGTTCATGATTGCAGACCGCATGGGACTCGTGCCGGGCGTAGTTATTTTCCTACAAGGTCCATCTTTTGAGCTGAACGCAGGTACTTCTTTGAAGTTTTTGTTGAGCAATAAAAACAGTTATGATTATCAGGCGTTCCAAGCAGGACTTTGGGCGCGTGTCGCCAACAGATACATAGAGAAAAATAAAAGTGGCTATCTGATGGACGCTTTGATACTTTCTACCCGCTTCGATTACAACCAGTTTTCGGTCGGTTTTAGTTATGACTTAAACGTTTCCAGCCTCACGGCAGCCAGCAATTACAATGGTGGATTTGAGTTTTCTTTGGTTTACAAAATCTGTAACCCAGACAATCGCGGTATTTACTGCCCTAATTTTTAAAGTTGAAATTGAAATTGGAATTGTTTCATACAGAAAAGTCGTAAATTCGCGATTTACGGCTTTTCTTTTTTTTGTCACAAAAATCACTGTTTCAAAAAATTAATAGTTCGCTGCAAGCCTTCAAACTTGGTGCGGCTAACAGCAGATTTCGGAAACACAGTCTGGAAAACCTCTTGCGTAAGGTCTTCCCAATCGCTTTTCGTGAGTTGAAGAAGCTGTTGCTGCGGCTCAAACTCTGGTGTTTGGTGGCGTTTGGAAAAGCGATTCCATGGACAAACATCTTGGCAAATATCACAACCGAACATCCAGTTGTCCATTTTTTTGTGAAATTCATCTGGAATTGCCTCCCGCAGCTCGATGGTAAGATACGAAATACATTTCGACGCATCTAACAAATAGCCGTCGGGAGCGATTGCCGCCGTCGGGCAAGCATCAATGCAGCGCGTACAAGTCCCACAAAAATCTTTTATCGGGTGGTCATACTCCAGCTCTATGTCGAGCAGCAACTCCGCCAAAAAAAAGTAAGAACCCTGTTTGGGGTGAATCAGCAAAGTATTTTTTCCGACCCAACCGTTGCCGGCTCGCTGCGCCCACTCTCGCTCCATCACTGGCGCAGAATCTACAAAACATCGCCCGCTAATGTCACCAACTTGCTCCCGAAGCCATGTCATCAAATCCTTTAATTTTGTTTTTATTACGTCATGATAATCCATTCCGTAGGCATATTTTGAGATTTTGGGAGCTGTTTCGTCCGCTTGTTTTTCTTCGGTGTGATAGTTGAAACACAGCGAAACAACAGATTTAGTGCCTTCCACCAACCTTCGCGGGTCTATCCTTTTCTCAAAATGATTTTCCATATACCGCATCTTGCCATGCCGACCAGCCTCCAACCAAGCCGCCAGCCGCCGAGCTTCTTCGGTCAGTTCTTCCGCTCGCGCAATGCCTACAAAATCAAAACCCAAGCGATGCGCTTCTTCTCGCAACAATCGGGTGTGAATAGCAGTGTTTGTTTTCATTTTTTTCGTATTTTTACAAAAATTATTTTTCGATGAAACTATACATCTTTTATTTTTCGGAGTTGCAGAAACGAACTATTTTCGGCATTTCAAAAAATGTCACATTTGTCTTTTTTTTTATTTTATTTCTCGCTGCTTGCCGCTCGTCCAACAGGCAAAATATTCAAGATTATTACTATCCGTTGCGCGACCTCAAAGAGGCAAAAGTTTATGAATATCGAGCTGTAGGCGACGATTCGCTGCCGCCGTATTATTGGTATTTCCAAACTATTCGGCAAGATAATGGATTATTTTTTACTGGAAATTATTATGACCAAGATTTTGAAGTTCGCCAACTTACCAGCGAGCACGTGGTAAAAAGCGGTACGCTGATGCAGCAATATTTGCTCTATCAACCGGATTCGTCAAAGTTCACGCAGTCCGTAGAAGCGGACATCGAAGCTGCCAGCACTTTTCCTTTCGAGGTGACGGATACGAACAGCGTTTTTTTATTCAAAATAAAATGGCACGACCTCCACGATACCACCAACACTACAACCCTCGTCCGCAATCGGCGGTTCAAGGGTTTCACGAAATACACTTATCAAGGCAAAGAATACGATTGCGTAGAGTTTGCTGTCCGCGATTTGGTGGATAATTTTCAGCCGAAATTGGGACACATTGAGCCTCAATATTCGAGTCGAGAAATTTATGCCAAAGGCATCGGTTTGGTATTTTCGAGCAAAGAATTGACTGTCACAAATAAGATAGAATACAAACTTTTTGACATTTACAGCATGGCGGTTTTTGAAGACAAATTTAGTAAGAAACAGTAAAAAATTAATTTTTTGTTGCTTTGATATTAGTATTCCAAAATTCTCCGTTATGTTGTAAGATAGTTCATTTTTAAAACCGCTCCGCCAAATAAAATATCTATTCAATGAAAAAAATTATTTTTTTATTTTGTTTTTTTATGTTTGTGCTGTATGCAGATGCCCAAAATGCACAGTATAAAGTGACTTATTGGAGTCGCCTAAAAGTTGGAAATGCGACAGGGCGCAACGGAAAAAATACACTTTATTTTGACAATACTTCTGGCTTGTTCGTTTTTTCAGACTATCCAAAAAAAGAAAAATGGCAACAAAATGGCAATGATTTTGACGTAACTCCGGGCGACGTGGAGGGGCTTCCCATTTATACCAACTTGAAAGACAAGTATTTATATTTTAAATCTGACCAAGTTATCAAAGGTGTATTTCCAATTTTGAAAGAAAATTTGCCCGCTATCAGTTGGAAAATCAGCGGCGAAAGCAAAAAAATTGAAAAATTCAACTGCATCAAAGCGGAAGGAAGTTTTGCGGGCAGAGTGTATGACGTTTGGTTCAGTCCCGAAATACCTGTCGGATTGGGTCCGCACAAACTTGGTGGCTTGCCGGGCTTGATTTTGGAGGCAAAATCGCGCGACGGCTTCGTGATTTTTGAGTTCAAATCCTACGAAAGTCCATCGCCAGAAGCCGTAAAATTGGAAAAACCAAGCGGCGGAAAAGAGATGACACTGAACGAATTGAAAGAACTTTCCATCAAAAATTTGTTGGAGGCGGAGGCGTTATCTACGGAAGACGCGCAGACCACGCTGACCCCTCCTCCCCCAAACTGGGATATTGAATTTGACAAATATCCGTTCATCGCCGACTATAAAAGAGCGCGGTCGGCAACAAAAAAATGATTTTCTTAAAAAAAATATTTTTACTCGCTTTCCTGACATGGCTAAATAGCCTATACGCTTTTTCGCAGGACACATGGAAGCTCGTCGGGCAGGTGTCCGACAGCACTCGCCGTCCATTGGCGACCGCCTCCGTGTACGCTACCTCCACCGATAGTCTGAATACATTTCTGGCTTTTGGGAGCAGCGACGAAAACGGTATTTTTACTTTGATTTTGGATAAAAAAGTAGGCTCAGTCATGCTGCACGCCAGTTATTTGGGCTATGAACCGTACAAAATACTTATTCTGCAAAAAAATAATATTCCTAATTGGGACATTGTTTTGGCTGCCCAAAAATATAATTTGCCAGAAATCGTCGTGTCGGCGCGCCCGTCGGATATTATTCAAAGGAACGATACGACGACTTACCAACTCAAATATTTTCGCGATTCGAGCGAATACAGTGTGGAAGATATTTTAAAAAAGCTGCCGGGTGTGACAGTGAAGGACAACGGCGAAATATCGGTGAATGGAAAGGCGATTGACAAAGTATTGGTGGAGGGTTCGGATATGTTTGGGCATCAGTACACGATTGGAACAAAAAATATTCGCGCCGATTTTATTGACCAAGTGCAGGTAATTGACCGCTATCAGGACAATCCAGTATTGAAAAACGTCCGTTTTTCGGACGCTATGGTGTTGAATTTGAAGATAAGCGATACAAAGAAAAATGTCATTTCTGGCTCGCTCGACTTGGGTGCCGGCTGGGGTCAGGAGTGGAAAACGTATATCCACAGCAACGTTTTTTCGTTCTCGAAGAAGGCTAAAATTATTTTTTTGGGCAATGCAAACAACATCGGGCAGGCGAATGGCGCGGAAGAAATCGCATCAACTTACAGCAACGGCGGCGAAAAAGACTGGAAAACTGCGCCACAAAAAACACCCGATTTTATTCCGAATCCAAACATCGAAAACGCTGGACTTCAGCCGACCGATGTGGACAATGGAAAAAATACGCTGCTATCGCTTCGTTCAGAATTTAATTTGCCACAAGACTGGATTTTGAGTGCAAACACGACTTTGGGACGGAAAAAAGACACTCAAACAACCGACTACAAGCAAGTTTTTTCATTCGACAATCGCTACGAAATCGAAACTAAAAAATTGTTGAATCTCAACAATCGTTTTTTGGAAACCGAGTTGTCACTCCAAAAATTCAATGCAGCGCGGACGCGGAGTTTCCAAATATTTACAAAATTGGCGACGAATCTGATGAGTAGCCAACAGAATGTCACAAAAATTGAAGAAAATAAAATTTATTTTCTTCAAAATAAATTTTATCAAGAAAATCCGAGTGGATTTTTGAGCGTAAATTATACCCAAAAGTTAAGTGAAAATAGTGCTATCCAGTACCAACTGAAAGCGCAGCAAGCCGCGAAACCGCAAAATTTTTCGACTGCCAATGCAGATTTTCCGAGCTATTTTTTGTTGGACAGCAGCTACTATTTTTTGAATCAACGAAGCCAATTTCGACACCGAGAGTTGGAGTTTTTGACAAAATACAACTTTATTTTTCGTCAATTTCCAACTGAAATCAGCGCAAAATACTCACAATCTTCGACCGATTTTGAAGTTCGCAAAGAGTTGTTGAATGACGTAAAAACAGCTATTTTGTTGCCTTTTTCATACAATTCGACTTCGAGCAAGCAGATAGAAAGCAACGCTAAAATTAGTTATGAATGGACGAACTCTGTGACAATCATAGGAGCTTTGCAAGCGGCGTGGAGAAAGTCGGAAACTGTTTCGTCATCAGCTTCGCCGACAGCTTATTTTTTGCCGAGTGTGTCGTCTAAAATTACTTTTCAAAAACGTTGGTCGGCTATTCAGGAGATGAATGTCGGCTATTGGTTGAGCAATTTTGTCCCCGCCAATTATGATTTGTTTTCTGCGAATTACTTCACCGATAATTTTACTTGTCTTCTAAACAACAACAGAATCTCTGTCACAAAAAAACACAAAATATTTATTTCGTATCGGCGCCAAGACCTGTTCAATTCCAGAAATTATAATTTTTTTGCATCTTACCAGTTGCTTCCTACGGTTTGGGGCGAACAAATTGCTTTCGACCGCTCGCTGCAAGTCATTCAGCCTTTTTTGAGCCAGCAACCCAACAAAAACTGGACGGTAAATGGCAATTTCGAGCAGTTTTTTCAGCCCATCAAAACTCGTTTTGCACTCAATATCGCCTACGGGCAAAATTTTACGCAGTCGCTGATATTTCCAAAAAATATCAATTTTTTTCAGCAATCTTTTCGCAGCAAAACGTCTGTGAAGATTTTTTTGTTCCGAACCAACGCGCAGCTGCACCTCGAACATACCTTTTTGCAGACTTATTCTTCCATCGTCCAAAATGCGGCTTCGCCCAATGTCAATAAAGCTAACTTGTTGGAAATCAGATTTTTATACAAATGGAAAGCGTGGCGACTTTCTTACGTCCTGAACAAAAATATCGTTCAAAATTCTACTCAACAAGCTGTGAATTGGCAAAATAGCCACTTCAAAATATCTAAAAATGTGCTGCTTTTTCGCCAAAAAACAAACATCGAACTCGGCATTTACAACCTCGAAAACAACCAACAATATCGTTCTCTACAAAACGACGCGCTTTTTACGTTCAGTTCTTCGGTGGAGTCTGTCGCTCGATTTTTTTTCCTAAAATTTGATTTTAGTATTTGACCTAATTTCATAAAAATGTATCTAAATAGTTATAAGTTTTGAGTTTTGAGTCGTCATAAACTATTGAAAATCAATGAATTATGTCGAATAATAAGTGTCATCTATTTAAGTGTAAGAACTTAAAATAAACTGCTTATTTTTCCTCATTCCTAAAACAGCTCGCCTTGTGGCGCGTCGAAGTCAATTTGCTCCCCAACTTGTACTTTTTCAGCCGAAACATCTGTCGTCGCCAGCACAGCTATTTCCTCAATTTCTTTCACATCTGCCAGTTTTTGGTCGCTCAATTTGTTGCCGAGTGCTTTCCAGCCTTTGGTGTCCACAAATTCTGCGAGATTTATTTCGCCTTGCAATTTTTTGTTTTGTAATTTGATGGAGTAGCGCACGCGCGGATTTTCTTTCACGGACGCGAAAAGCAGTCGCGAATTTTTATGGTCGGTCAAAAAACTAAACTTCTGGTCTTTCGCCGTCGTTTCGATTTTGAACCGCTTCACCATCGTCCAGTCTTTTTCGCCGTTGTAATGCACTGCGCTGACCACCGTTTCGGGCGTGAGTTTGCCGATGTAGAGCATCGTTTTTGCATCGTAGCGATTGGTCAATTCGTAGTCTGTGAGTTCGAAGTTGCCGTCGTTGTGCAGGAGCAAAATATGGTCGCCAGTGTCAAATTCGCCCAAAAACAGACCACGCGAATCGTTGTTGAGCCGCCCCGTAATGTCGTCAAACCACAGCTTTCGCGCACCGAGCGTGGATTTTCCTGCTTCTTTTTGGCTAATTTTTGTGACCGGATATTTAGTAAGAATATTCCCGCCTGCGGCTCGTCCTTTGATGTCAATATCGCTAAAATCGAAGTCGAAAACTTTTATTTTTGCCTTGCTGCCCTGCGTCAATTTTACCTCTACGCGCTCGGCTTCGCCGTTGGGATTGGCAGAAAAATAAAGGATTTTCGAGCCTTTCGAGCCTTTCGTGAGGTCGTATTCTTTGTCGCGCGTGATGGCGGTCACATTAAATCTTTTTACATATATAACTCCATCTTTCCCGTCCACATACGCCATGTTGTAGGTCGTGCGCTCGTCGGCTTTGTTCCAAACGGCGATGTGCAAGATGTCTTTGCCCGCAAAAGTTTTGTCGGAAACCCGAGTAACCATAAAATTGCCATCTTTTCGGAACACAATGATGTCGTCAATATCCGAGCAATCGCAAATAAACTCGTCTTTTTTGAGTCCCATTCCTATGAACCCGTCCGCTCGATTGGCGTAGAGTTTGGCGTTGTTGGCGGCGACTTTTGTGACTTCAATCGTGTCAAAAACCGTAATTTCGGTGCGTCTTTCTCTTCCCTTTCCGTATTTTTTCAAAAGATTTTCAAAATAAGCAATCGTAAAATCATTCAAAAACTCGAGGTCGTGTTTTACTTGCTCCAACTCGCGTTCCAGCTCCGCCATCAGGTCGTCGGCTTGAAATTTGTTGTATTTCGAGATGCGTTTGATGCGTATTTCGGTCAATCGCACCAAATCTTCCTGCGTAATATTTCGGTGCAGCCGCAGCCGTCCGTCTGTCGTTTTTGGGACTTCGGCAGGCGCGATACAGTATTTTTTTAGCTCTTCGCCGATGGTTTGGAGAGCGGCTTCCCACGTTTCGCTGTCTTCAATTTCGTGATACACACGGTTTTCGATGAATATTTTTTCGAGGCTCGCAAAGTGCCATTTTTCTTCCAACTCGTGCTTTCTTATCTCCAATTCCCACTTCAAAAGTTGTTTGGTGCTTTCGGTGCAGGTGCGCAAAATCTCGCTTACGGTCAAAAAATGCGGCTTATTGTCAATAATCACGCAGGCGTTGGGCGACACCGACACCTCGCAGTCCGTGAAAGCATAAAGCGCGTCCATCGTCACATCGGGAGAGATGCCGAGCTGCAATTCGATAAGAATTTCTACATCTTTCGCCGTGTTGTCGGATACTTTTTTGATTTTTATTTTTCCCTTGTCGTTGGCTTTCAAGATGCTTTCAATGAGCGTTTCGGTAGTCACGCCGTAAGGCAGCTCTTTGATAGCGAGAGTTTTGTTGTCTATGCGCACTATTTTGGAGCGGACGCGCACCTTGCCGCCGCGATGTCCGTCGTTGTAATTGGTCACATCTACCGAGCCGCCCGTCATAAAATCAGGAAACAACTCAATGGGTTTTCCTTTCAGTATCAAAACGGAGGCTTTGATAAGTTCCTGAAAGTTGTGGGGCATAATTTTGGTAGAAAGCCCCACTGCGATTCCCTCCGCGCCCTGCGAAAGCAGCAACGGAAACTTCATCGGCAAGGCTATCGGCTCTTTTTTTCGCCCATCATAGGTGGCTTGCCAGTCGGTCGTTTGCCCATTGAACGCCACTTCGAGCGCGAACTTTGTGAGGCGCGCCTCGATGTAGCGGGGAGCGGCGGCTCCGTCGCCCGTGCGTGCGTCACCCCAGTTGCCTTGCGTATCAATCATCAAATCTTTCTGTCCCAATCCGACCATTGCGTCGCCGATGGAAGCGTCGCCGTGCGGGTGGTATTGCATTGTCTGCCCAATGACGTTGGCAACTTTATGAAACCGTCCGTCGTCCATCTCGCGCAGGGCGTGAAGGATTCTTCGCTGCACGGGTTTCAAGCCGTCCTCGATAGCGGGGACGGCGCGCTCGAGAATGACGTAAGAGGCGTAATCCAAAAAATAGTCTTGGTACATTCCGTCGAGGGCGATGATTCGGTCGTTGTTGTTGCTCATTTTTATGCTAAAAATTCAGAATTGGGGCGAAGATACAATTTTATTTTAAAATAAAAAAACAAAATGTTTTAAATATAAAATAATCGTACAGAAAAATCACCAATGGCACAAAACCGCCGATTTTTGTTTAAAAATATATTTTCAAACAAAAAAAAATACGTTTAGGAATGAAGAAAAAATAAAGTACTCCATTTTTTCCAATAAATTCAAACAATAACAAGGCGTTTTTGAGGCGCAACGCAGGGCGTTGTAACGAAAAAATAACGCAGTGATTGATTGTAATTGAGCAGAAAAAATAAGTAGTTTATTTTAGAAGCGTTCCTTTGTCAGTTCACAAAAAATAAATACCTTTGCGCACCGTTTAGAACCAACTATCAATCATGCCGAATATCTACTGTCCTTTTTCCGAGAAGGAATGTGCCGATATGCGGCATTTCTTATTGATTGCGATAGCAACCTATTTTCTATGTATGGAATGAAGAAAAAATAAAATGTCCAAATTATTTTCAATCAATTCAATCGATAACAAAGCATTTTGAGGCGCAACGCAGCGCGCCGTAACGAAAAAGTAATGCAGTGAGTGATTGAATTTAACAGAAAACGTGGGTAGTTTATTTTTGACACATTCCGATGTCACAAAATTATTTTATTTAAAAATTAGAAAATAAGTCCCGACGGGCTTCCAACAGCAAATATAATGTTCAAATATATTTTATTGACCTTCGCGCTCATCTTGTTGAGTTTTTCGTTTAGTGCCAATCTCGATGGCTTTGTGGGACAAGCTACTGATATTCAGGCAGATACGGCGGTGGCAAACAGCAATCTTCGGCTCGCGCAGGCGTGGTCGGATTCGGTATTTGAGCAGCTCACGCAAGACGAGCGCATTGGGCAGCTCTTCATGGTGCGCGCCAAATCCGACAACGATGCTGCACAAGACAACGAAGTAAAACGGCTCATCAAGAATTTTCACATCGGCGGAGTTTGCTTTTTCGCTGGGACGCCCGAGCAGCAAGCCGCACTGACCAACCAATACCAATCGATTTCCAAAGTGCCGCTTTTGGTATCGCAAGATGCCGAATGGGGCTTGGCGATGCGCCTCAAAGAAGCGATTATGGCATTTCCAAAACAACTGATGCTGGGCGCGATTCAAGACAATGCCCTGATTTTTGAGATGGGCAAAGAAGTGGCGCGTCAATGCCGCCGCATCGGAGTACAAGTAAATTTTGCGCCTGTGGTGGATATCAACAGCAACCCAAAAAATCCTGTCATCGGCGAGCGCAGCTTCGGCGAAGACCGCTACAACGTAGCCTCCAAGTGCTACGCTTATATGTTGGGACTTCAAGACGGCAACGTAATGGCTTGCGCTAAACATTTTCCCGGACACGGCGACACGGACGTAGATTCGCACCAAGACTTGCCGGTTATCAACCACAGCCGCAGTCTGATTGACAGCATGGATTTGTTCCCGTTCAAGGTGCTGACCCAACACGGCGTGCAAAGCGTGATGGTGGCGCATTTGAGTTTGCCCGCCCTCGACGCTACGCCCAATATGCCGACCAGTCTTTCGCGCAACGTAGTCACCAATCTTTTGCAAACGCAAATGCAGTTCAACGGATTGATATTCACCGATGCGATGGAGATGAAAGGCGTAAGTAAATTTTATAAAAATGGCGACGCGGAAGTGAAAGCACTCCAAGCCGGAAACGACGTGTTGGTGCTGCCAGCCAGCGTAGATGCAGCTTTCAGAAATATCAAAAATAGTCTTCAACAGGGAACTTTGGACAGCACGGAAGTCAATCGAAGCATTAGAAAAATACTTTTAACCAAATATTATTTGGGCTTAAACAACTATCAGCCTGTCGAACTCAATAACATTCGCCAGCAAATCAACACCACAGAAGCTGCGCTGCTCAAACGCCGACTGACCGAAAAAGCACTTACTTTGGTACGCAACACCGACCAACTCGTCCCCGCCCAATGGAAAGCAACGGACGCTACTTCCTTCGCTTCGGTCGCCATCGGGAGTCCTACAAAAACCGCTTTTCAGGATTATTTGAGCGGCTGCGCGCCTTTCGAGCATTTCCAAATCAGCAAATGGGTGCCGACCGACGCAAGCGAACAACTGCTCCGCCAACTCAAAGAAAAAAATACCGTTTTCGTGAGTCTGCACGGATTGAACAGCAAACCCGAACAGAATTTTGGACTGACCGACAAAGCGGCTGCGTTCATAAGGTCGCTGCAAGCACAAAACAAAGTGGTGCTGACTATTTTTGGCAATCCGTACTGTCTGCGCGGATTGGACGACATCAAAAATATTCTGGAAGCCTACAACGACGACGACATTACGCAAGAATTAGCAGCCAAAGGGCTTTTCGGACAGTTTGCTTTTAGTGGAAAACTGCCGATTTCGGCTTCGCCAATATCCAAACTTTTGGTCGGCGAAATGACGACTAATTTTACTACTTTGACCTACGGAACTCCCGAAAGCGTAGGAATGAGTCCCGAAAAATTAGACCGCATCGGAGATGTAGTGCAAGAAGCTATCCGCGCCAACGCCACTCCGGGAGCCGTAGTGCTGGTAGCAAAAGACGGCAAAATTGTGTACCACAAAGCCTTCGGTAAGCAGACCTACGATGCCAACGGCAAAGCGGTGGACAAAGACGACGTGTATGACCTCGCCTCTGTCACAAAAGTCGCAGCTTCGACTATCTCCGCTATGAAACTTTACGACGAGGGAAAATTGGATTTGCGACAAACGATAGGAAATTATTTGCCCGACGCGCGCGGCTCCAACAAAGAAAACATCGTCCTCGAAGATGTGATGGCGCACCACGCTGGCTTGGTGCCGTGGATTCCTTTTTACCAACAGACGATTGATAAAAAATCGCAGCCGCTTCCGCAATATTACCAAAATCAACCGTCGGAAAAATTTTCGCTCCAAGTTTCTGACCGTTTGTATATGAACAATTCGCTCGTAGATACGATTTGGAAAGAAATCTACAACTCCGAACTCCGCCGCGCTCGAGGCTACAAATACAGCGACTTGGGCTTTTACCTGACTGGAAAAATAGTCAGCCAAATCTCTGGCAAACCACTCAATGAATTTGCTGCCGAAAATTTTTATACCCCGATGGGCTTGGCTTCGATGGGCTATCACCCGCTGGAAAAAATTGCGCCCGAGCGCATCGCCCCGACCGAAATGGATACTTATTTTCGCCAACAGATGATTCGAGGCACCGTCCACGATATGGGTGCGGCGATGACTGGCGGCGTAAGCGGTCACGCTGGCTTGTTTGCCGATGCAGTAGATTTGGCAAAACTAATGCAGATGCTCCTCAACGGCGGCAGCTACGACCAAACGACTTACCTAACTCCTGCTACTATCCAGCGTTTTACGACCCGCTACGAAGGCTGCACTCGGCGCGGCATCGGCTTCGATATGAAAGAATTGGACGGACGCGCCCAACAAAACGTAGCCGCAAGCTGCTCCGCCGAAACCTTCGGTCATCAAGGATTCACGGGGACTTGCATTTGGGCAGACCCGCGCAGCAAACTCGTATTTGTCTTTCTTTCCAACAGAACTTTTCCGAATATGAGCCGCAACAAGCTCCAAGAAATGAACACCCGCGTCAAAGCGCAAGAAGCCGCCTATCAAGCAATTTTACGATAAAATATTTTATTTTAAAAAAAAATTTGCAACTTTGAAATAAAGATTGCAACTTTGCAAAGTTATATCCGTTTACAAAAATAGTAAAATGTAATAACAGCATAGTTTCCAACCCAAACGGAGCGTTTTTTCAACGACTATTTACATTCAAACAACATTTATTTTCTTGGACTGTCCTATTTTTTCGTAGGATATTTCGGGGCATCTTCTGGCGCGTATCGTCAGAGGAAAAGTTTTCTTAAATTAATTTTTAATTCACCTTTATAAATGATGTTAGTCATGAAAAAAATTACTCTTTTTTTATTATCAGTCCTCTGCTCTGCTTATCAGCTTTCGGCGCAGTTTCAGGGCTCGTTGGTAGGCACTGCCGAATCTACTTGCCTCTCCAACGGATCTGCTACTATCAAAGGTCCGAGTGGCAATCTCTATGCACTCACCAGCCCCAACACACCGCAAATAGGTCCTTTGAGTCCTAATGCCAATGGAGTAGTTCTGTTCGATGCTATTCCTGCTGGCACTTACACCGTCACAGAATTTACACCCGACAACCAAGAAAATACGCTGTCCGTGACGGTGCCGGGCAATTACTTCCAAAACTGGATTTTTAATGCAGAAGTCGTCTACAGTGCTTGCTCGGGCGGTACTCCTACCATTAATATCGGAAATCTGAACATCACGAGCGCGACAGGCGCCCAGCTTCGACCGCCTTATATGTTTCGTATTTCTCCAATAGGTGGCGGCTTGCCCGCTAACGGCGGCGGCGCACCACCCTACCAGAACACGACTTCTTTTCCTATTCCGTTCCCGTCTGGTACAGGCGGCACCTACGAGCTTCAAGCGATCGACGCTTGCGGAAACTATAAGACTATTCAAGTCAATGTGCCAGCATCTGCACCACCGCCGAGCGTATCCGCTAATTTTCAAAATTTTGCTAATTGCGGCGGCGATGCGAACTACACGCTGTCTGGCTCGGGCGGAACGCCGCCTTACACAGTTACGGTAGTGTCAGGACCCAACCAAGTTGGGAATACGGTCAGTAACGTAACCACTCAAAATTATACTTTCTCTGCCAATGGCACTTATGTAGTGTCCGTGACCGACCAATGCGGCGGGCAACAACTGCAAACCATCAATGTCAAACCATACCAAGCACCTACTTCAACCATTGCAGGCAACGGCGGAAGTTGCGGAAAAGCAGGTACTACGGGTACGGGTTCTATAATCATCAATACGGTTGCGGACGGTATCGGTCCGATTACTGTCACGATTACCTCCGATTGCGGTGCAGGTCCGTTTGTGTTCAACAATGTCGGCAGCAGCTTGGCGGTAGATAATTTGCCACGCCCCTGCAACTATACGGCGGAGGTAGTAGATGGCTGTGGCAAAAGTCAAAAATTACAATATGCAATGGTAGTTCCAGCAGAAAATTCTTTGGGTAAAGACAAGCAAGTTCTCTGCTCCAATACAGGTTCGACAGATTATGTACTTCAATATTCGGCGACCAACGGTCCGCCTTATTCGCCAACGCCACCATTCACTTTTGATGTCCAAAGTGCGGTGACCAACACTTCCATAGCTGGCTATCCGACTACCCAAAACGGATATACTATCAACCAGCCTTTGCCTCCGGGTACTTATTATCTCAAAATAACAGACGCTTGTAAAGCTACTACTTACGATACGATAAAGATTGAGTTGGACGAGTTGCCGACGGTATCCGTGAATACCAACAATCCCTGCGTAGGAGCAGGACAGGTCAATTTAATCGGAATTAATAAAGACCCATTGAATCCAAATACATATAGATATAAAATAGTCGCAGGTCCGACTCGGGTGGGCGACTTTGCAGAATCCGACTCTCCCAACAATACAGGACAGTTTTCGAGCCTACAATCTGGCGGCACTTACACCTTTGAGTTTTTTGACGGCTGCAAGACCGCAAATGTTACTTTCACAATACCTGAATATACACAACCGAGCTGGGAAATTGGTTATGGGGCACTTTGTCCTCCAAAAACTGCTTCAAATTTGCAAATAATTAATATCCAGCCTGCTGGGCAAATAGTGGGTCCGTATGTGTGGCGCATAGACGCAGAGGACTCGGATTTATTCACCAGTCCACTGCCGTTTCCAAATTCAGTTGGGCAAACAGATTCGCTGTTCGCAAATTTGCCGCCCAAAAATAGTTCGGGTGGCGTAGCGACCTATTCGTTCAAGGGAAATGACGCTTGCAAAAACTCCTACTCCGCTACTGGAAAGGTGGGACCGATACCAGACGAAACTCTAATATTCAACCTTACTTCTGTTTGCGAAGGCGATAAGAGCAAGATTCGTGCGCGGGTTTCGTCGCCGATAGTGGGCGGTACTTATCGTTTCTACCGCGACGGTATCCTTGTAGCCCAAAGCAACAAACTTTTTACTGATATTATCCCTGCACTACCCGGCAATTATACCGTAAAATCCATCGCCAGTGCGCTGCCCGATTCGTCGTGCTTCAAAGAATCTTCCGCAGTAGCGGTCGTATATGCAGGCAAAATCGACGGACTCACGCCAAGTGCCTGCAATACTACTACCAATACCTACGACTTGGCAGGAACATTTACCTTTACGTCCGCAGCTTCATCGGGTACGGTTACTTTTACTGTTGCTGGCGAAGGAAGTCAGGTCATCAACGCACCGTTCAGCAGCCCGCTCAACTTCAACATCACAGGTTTGAGTGGCGACGGAGCTTCGCGCACCGTAGTAGCTACATTCAGTGCGGACGCAAACTGTACTTATAGCGCGACTTATACGACGCCGATTTGTTGTATCAAACCAACGCCACCTGCGCTTTCGGTCGTCAATAACAGCTGCGCACCAATCGCGCCCGGAGCCTTTTCTATCACCACTCCTTGCGGAGCAGGAACTTATATCGAATACTCGGAAAATGGTGGAACATCTTGGACGCAAACGCCGCCATACTATGCGCCGACGGCAAAAACAGTGCTATCTCGCTGCGTGCGCACTGGACAAGTAAGCTGTTTTAGCAACAATTCGGCTGCAGTTTCTACGTCGCCGACGACTTGTCCGCCACCACCGCCAGCCGCACCTTGCAACCTTGCTGTTACGCAGCAGATACAAAGCGTGTGCAACAACAACGGAACCATCAACAGCACGCAAGATGATTATTTTACGGTCATCATCAACGCTGCAAGTGTCGCAAGCACCAGCAGCCGCTTCGAGGTGGCTTTTATGGCAAATGCTGACGGAACGGGCGGCAATCCATTGGGAGCATCTGCCTACGGAACGCCTATTTCGGTAGGAAGTTGGGGCAATTTGGTTGCCAACAATACGGCTATCACGCTGACTGTACGAGATATTAGCATCGGTAATTGTTACAAAACAATCCAGTTGCTGCCGGTTGCTCCTTGCTCCATCAACCGAGCGGTTGACGGTACGCCGGGCTGCCCAAAAGTGCCGTGCGCTCCGATATTTGCAAAAAAGAATTAAGAAAAAATTAGCTTCAAAAAACTAATATTAACCGCAAAAAATACTGAAAGTCTTGCGAAATCTTGTGATTTCGCAGGACTTTCGTTTTAGAAAAAATGACGTGGGTTAGGATTAAATTTCCCCTTTCAGCTTCATGCTTGCAAGCTCGGAGCGAGAATTGATGTGCAACTTTTTGTAAATATTTTTGATGTGAAAACGAACTCCATCAACGCTGATACCGAGCAATTCTGAAATCATTTTATATTGTTTGCCGTCGTTGAGCAGCAATATAATTTGTTCTTCTTTGGTCGTCAAGTTGCTATCATCGCTACTTTTGGGGTGAAAATATTCAATCATTCTTCGAGCTATTTGGGGAGAAATAGCGGCATCGCCAGCAGCAGAAAGCAATATATTTTCTTCTAACTGATGGAGCGTAAGATTTTTGAGCAGGTAGCCGTGCGCACCCAAACACATCGCTTTGAACACCAAATTATAGTCTTTGTTGGCGGTAAAAATAAGCAGTTGTGTGTCGGGAAAGTGTTTTTTGAGCATAGGCAGTCCCTCTATTCCTGACATTTCGGGCAGCCCAATGTCAATCAACATCACGTCAATCGCCACGCTACTTGATTTGTAGTACTTGACCATTTTTTTGACAGTATTGACCGCAATCACGCAGCGCACCTTTTCGCTGCTTTCAAAATACTGCACAACGGACTCTTTCAGCCGTGTGTCGTCTTCCAATAAGGCAAAATGTATCATATTTAGAAAATTTTTTTTGGTTTCATTTCCTATTTCCGTTTCCGTTTCTACTGTTGATTAGCCAATAAAATTACTTTTTGGTTCAAACATCGAATCACAACAAAAACCGCCACAGCCGCCCAAGTTGGACGATTGTAACGGCTTTGTCTGTGAAAAATAATTTTTCAAGATTAGGCTATATTTTTCAACTGTTCTTTACATCGGCTGATAAAACGCAACTATCGCCAACACTTCGCGGTCTTCTTTCAAGCTCGGCAGCAAGTCAAACAACTTCTGGCGAACCTCAAAATCTTCTTCCAATCCCTCTCCAAGTGCCGCAAAACCTTCGCGGCGACGCTGTGCGGACAGCAAACAAGCCGCACGACAATAGCGCAATTCAGCTCCGAAAGCATATACGTCGGCTTCGTCCAACACATCGAGAGCAGCTTCGCAGCCTTCGGTGTGGAGCAAAAACATCGCATATTGTGTCCAATACTCGTTCAGTTCGGGAGCGGTATCTGCCGCTTTTGCAAAATAAAACTTCGCCTTTTCCAACGTTCCGAGCTGGTAGTAAGCTACCGCAATGCTCGAAAAATATTCCTCCCTGCGGTTGTCGAGGTCAATCGCTCTTTCGTAGCAGACGACTGCACTTTGCCACTTTTCTTCCTGCGCAAAACTTTCGCCAAGCGTAAAGTGCGCATCGGCTTGGAGCGGGTCTATATGGATAGCTTTTGCCAAATAGCGACGAGCCGTCTGCGGCTGCCCAACTTTTTCGTAGCACTGCCCCGTGCGCACCAAAAGCTCGCAGTCCGCATCGGAGTGGGCGGCGGCTTCGAGGTAGCAATCTAACGCCTTTTGGTACTGTTTTGTTTCCCAATAAGCGGCGGCGCAATCGCGGTAAGCAAACTCGAATTTGTCGTTGATGACAAAAGCGTACTCGTAAGCGTCAATCGCCATCGGATAGTCGCCCATGCAACAGTAGGCGTGACCGAGATTATACCAAGCGACGTGCGAGTACGGGTGAATATCAATCAAATGTTGGTGCAGCTCGATGCTTTCCTCATATCTTCCCGAAAGCTCCGTGCAGAGCCACATTTTTTCGAGTGCAGCTTGGCTGTCGGGATTGAGCAAAAGTGCGTTTTTGAGTGCCGAAAACATTTTATTGAAATCTTCCTTACTTTCGTAAACGTGCGCCTCCAACAAATATACGTCCGCCATCTCTCTGCTGTTCATCTCCGATTTGAGATGGTCGAGCAATTCGAGGGCTTGGTCGTAGTGGTGCATGGTGCAATAAAGTTCTGCGCGGACGAGCATCACGTCGAGTCCGTTGGGCATAATACACTCTGCGCGCTCGAGGGACACCATCGCCAACTCGCGTTTTTGAAGTGCCAATAAGAGCTTCGCCTTGCGAAGATGAAAGTTAGCCGTGAAATGATAATGTGTCAATGCGTGGTTCACAACTTCGAGGGCTTTTTCGTAGGAGCATTTGTTTTGGAAAAATTCAATTAATTTTTCAAAAACCGTTTCCTCAACGAATTCAACCGTTCCCTTTTGTGACATGGCTTCGTACTCAAAAATCAAATCAGCCAACGAGTGTTTGTTGTCAAAGTTCTGCTGATTCATAGGTGGTTTTGTGTCTATTCAAGTGCAAAACTACACATTCATTTCAGATTTTTTCTATTCTTTATATATTTTTTTTATTCGCATATTTGAATTTTAGCCAAAATATTCGTATTTACAAAATTTATATTCTGTTGATTGTCAGCAATTTATATAATTAATAAAAAAATAAATGTTTTTTTTCAATATTTAAAATCACTTACTAACAGTCTAATACGAAAGTTAAGGATTTCTTAAATTTTTATTTTTCGTATATGAAAAAAATTCTTGTATTTTGAGCAATTATATATCGAAAAATAAATATTTGTGACACCTATTTTGTGTAGTGTTTCTTTTTTTTCAAAAATATCTTATCCGATTGCGACACCTTTCTAATGCCACGTTTTTGACCGAACCTAAAAATCCATACCAACGCTTTTAGAAAATTTTCTTACTTTTGCTTTTTGAATTGCCAAACGGCGAATGTGACAATATTTATTAACTCATGTTACGCAAGAAAATTTTTTACTAAATTTTCAGGCAACATTTTATTTAAAGACACTGTATTTTCGGACGTGCCTTGTAGAAATTCAAGTTTTTGCAAAAATATCGTCTGGCGAA
>JAYUHK010000113.1:0-5187 GCA_043767025.1 Saprospiraceae bacterium | reverse complement strand
TACTTTTTTTATCAAGAAAAAAAGTGACAAAGACCAAGTAAATAGCTACAAAAATTAAGCTCAAATGAGCCAGTCAAAATGTTTCTGCGTAACATCAGTTTGTAATAATATTTCTAAAAAAAACTATTTATGAAAAAAATAACACTATTCGTCACAATTTTACATTTTTTTGTATTTTTACTTCCCGCTCAATCTTCGCTCAATGGCTTGGTGTCGGGTCCGATGCTCGGAGCAATCCAGCACCGCTCCGCAATGATTTGGTTGGAAGTAGGAAATGAAGTACAATCGGTCGAACTCAAATATTGGGAGTCTGCAAATCCTACCTTTGTGAAGAGTAAATTTTGGATGGGAGAGCTTTTTTTAGATTTCAATCCCGTTAAAATAGAGCTGACTGACTTGAAGCCCAACACACAATATGAGTACGCCATCACACTCGACGAGCAGCCTGTCATTTTTTCTTACAAAACTATTTTCAAAACTCGAGAGCTTTGGGAGTTCCGAAAACCCGCGCCAGATTTTTCGTTTTTAACTGGCTCATGTGCTTACCTAAATGAAGCTGAATACGACCGTCCGGGAAAACCTTACGGCAACTCGCCCGCTATTTTTGGCGCAATGGCGAAGGTTTCAGCCGATTTTATGCTTTGGTTGGGTGACAACACCTACCTTCGAGAAGCCGATTACAGCTCCGCTTATGGCATTGCTTATCGCTATTCGCACGACCGTGCCGCACCTGATTTGACAAAATTTTTAGCCGCTATGCCGCATCACGCTATCTGGGACGACCACGATTATGGCAACAACGATGCCGACAAAACATTTCCACTCAAACAAGTAAGTCGAAAAAAATTTATAGATTATTGGTGCGAACAAAGTTATGGCGAACAAAATGAGGGAATTTATAGCAAGTTCACACACGGCGATTGTGAGTTTTTTTTGTTAGACAACAGATGGTTTCGCAGCAACGATGAACTACCAGACAGCATCAATGGTATGCTCAATGCGGACAAAAAGATGTTTGGAAAGGCTCAAATGGACTGGTTGAAGAATGGAATTTTGGGTAGCAAAGCTGCTTTCAAATTTATCGTCACAGGAAGTCAAGTCCTCAATCCTTACTCCAAATACGAATGCTTGAAGCAATATCCGTTTGAATATCAAGAGTTGATGAATTTTTTAGATGTCACAAACCCCAAAGGAATCATTTTTTTGACAGGCGACCGACACCATTCCGAAGTCATCAAATTAGAGCGGAAAGGAAAATATCCGCTCTACGATGTCACTTCGTCGTCGCTCACGGCGGGCGTAGGATTTGTGAAAGATGAGGAAAAAAACAATGCCTCGAGAGTGCCAAATACACTTTTGGAAGCAAATAATTTTACCAAAATTAGCATTTCTGGAGAGAAAGGCAAAAGAAAATTAACGGCAGAATTTTTGGACATAAAAGGTGAAAAACAAAAAGAATTTTCTGTTACTGAAAACGATTTGAAATAATATTTGGTTTTTTGTAAATTATTAGTTATTTATTTCGCAGCAAAAGTAAATTATAAGATGACGGACGACGAGCTTTTTATTCATCGTGCTATCCAACTTGCTCGGCTAGGAGAGGGCAAAGTTAGTCCCAATCCGATGGTCGGAGCGGTATTGGTTTATCAAAATCAGATTATCGGCGAAGGCTGGCACTCACGGTACGGCGGAGCGCACGCAGAAGTAAATGCGTTGGCATCTGTGGCGGATAAAAATCGAGAAAAAATTCCATTTTCTACGCTTTACGTGACATTAGAACCTTGTTGTATTTTTGGAAAAACACCGCCTTGCACCGACTTAATTCTTCGCTCCGCCATCAAAAAAGTTGTCATCGCTGCGATAGATAAAACATTGACAGTCAATGGAAAAGGAGTGCAAATACTTCGCAACGCAGGGGTAGAAGTGGTCGAAATATTTTTGGAAGCCGCCCGTGAGGTATCTAAATACCGAAATCATTTTGTGCAGCAACAAAAACCTTTTGTTATCCTAAAATTTGCTCGCACCGAAGACCAAAAAATGGGCAGTAACAAGCAAACCGTAAATATCTCCAACGACTACACCAAACGGCTTTCTCACAAGTGGCGCAGCGAAGTTGATGCGATTTTGATAGGTTCAAAAACACTCCGCTTGGACAATCCGCAACTGACCAATCGCTTTTATTTTGGAAAAAATCCGCTTCGCATTGTGATTATTCAAAATATTGATAATCAATTATTTAAGTCTAAAATATTTCAAGATAATGAAAAGAATTTACTGATAACCGCTTCTCGGAATACAAGTAATTTGCCTTCGAATACCGAAGTTCTAAACCTCGATTTCGATGAAAAATTGCTCGAAAATTTATTTTCCGAATTGGGAAAAAGGCAGATTACTTCGTTGCTCGTAGAAGGTGGAGCTTTTACGTTGCAGCAGTTCATTGACCAAAATTTGTGGGACGAAACACGGATTTTTAGTAGTAATTTTATGGATAAAAATAATAACGTTTTAGCTCCAAACGTGACAGGTCATTTGTTGCACAAATTTAAAATCGCCGACAACGAATGTACTATTTTGACTAATAATTTTAGCAAATAATCAAGCCAAACAAAGCCTATTTTTGGTACACGACTTCGCCAGCATCTACTTTTTCGACTTGCTTCACGCACTCCGCACCCGTACAAACCAGATTTCCTTGACAGTCGTACATCAGTATCATTTTGTCTGTTTTGAAAATATATGCCCAGCCGTCCGTCCGATATGCAAAACGCTGTATTTGGCGGGGTTTTATTTTCTGAATCAGGTTGTCCATCCAATCCACGTCTATGGCGCGGTCGGTCTTGACACACTCTTTTTTGAGAGGCGTACTCTTGTCGGGCGCGGATTTTTTGTCCAAAACCTCCTCTATGCAAGTAATTTTTACTTGTGAAGTTTCGATCCCGCAGGTCGTCCGCACGCCTTTTAGAGGCTGAAAGCCAAAACGCACTTTCTGTCCAGCCCTCAAATGGAACGACGTATCTGCGGAAAGCGGCGCGAGGGGCAGGAATTTTTCTCCACTGGAAGTGATTAAAAGCAAGCCACAGCCATTTTTGGTTTTAGAAAAATCTTGCACTGTCGCAAGGGTCGAGCAGTTCGGGTTGGCGACTGTACTTACTTTTTTGGGTGCTTGGCAGGCGAAAAAAGGAATTGCGAAAGCGAAAAAAAGGAATATTTTTTGAAACATAAATTAGAAATATTTGAGAAGAAACGAAAAAATGACGCAATTATTATCCGCAATATCAGAAATGTATTTGAGAAATGAGAAAAATAAGACAGTCAAGTTTTGGTTCTATATGGGTTTGTGTGTCATCTCGACAGAGCCACACGAGATATATTCGAGGCTTGACGAGATGCTTTAATTTCAATTTCGAGGTTATCTGTGTGGTTATTTGATTTTTAACTCCAATCAGCTGCCAAGTGGCTTCGATTTCGGCTGCACTTTTGCCGCTCCGTATCTGCTGTCGCAACAAGTCGGTGCGAGCTAATTTGTCGAAAAAATTATTTTTTAGAAAAAAATTAACAAAAATTTGGATATGTAAAATAAAACTTGTTATTTTGTAATAGACGTACTTTTATTCTGTAACCCAAAGAGTCCTGTGTGCTTGAGCGGTAGGCATACAGGATTTTTTTTTAACTTCTTTTACGATGAAAAAGGTATTTTTTTTATTCGTATGCCTGCTCTTTTTTTTCTTCTCCTCTTTTGCTCAAACCAATTTAGTTCCTAATCCATCTTTTGAAGTATTAAAAAGTGGCTCTTGCGATTCGACGAACCTAACAGTTGATTTAGCTTTTCCGTGGAAAGTAGCCTGCCAATCTCCTGATATTTATAATGGGTGTTTTTCCGCTACTTGCTGTAGCGTCCCTTGTACGGGGTTATATGTTTGTCGTCCTGCACATTCTGGAATAGGCTATTTCGGTATAATCCAGTATGACCAGAATAATTTTAGAGAAATTTTTCAGGTAGAGTTAAATAGTCCGATGCAAAAAAATAAAAAATATTTTCTTGATTTTTTCGCAATACCTGCTGTTTATAAAGGCGCAGATATTCTTCAAGCGGCAGACGCGGTTGGCATTGCAGTTAGTGATACTCTCTACAAGTATCGCTATGAGTTCATGCCACCTTGGAGTGTCCCCAATTATGAGCCTGTTGTAGAAAATAGAAATATTGTTATAAAAGATACAAGTGCTTGGACACATATTTGTGGATTATACAAAGCCAAAGGAACAGAGAAATTTATACTTTTAGGCAACTTCAGAAAAGATGCGGAGGTTCTAAAATCTCCAACAGAATTTATATTTTCCTATCTCTACATAGATGACGTAGGGGTGTATGAATTTGACGTTGTGCCAGATACTGTGCTGCTCTGCGCAGGCGAGCGTGTGGAGCTGGGAAAGAAATTTTTAGATGCGACTTATCGGTGGAGCAACGGCTCGACCGATAGCAGCATCGTTGTCAGTCAAGCGGGGCGTTACATCGTGACCGTGACCATAGACAAATGCAGCGTGTCCGATACGGTCGTGGTAGTAGATACCCAACAAGACGACTGGCTTCGTTTTTTACCCAACGACACCCTGCTTTGCAAAGGCGAAAAGCTGAATATCAAGCTACCAACTATCAACGATTATCGATGGTCGGACGGCGACACGTCAAACCAAAAAATCATCAGCAAAGGTGGATATTATGGATTAGAAGTTCGGAATCGCTGCAAAACTTGGCGTCACGACTTCGACGTGACGAGCAAAGTCTGTGAATGTCGTATTTATGTTCCGTCTGCGTTTTCACCCAACAGCGACGGCATCAACGACGAATTAGAATATTATATCCAGTGTGATTTTCCACACCGAATCCATCGTTTTCAGGTATTCGACCGATGGGGCGTTCTTTTGTATGCGACATCGGCAGCGGACGGACAGATTGCTCGTTGGGACGGCACGTTTAGAGGGCAGCCTCTCGGAGCGGGAGTTTATGTGTGGTCGCTGGAGTACGAATACACACGCTCCAACGGCGAAGTTATCAACGATGTCCTTTCGGGTGATGTTAGTATTTTGAAATAAGTAAGTAATAAGACAAATATAAACGAATTTTATTCATGGTATGACTAACCATAAGTTCCTAACTATCAAGGATTTATACTAAATTATACCATAAGT
>JAYUHK010000112.1:0-3954 GCA_043767025.1 Saprospiraceae bacterium | reverse complement strand
CAAAAATATCGTCTGGCGAAGCGAAAACTGTTTGAAGTCTGGCGGGGTTCCGACGAGTATTTTTCGCGCGCCGACGGGATTTTTAAGCAAAAACTTTAGGATTTATACAGAGCACTTGATTTTTTTGGTTACTTTTTTTATCAAGAAAAAAAGTGACAAAAACCAAGTCAATAGCTACAAAAATTAAGCTCAAATGAATCAATCAAAATGTTTCTGCGTAACATCAGTCAATAAATACAAAAAATTGGCTCAATCTTCCCAAAATTTTATTTCTTCACATACACTCCGTGAAAACGAAGCAAATGCTCTGGCGATTGCTCGTTGTATATAAAAAGTGTGAGCAAAGATTTTTTTCTACCCGAAATAGGAAACAGTATTTTTATCGGATTGTGTACGTAGCCGTTGTCGTCGAACATCAAGATTTGGCGGTTGCGTGTTGGGATTCTGAACAGCAGCAATTCCTTTGCAGAGGCAGGAAGTGGCACGTCCCCGTAGCCTTCTTCCTCCAAAAATTGCCGTATCATCTCGAAGCTGTACGCCAACGTAGAACCCGCAAAAGTTACTTTATACTCCCAGCCGTCGCTCGTTCCGCCCTCGTAATCGGAGCCAGCAGGAGGAAATTCTTCTTTTATCACAGCTAAATCAACAATTTACTTTTTTAAAAGCTCAAAATTACATAATTTCGTGCAACCAATATAAAAAAAATTGAACTCAATTTTATGACCCAAGCAATTATAGCGGCGCAAGCTGCCCTAAAAAAATATTTTGGCTACGATACCTTCCGTCCCATGCAGCAAGAAATCATTCAAACTGTTTTTGAAGGACTCGATTCGGTGGTGCTGATGCCAACAGGCGGCGGCAAATCCGTGTGTTACCAAATTCCAGCTATCGTTTTGGAAGGCGTTTGTGTAGTCGTGTCGCCGCTCATCGCGCTGATGAAAGACCAAGTCGAAGGTTTGCGAAGCAACGGTATCGAAGCCGCTTTTCTCAACAGCTCGCTCGACTATCGGGAGCAGCAGCAGGTAGAAAACGACCTATTCAACGGAAAATATAAGCTGATTTATGTTTCTCCCGAAAAATTAGTGTCGCAAAATTTTCTTCCGCTGCTCAAGAAAATAAAAATATGTTTGATTGCCGTAGATGAGGCGCACTGTATTTCGGCGTGGGGACATGATTTTCGTCCCGAATATATGCAAATGCGATTTTTGAAAAAAGAATTTCCCGACACGCCTTTCGTCGCCTTGACTGCGACGGCGGATAAAGTGACTCGAAAAGACATCATAGAGCAACTCCAACTCCACGAACCGCAGGTGTTTGTTGCCTCTTTCGACCGCCCGAATCTGAGCCTTGAAGTACGACCCGGTCAGAAAAAGATGGAACAGATTGTGACTTTTTTGAGCAAACACAAAAACGAGTCGGGAATTATCTATTGTTTGAGCCGAAAAACAACCGAAGATTTGGCTGGAAAACTGAACCAAATTGGCATCAAAGCCGCTTTTTACCACGCCCAAGTGAGCAGCCGCGACCGCTCGGAAGTGCAAGAAAAATTCATAAACGACTCTACACCAGTCATTTGCGCTACCATTGCCTTCGGAATGGGGATTGACAAGAGCAATGTTCGCTGGGTTATTCATTACAATTTGCCAAAAAATATCGAAAGCTACTACCAAGAAATTGGGCGCGCAGGGCGCGACGGAGCCGCCGCCGAAACGATGCTTTTTTACTCTTACCAAGACGTGCGAGTGTTGCGCGAAATGTTGGAGAGCAACGAAGGCGAAAATCAAGCGTTGCAAATCGCAAAATTGGAGCGAATGCAGCAATTCGCAGAGGCGGCGATTTGCAGAAGAGAAATTTTATTAAATTATTTTGGAGAACATCGTGACACGCAATATTGCGGTAATTGTGACGTATGCAAGCACCCGCCGCAATATTTTGACGGTACGATGATTGCCCAAAAAGCACTGTCGGCACTGATGCGATTAGACGAAAAAGTGGGAGCTATGATGCTGATAGATGTGCTGCGTGGCTCCAACCGCCAAGAAATTATCCAACGTGGTTTTGACAAAATAAAAACCTACGGAGCGGGCAGAGATTTGAGCCTCGCCGAGTGGCAACATTATATCCAGCAGATGCTGCATTTGGGATTGGTAGAAGTTGCCTACGACCAAAAAAGCGTCCTCAAAACCACCACTTCGGCAAAAGCAGTTCTCTTTGAAGGGCGAAAAATTCAGATGGTCAAAATGCAAGAAACCATAGACAGAACCGCAGAAATAAAGACTTTATCCACGCCCAAAACAGCTACGCAGCAACTGAAAGACGAGCTTTTCGAGGAGCTTCGGCAGCTTCGCAAAAAGCTGGCGCAGGAGCGCGGCATACCGCCTTACTTGGTGCTGACCGATACGACACTCCTCGAAATGGCGCAACTTCGCCCTACTTTCGACCACGAATTGCAGCGAATCGAGGGTTTTGGAGAGCGCAAAATCCAGCAATATGGCGACGCTTTTCTCAATGCTATCCGACAATTTGTGAGCAATAAATCGGGAGAAGGCATAAAAATCAAGGGAGCTACGCACGCCCTGACGTTTGAATTGTACAAAAATGGATTGAGTGTGGAGCAGATTGCAGAGCAGCGAAGTCTGAATCCTGTGACTATTTTTTCTCACTTGGTGCATCTGTACGAACTCGGAGAAAGTATAGATTTGGACAAATTTGTGACAAAAAGTGAACGAGCGGAAATTGGCAAAATTTTAACCCGACTTCAAGAGCCATACAAACTCAAAGACGTTTTTGACGCGCTCGGCGAGCAAATATCCTACCAAAAAATACGAGCGGCGATTGCGCTTTCTGGTAAAAAAGTAGCCGCAAAGCCATAAAATAGTATCAGAATTAGATCACTTATGGGCAAAAAAAAAGCCACGCTTTCAGGGATATTGAAATAACGTGGCAAATTTATTGATAGTGTCAGCAAAAAAATCTATAACATAATTGGAAAAAAACTCCAATAAAAAATTAAATTCTGTGCGAATTTCTTAATGGTGGCTTATTTGTGTTATAAATCTTCTGACAGTAAAAAACTATCAACTAAAAAAACTATAATTTGTTAGACTAAAAAAAACCGTATGAATTGGGTCGCTCCGATTGCACTGTTTGGGCAAAGCAGTTATTTGTGTTATCTTGGGTCATCAATCGGAAAATACAGGACGGAGTGTGCAAGACAACAAAATTTCTTTTTGGAAGAACTTTTTGTTTCTGACACTATTTACTATATTCCAAATAGTTTGCCAAACTTTGCTAAAAACGTGTTTTGCAACACATAATTTTTTTTATCATAAAATAAAAAAATTTAATATGGTAGCAGCAGCAAGCCAATTTTTATCCTTTTATGTTCCAAGAAATTATTAATTTTGCGTATCGCAATTTGTTTTTAAAAAAATCAATACTTTTTTCTAAATGTTTTCAAAAATTATAACCTGTTTGCTGTTCGGAGCGTTGCTAATTAGCGGCTGTCAAGACGATAAAAAAAAGCAAATGCTCCAAAAATTATCTGGCAAATGGGACTTGCAAGAAGCTCTGCGCAACAACAAAGCGACCGAATCGCTGCAAAATGCCTACTACGAGTTTCGTCCAGACGGCTCCATGACCACCAACATCACGGGCGTAGAAGAAACAACACCTTTCGAGTTGGATAAAAATATTCTGACCCAGCGAGTCGTCCCCGCTGTGGCGTACAGAATAGACCAGTTGGACGAAAAAAATCTCGTGCTGGCGACCAATATTCAGAGTTTTGACTTCAAACTGACTTTGACAAAACATTAATAAGGAGGGAAAAAATGAGAAATTTGTTTTAGAAACTGATGTTACGCAGAAACATTTTGATTGGTTCATTTGAGCTTAATTTTTGTAGCTATTGACTTGGTTTTTGTCACTTTTTTCCTTGATGAAAAAAGTAACCAA
>JAYUHK010000111.1:0-2286 GCA_043767025.1 Saprospiraceae bacterium | reverse complement strand
AAGAAAAGTAAAAATACGGAACTGTAATATTTGCGCCTCCAAATTTTCGGTCTTCGGCAGTCCTAAATAAAATGACTTGACCGATGAACTAAAACTTTTATATTTGCGTTTAGCTTTAGTCTTGTTGCTCAAAAATATTCAGCAGCAAGTAGTGTAAATTATTAAATAATCAATTAAATTTTTTTTTAAAATGAAGAGTAGAGTTTCAATACCCAATTTAGTAATCGCAGCAACCGTCGCTTTTGCGCTCGCTTCTTGCGCCAAACACGCCAATCACGGCGACACTCCTGTACTGAATATCAATTATCCAGCGGCTTACGTCGTGAACGGGACTTCAAACAATCTTTCTGTCGTAAGACTTTCAGACAATGCCGCAACCGCAGAAATTGCTCTGAACGGAGCTACTTATCCGCACCACATCTCTATCAATTCCGCAAAAACCAAATTGGCGGTCGCAATTACTTCCACCGATTTGAGCGGCGGACACGCAGGGCACGGCGGAGCTACGAGCGGACTGAAAGTACTAATTATTGACGCAACCACAGGAACGATAGATAAAGAAATTGCACTGGCAAAATTACCACACAATGCAATTTTTAACAGCTCGGGAACTGAACTTTGGTTGGGACAAATGGACACCGTCCAAAGTCAGGTTTTGGTCTATAAGACAAGCGACTGGACGCTCCAGAATACCATCAATGTCGGTAAAGGACTTTCAGAAGTGACGTTTTCAAACGACGGCTCGATGGCATTCGCCTGCAATACTATGAGCAAAACAGTCACAATGATAGATGCAAATTCTAAAGGAATCATGGCGACTATTCCCGTCGGCGCAGACCCTGTCGGAGCTTGGCCCGCCGCCAATGGCAAAATGTATGTGGACAACGAAAGCGGGCAGTCAGTTTCCGAAATCAGTGTTTCGGGTGCCAATGTCGTATCGACTTTCAATCTTGGCTTCAAACCCGGTTATGTCGCATACAGCACCCATCACAACGAAATCTGGGTGACAGATGCCACCAATGGAGGAGTAGTATTTTTTGAGAATATAAATGGCGTTTGGACGTATGCGGGAAATATCCCGACTGGAGCCGACGCGCACGCTGTCGCATTCAGCAGCAACGGAGAAAAAGCATACGTCACCAACCAAGGTGCAAGCACCGTAACCGTGATTGATGTAGTCAATCACGCAAAACTTCAAACCGTTATCGTCGGGTCAAAGCCCAATGGAATAGCTCTCAAAAACTAACAATATAGAAACGGTGTAGCTTTTTTGAGCTACACCGTTTTTTTTCTAAAAAAAACAATGACACACACCTACAGTCTTACTGGAATGACCTGCGGCAGCTGCGAAGCCAAAGTAAAATCGGCTCTGCTCGCAGTGGAAGATATTACAAAAGTGGAGGTTTCGAAAGAAACAAACTCGGCGACCATCTCAATGGGCAAGCACATTGCACTGTCGGATTTGCAGACGGCAATCGGCGGAGTGGGGAGCAAGTACCAAATCGCTGCCACCAATCACAGCGAAACTGCGGAGCAAGCAAAGTCTTGGTTGGAAACCTACCAGCCGATTTTGTTGATTTTTGGATACATCACAGCCGTGACGCTATTGGTGCAGTCCAAAAACCAAACTTTTGACTTCATGGAGGCTATGCGGCATTTTATGGCGGGCTTCTTTTTGGTATTTTCGTTTTTCAAATTGCTCAATCTCAAAGGCTTTGCCGACAGCTATGTGATGTATGATATTTTGGCAAAAAAAATTCCTGCTTGGGCTTACATCTATGTCTTCGTTGAGTTGGGTTTGGGCGTTGCCAATCTCGTTAATTTTGCGCCATTCGCTACCAATCTCACTACTTTGTTGGTGATGACTGTCAGCATAATTGGCGTTTTACAAAGCGTTTGGAGCCAACAAAAAATCCAATGCGCTTGTCTGGGCGCAGTTTTCAATTTGCCGATGAGTACCGTCACCATCATCGAGGACGCTCTGATGATAGCGATGAGTGCCGCGATGCTTTTGGGATAAATGCCTGCGCCTATTTGGTTTTTATTAAAAGCCGAACCAAAATTACCGATACCTTTGAGGTGTCGGTAACTCACAATTTGAGCCACCTGAAGCCCGCCCAATCCAAAAAAGCGACCGAGCCGACAATCCACCACAGCGTAGGGTAGCCGAAGATGGCGATTATTTGTGTCCCCGTAGTGGGCGCAATAATGTTGGCGACGGCGTAAGAAATGGAGTACAGAGCGAGATATTGCCCTTGTCGGGCAGGATTTGCGCTTTTTGTGACA
>JAYUHK010000110.1:0-26254 GCA_043767025.1 Saprospiraceae bacterium | reverse complement strand
AACGGTGCGCGAAGTAGCCGAAACTCCGCAGGAGCGCAGCCACCGCGAGCTGATGCAATCCATCAAAAACATTGAGGCGGGCGTGAATTTGGTCGAGTTTTCTTCGATAGACGATATAAAAAAATATATCCATGAAAAAACGGGTCATCACGTTTGACAATCACGCTTTGGAGCAAGTACTGTACTGGACAAACAACGATTTGAAAATGCTGCGCAAAATTTTTAAATTGATAGAAAATATCCAAAAAACGCCTTTTGCGGGCATCGGCAAGCCCGAAGCGTTGAAATATATGGACGGATATTGGTCGCGCAGGATAGACGACGAACACAGATTGGTGTATAAAGTAACTGCCGAGCAGATTATAATTGCGTCGTGTAAGTCGCATTATGGAGAAAAATAAAATGAATATCAAAACAAAATAACGACTAACGAACCATGCTCAATTTAATCCTTTTTGGTCCGCCGGGAAGCGGGAAAGGCACCCAAGCCGAATTTTTGGTAAAAAAATATAATCTGTTGCATATTTCGACGGGCGACCTTTTTCGCTACGAAATGAGCCACAGCACACCGCTCGGAATAGAAGCCAAAGCGTTTATGTCGCGTGGCGAATTAGTGCCAGACAGTGTTACTATCGGAATGTTGAAAAATAAAGTCGAAGCCAACCTTGATGCCAAAGGATTTATTTTCGATGGCTTTCCGCGCACTATCCCGCAAGCCGAAGCGTTGGACAAACTGTTGGAAGAAAAAAATCAGACCATTGCGGGATTGGTCGAGCTGGTGGTAGAAGAAGACGAAATCGTGAGAAGGATTTTGTTGCGTGGCAAGACTTCGGGCAGAGCCGACGACAACGACGAGTCCATCGTCCGCAATCGGATACATATATATAGGAACGAAACTACGCCAGTGGCGGATTATTATGCCCAAAAAAATAAGTCGCACAAAGTGGCGGGTTTGGGCGATATTAGCGATATTTTGCTGCGATTGTGCGCGGTCATTGACGGATTATAATTTTAGAAAAAGCTGTATTGTATCCGAATTTTCCGTAAATTTTCGATACCGTCCAATATCGGCTGCCGTCCAATAAATTGAGTCCCAAATAGCTTGGTTCTCTTTTCTGAATTTTTTATAACTATTATGAGTGAAAATTTTGTAGATTACGTCCGTATCTGTTGTCGCTCGGGCAAAGGTGGAGCAGGCTCGATGCACTTCTTGCGCAACGCCAAAACCGACAAAGGCGGACCCGACGGCGGCGACGGCGGCAAGGGAGGAAGCATTACCCTAAAAGGAAATTCTCATCTTTGGACGCTGCTCGCTTTGCGCTATCGCAAACACGTCTTGGCAGGCGACGGCGGCAATGGGACTGGCGGTAATTGTCATGGCTCCGACGGCGACAATGTTATTATCGAAGTGCCGCTCGGCACGGTAGCAAAGGACGACGAAACAGGCGAAATCCTTTTTGAGATTACAAAACACGGCGAAACACGAGTATTGCTCGGCGGCGGACGCGGTGGATTGGGCAATAATTCGTTCAAGTCGCCGACCAATCAAGTGCCGACTTATGCCCAGCCGGGCGAATCAGCCAAAGAAGAGTGGAAGATTTTGGAGCTGAAAGTACTGGCAGATGTAGGTTTGGTGGGCTTCCCGAATGCCGGAAAATCGACATTGCTTTCCGTCATTTCAGCTGCCAAACCAAAGATTGGCGACTACGCTTTTACGACCCTTACGCCCAATCTTGGCATCGTTCCTTATCGCGACTTTCGCTCGTTCATCGTGGCAGATATTCCCGGCATCATCGAAAACGCACACGAAGGAAAAGGCTTGGGACACCGGTTCCTCCGCCACATTGAGCGCAACTCGGTACTGCTTTTTATGATTGCTTGCGACAGCCCCGACATCAAAAAAGAATATAAGATTTTGCTCAACGAACTCGCTATGTACAACGAAGAAATGCTGGACAAGCCGCGCGTGCTGGCGATTACCAAGTGCGACATGGCGGACAAAGAGATGGTAAAACTGCTCAAACCCACACTTCCGCGCGGCATCAAAACGGTCTTTATCTCCGCTATCGCTCAACAAGGGCTGCAAGAACTCAAAGACTTGCTTTGGACTACTTTGAACCCCGAAATAGTAGAGTAATTCGTTCAAATAAGTATCTGCAAAGATTTACTTGTGATTATATAATGTTTGTAACTAATTGATTAGCAATTATTTATGCAACTAAAAATTAACTACTAAAAACTAAAAACTACTTAAGAAAATCATACAAACTCATGCACGCCATCGAACAATCGCTGCGACGACTTTATACGTCGTGGTCAGGAAAAAATGTCCAATCAATTCTGCCCATCGCCCAGTCTGGCTCTGACAGAAAATACTTCCGATTGGCGGACGAAGACGGACAAACTGCCATCGGAACGTATTGCGAAAATGAAAGCGAAAATCGTGCTTTTATAGCAATGACCCAGCATTTTTTGACCAAACAGCTGCCCGTTCCGAGCCTTTTGGCGACCAAATTAGAAGAAAATATTTACCTGCAAGAAGACTTGAGCGACTGCGCCCTTTATCAAAAAATACCTGCGCAAGGACAGCCATTTTCGGACGAATTAAAAAATACTTACAGAGAAGTTGTGACAGCGTTGGCGAGATTTCAGATACAAGGAAATAAAGGATTTGACTACGCTATTTGCTATCCGCTCGCGGAGTTTGGGCATCGCTCCATGCTCTGGGATTTGCATTATTTTAAGAATTTTTTTCTCAAACTTGCCGATATTCCCTTTGACGAGCAAGGATTGGAGGACGACTTTGAGCAATTAATAACCTTCCTTCTGCAAGCCGACTGCGACTATTTTATGCTCCGCGACTGCCAGTCGAGAAACATTATGCTCAAAGAAAATAAGCCGTATTTTATTGATTATCAAGGCGGTAGGAGAGGAGCGTTGCAGTATGATTTGGCATCGCTGCTCTTTCAAGCCAAAGGAAATATGCCGCACTCTATCCGCGAAGAGTTGCTCGAAACCTACCTCGACGCTGCCGAACAGCTCACAGGGATTGACCGCAAAATTTTTACAAAACACTATTACGCCTATGTTCTTATCCGTTGCTTGCAGGCGATGGGCGCGTACGGATTTAGAGGACTTTATGAAAAAAAAGAACATTTTGTGACAAGTATTCCTTTCGCCATCAAAAATATTGCGTGGTGGCTCGACAACGTACAACTGCCTTTCGAGATGCCGCACTTGCGCAGAGCTTTAGAGCTAACAGTGCTTTCCAAATCTCGCTTCGAGCCTTACGACAAAAATCTTGGGAAAAATAGTAAATTGACCGTCAAAATAGTTAGCTTTTCCTACAAAAAAGGACTTCCGCAGGACGACTCTCCCAACGGCGGCGGCTTTCAATTCGACTGTCGCGCCATCGAAAATCCCGGTCGCTACGAACAGTACAAATCTTTGACTGGTATGGACGCACCCGTAATACAGTTTTTGGAACAACAAAAAACGATGACCGCTTTTCTCCAAAATTCTTTTGCAATAATAGACGCATCAGTAGAAAACTACATCGAGCGGAACTTTGAAAGCCTCCTGGTTTGTTTTGGCTGCACTGGCGGACAGCACCGCTCCGTTTATTCCGCCGAAAAACTTTATGCGCACTTGCGCAACAAATACGGCATCAACGTCCAACTTTGCCATCGAGAGCAGGGCGTGGTGAGATGAAACAAAAAACAGCCGAAGCGCATTATACGCTCTGACTGCCTTCTGTTTTTGTATGCTTAAATTTTACCGAAACCGTTTAATTTTGTCCGTTTTTCACCGCTTTTATCGGCGCACACGGCACCGCTCCGCAAGGACTGTTGTTGGAGGTGACCTTGGTGCTGCATGGTGGTACGGGATTCAAAGTGATTGTCTTAAAACAATTATTATCTTTTAAATCCCTGATAGTCAGAATGAAAACTGTATTATTAGCAATCAGACTGCCCCAACCACCTACCGAAACTGCTGTTCCATAGTTCGCAAATCCCAATGGATTACCACCTGTTCCGTCTGTATTTGCCAGATTTACGACTTCGTAACGCTGTCCGCCGTTGATAGCCGAAGCATTGATTAAGACCGTAAAAAAGTCGTCCTGCAAACGATATTCTGTACCGTTGTTATTACAAACCGATTGTGTTTGTTGCGTGATGGTGATAGAACACGGCGTGCCGGGCGGTAGCGGCGGACATATCGTAGGGCTCGTGCTGACGCTTACACTGTTCGCTCCAAAACACGTTGGGTCGCTGTCATTTACGCAGCGTGCGACGACGTTGAGCGGCGTGGTATTGTAAAATGGTGGCGTGCCAGTCCACGTCGTGCCGCCGTCCAACGAGTACTCAATGTGCGTACCTGCTCCGCACGGAGTAGTGATACTGAACCCACCCGCTATATTGGGCGAGCAAGTATTGTTCGTGACGCTCAAAGCGGGCGTGATTGGCGTACTGCATTTCAGTATTCCTGCGTCAATAGTGGGGTTGTTGCGCCCGATGTCCGATGGGTCCAAACCCGTGTTGATAGGTATTACCGCACTGTAGCCGTTTGCGCCAGCGTTGCTATCGCTGCTGCCTGCGCCCGTAGTCGGAGTCGTAAATGCCTTGCCCGGCGGAGCAATAAACTGAACTTGGTAGTTGCCTGTGAACAAACTATCAAAAACATAGTGACCCATAGCGTCGGTAAGTTTGGTAGCTACCAACACAAAAACTCCCGTGCCGCTCGTATCTTGGTACAGATTGACTGTTACGCCAGCTATCGGAGGCTCGTCCGTTGTGCTGCCTTGCTGTCCGTCTTGGTTGGTGTCTGTCCACACATAATCGCCGATGCTGCCATAGCAACACTCGGCGTGGCGAGTAGTCAGCTTGCTATATTCGGTATAGACCGTAGAGCAATCCAAACCCTTTGCATCGCATTTGAGGCTCAAAAGCGTATGATATTCTCCGAATATACAAAACAAAGGACATGATTTTTGGCAAAGCTTCGGTATCTTCGAGGTGTAAGTATATGTGATAGGTACTGCAACACTGCCGCCCACCGGCGTTCCTGCTGGAATCACTATCTTGAGCCGCTGCGCTCCGTTGGAACCCAGCGTGATTGGAAATAAACCAAATGTGGCTGCATCTACTACGCTGATATTGGTTACGCTGTAATAGCTGTAAATATTCGGAAATGAGAAAAATACCGTGTCCTGTCCTGTCGTAGGTCCTGAATTTGAAAACCCGCCTACGTTCTTCACGTATATGGTGTCTGTCATTACAAACGGTACGCCAGCATTGGCGTTGCATATCTTGACGGGTGAAGTGCTGCGCGCCAACTCGTAGCGGTTGCGGACTTGCGTAGGCGAGCTGAACTGCAAAGTAGCAGCTGATTTTGCCGTCACGGTCGCTCCGCAATAGTTCGTAGCTGTACTTTCCAACAATAACTGCGCTACGCCACCAGCAGGGCAAGCCGAAAATTCTACATCAAATTTCAGGCGGACGTAGTTCATCGGTCTTTCGTCTGCGCCCGGTAAGCCGCAGTCATTTTTCAAAAACGGACTGTTGGCGGAGTAGTCGAATCCTATTTGGCTCGTGCCACTGCCGCTTATGTTGGCTGTTGGGATTTTGTAGAAGCCCGTAAAGCCACCTGCGGTGCTATAGCCCAACTGCGCGGTGCCGGCTACCATACTGACTCCTGCTGGGAGCGTGAGGTTGCTGAGCATCTTGTAGAGATTCGGCAATCCTGTGTTGAGGATTTCGTACTCTATCGTCTTCGTAGCGCAGAGGTCTGATATGGTGATGTCCGAAACTGGTTTGCTTTGCAAAGTTGGGTTTTCGGCAGTAAATGCGGTGCTTGCTTTCACCAAATTGGTGTTGGTGCTGCTTTCGTCGGGCAGGTTGTCTTTGGGGAAGGTACAGCCGAAGTCGGCGACCACTTCCACTTTGTCGGAGCAGACGGTGGTGGTGGCATAGACTCTGATGGTGCGGCTTTCGCCAGCTTTGACGGTGCCGAGCTTCCCGAACATATTGACTCCGCCGTAGCGCAGCGTGTCGCTGCCAGCCAATGGCGTAGCAGGATTGAGGTCATTGATGTTGAGTATCGTCACGTTGGCGTTGCCTTTGGCAGCCAAATAGACATTCGGAGCATCGAAAGCTGCGGTATTTTTTATGATGTAGTCGGTGTAGAAGCTCGTGCATACGCCGCCGTAGGGCGTAGTGCCGTCGGATATTTGTACGCTTGCCGCCACTGGCGTGATGGTCAGGATTGGGTCGGCTTCGGTGATGTAGATGGTGTCCAAAAATATTTGGTCGCCGCCGAACTCGTCTTTTCCGTAGATGGTGATGGGTACTGTGTAGGCAGCAGGCGCGGCGGTGCCGGCTTTCACCAAGTCGTAAGAGAGGTTATAGATGGTCTGACCGCCCGAGCAGCCGTCTGCGTTGGTAGCGGAGGGGAACGCGCCGCCGCCGACTCCTGCGAATGTTACCGTGCCTGTGCTGCCCGATGCTGCTACCGAAGTAGTAGAAGTATTGCTGATGCAGTTTTGGTTGTATTGTAGGCTGATGTTGGGCGTGCCTGCCAGGGCATACTCTGATGGCAACTGGGCTACTATTTTGTCAATAGTCAAGGGTACTCGTACTTCGCCACCTCTGAAATAATTGCCTACAAAACTCTTAAAGTTAATCTTATGGCTCACCCGCAAACCGCAAGCGGCATTGTATGTCTGCTTGGGGCTACCTACGGTAAGCTCTTTGCTTACTGTGGTGCCTGTTGCTGAGGCATCGTTGCAGTTAGTTGTATAAGAACTTGCAGGGGAAAAATAATCTACACCTGTATTATTATTACCTATGTGTTGCACAGCACCCGCAAAACTATATGAATTAGAATTGTCCCAAGGGAAGTCGGGGTTCATTTTCCATTTGGTTTTTACTTCATAGTAATATTCATCGTCGTTACTGGGTCCGGTATATCCTGCACGAGCCAAAGCCCCTCCAAATTGGATATAATAGAGTTCTTCTATTTTATCATCTGCGACATTGTAATGACGTTGATACCAATTGTTTCCGGATTCGACATAATTTGACATAGGGCAGTTCTTAAATTCCCATAAACTACCATTATAGGTGTCACAAAGATATTCGTTGTATGTTCTACCATTATAGGGTGCTTGGGGAATAGGTCCAGCAATAGAGCTACCTCTTGGTGTGGTTGGTGTAGTTACTGTGGCTATACCAATTGCTTGGGTAAAGTCAGATGCCAATAATGGTGCTGTAAAAATAACAGGACCGAGCGTGCCAAGGGCTAATGAATTTGTAGGGTTTGGAATGCGCTTACGCACACAAACCGTTGAATAGTTTTCTAAAAATATCCAAGGACTCACGCCATTTTTATAGCCAACTGGTTTAGAATAATTAAAGTTAAAATAGGTTCTCATGTCATAGCCTTCTTTAGCAAAGCCACCATCTGCTACGGTTTGCCCAATCGGCTCACCAAACCATTTACCTGTATAGAAAGCATTTTGGTTAAAAGCCACGGTATCGCCTGCATAGCTGCGGGTGCTGTCTATGGCAGGGATAGGTGTGGTGCGTGTTACGTCTGTACTACCCACGGGCTTGTCCCTATACAACTTAAAGTCTGTTATCCAACAAGGTTTTACACCACAGGCATTGCCAGAGGCATAAGCAAATGCTTTTTTGCAAGCCAAGTCAAAAGTACAAGGCGTAGAGCCGTCGGGGCATTGGTTGGGGTTGGTCTTGATTAGGAGCTGCCAGTTGTCGCCTGTTTTGGTGTCTTGGCGGTCGGTGCAGCCGTAGTAAGTTTGGTCGTAGGAGAGGCTATCGCGGAAGCTATCGAAAAGAGCGGTCACTTGGGCTGCCGTGAGCATATAGACGAACATAGAGTCGCTGCTGCTAGCGGTGGCGGTGCTGTCGGTAGTGCTGGTGCTGGGCTGGGTGTCGGTGCCTTGCAAGACTCCTGCGATAGGCACGCCGTTGAGCTTGACACTGCTCGGGTCGAACTCAAATTTTTTGCTGTAGCTGATGCGGAGTTCGGCGGTGGCTGCCGAGAGGTTCATGTTGGACTGTTGGTATTTGAAGCCAAATCGTGCTGTTTTTTTGAGGCTTTCGCCTGCGGTCAATACTCCATAATCCACTTTTTCGAGTTGCTCTATGGGCTGCTCTTGGGAGAAGCCAAAGTTGGCAAGCGAGGTACTGGTAGCCCCTTTGAGCGTCCTACAAAAATCGGTAAAGGTATTGGAGGAGCTGAATTTGTAGTTGAGGTCAGCCCCGCAAGCGATGTCGCAGGGAATGGTGTAAAAGAAAGACACGGTGGTAGTGGCAGCGGGCTTCATATCATCGAATTTGCCGTCGCCGTCGAGGTCTTCGAGTCCGCCCGGACCGTCGGGGTCGGACGTGAACTGCTGGGTATCTATGTAGTAATCGGTCAATCCGCCCGAGATGGTGACGGGAGTTCCGTTGAGGGTGACATTAGAGAGCGTTGCCTTGCCCGAGCCGAGGCTGATGCCGAGCTTTACATCGTAGGCATTGCCTACTACGGTGCTGCCGCCTGCACCCGTGTTGGTCACTTCATATACTATTTTCTTTTTGGGGCAACCGTCTGGGTATTCTACCGAAACGAGTTTGCCATCTAATTTTGGCGTTCCTGCCGAAACGGTCGTGCGGTTGGTGATGTACTGTGGGGCATCGCAAGCAGCACCGCCACCTGCACATTGGTATTCTACTTTGTACTTTGCGTCATAGATACCACAAGCATTAGGTGCTGTAAGTTCCTGACAAAATCCCATTGTTTCGCCAGGTGTTAAAAGACCATCTGTACCCAAACTATTACCGGCGACTTTGTAAACTCTTCGTGTAATTCCATTACCTAATGGCGTTGTGGATACCGCTGTTAAAAGACCATAACTATAAGGATATCCGTATGGTGTAGTCAAAGTACTTGTTTCGACGAATGCGTCTGGTGACTCAACAGTAACTGTAATATTATCTATATTACCATAGCCTCCATTAGCAATGTTAATACATCTAAAAACATTCCCACCATAGGCTATATTCTGGTTAGAAAAACCTAAAATTCCGTTTGTTACATTCAACTGAGCATTACCCACCGAGAGCACGGGTGAGTTGATGGTTTCGCCTACGATGGGGTATGGTGTGGGGTAAGCCACGGTGGCTGAGAACTGAGGCAGTGGGTTTAGTTTTAGCACACCGCAGTCGGCGCGGACTACAAACTTGACGATGGTAGAGTATCCTTGTGCGGGCATCGGGACGGTAATATCTACTGTATTGCCGGTCGGAGAGCTACTGGCGGCACCCGTAGGGTCGCTGCTGACAGAACCAGCGACATACTGAATGACGGTACCTCCGGGGACATTGACCTTTATTTTGACGGGGTCTGGATAGGAGGAGGAGGGGATTCCATTCTTGTCGGTGCAGGTGATGCTGGTCGGCTCATAGAGGTTGGTGACGACGATTTTAATCGTGTCGTTGTTGCAACCCGATATGAAAGCAGGGGTGACGAACTTAGCTACGGGTTCGGTGAGTCCGTTTTGGGCTTTGGCGGGTTGAGAGGCTGCCAAGAGCGCGAGGGCGAAGAGCCACAAGGCTCGGTGTGTGATAAGGTGTTTCGAAAATTGCATCAGCATAAAAAAAAATGTTTTAAGTATTAAAATGATATGTATTTGGCTTGACGATATGCTTGTAAAGTGAAAATATAGTGCCACTGTCAAAAGAAAAATCGTGTTTTGAGAAAAAAACACTACATGAAAAAACTACATACAAAGAATAAAAAAAATCAATATTTGTATTGACATAAAAATAAGGGGCTTGAAGATTACAAAAAAAGACCATATAAAAATCATGTAGTTTTTATATGTAGTGTTTTTTTTATTGGTATGAATGAATTATTTCAATATTTTATACTTGGTGTAAGGTTTTTGGCGCATTTGAGACAAAATATAATTGCTTTATTGGCGATAAATATTGAAGAAAAAAGCGGTGGCACAGTTTTAGAGCATGTATTTGAATAAATAAAATTTATCTATCTTTGTAAAGGAAATATTTTTTGCAAAATTTTGAAATCTTGCGATACCTAAAATAAATGTAAAATAACTTCGCAGTGAAAATATCGGGTGTAAGCAAACGCAAAATCAGCAAATTAAAAAGAGTAAAAAATCAGTTGAAACCCATATAGAAAGTCCAAAAAAATCAATCTGCCATAAATAATGAATAACAAAATCATTTTGGTACTATTGTGTTCAGCGGCACTGCATTGCAGTGCGCAGCCCCCAGCAGTCAAACACGCTATGGATAGCATATTTGCAGTCCTAATCCATCAAGAGCCAAAAGTCCAGCTGCACAGCCAGTTGGCATTGGCGGAGTTATACGCCCAACAGCGACAATGGGCGAAAGCAGATACTTTGGCAGAGTCAGTTTTGAAGAAAGCAGTCGCTCTGGCTGACCGTGACCTTCTCGCCGAAAGCTATTCGGCACTCGGAACACCCTATCTGAAAGGCGGCAATCTGCGACAATCGGACAGCTTGTTGCAGCTCGCTTTGAACTATTGCGACTCGTCGCGGCAGAAGATAACCTACATAAGGATAGTCTTTAAGACTGCTTTGTGCGACCTTCGCCAAAGCAGAAAAATCGAAGGGCTAAACAAGCTGAAAGGAATTTTGGAGTCCGAGCAACTCATAGAAGCTGCCAATCCATCTTTTTTGATACAGATTTACAACGACCTCGGCGGCTTATATTGGGAGATGGACAGCAGCAAACTGGTCATACCCGCTTTTGAAAAAGCAGTTGCACTCAATGAAAAATATCATTTATTACAAATAAAACCTTATAATAATTTGGCACTGTATCGGAGGAACGTAGGAAACAACAGAGGAGCTATACAAGTGTCGCTCCGTGCCAAAATCCTTGCGGAGGAAGCAAAAGATACTATTCAGTTGGCAGCCGCTTTCAGGAATATTGGCAATATTTTTGAGCTTGACAGGCAGCTTGATAGCGTACTTTATTACTACCAAATAGCCTATCAGCTCGTGCAAACTCAAAACCCGTCAGCCACACAGTTGGTCAATATTGTCCGATGCGTGTGTGATGTTTACAAAAAAAAGGGTGATTATAGAGCTGCAAAAGATATTTTTCAGACTACTCTGCAACAGCGACAACAGATAAAAGACACGACAAACAGTTACTTTTGGTTGCTATCGGGCGAAAAAATATTCTGTGAAGGCAAACTTTTCAACAAGCATTCTGCAACATTGGCTCTCGACAATATTTTATTTCGTAAAAAAAATATATTAGAAAAATGTCATTTCTACACGCTTCTTCAAGATTATGGAGATTTGTGTGCCGACCAAAAAAGTTATTCTTCAGCAGAACTGGCATATAAAAAAGTACAAGATTATGCCCAAAAAAATCAGAATAATATCTTGCTCAACACGGTGTATGAAGCCTTCATAAAATTATATAATCTTTGGTGGCGACCACAAGAAGCGATTCACTACTATAAGGTGTATCAAAACTTACAAGATAGTACTTTGGCAGATGTGCGGGTAGCAAAGTCCGCACTCGAAACAAACTTGGCGGAGCTGCAAGAACAAAGCAAGCTAAAAAATATGCAGCTCAATGTGCAGCAACAAAAATCGGCGCATCAAAGTACTCTTTTACTTTTGCTATTGTGTATTGCCCTTTGTGTTATATCAATCTTTATGCTGTTCTATTCTCGCAACTGCGCAAGAAGGCAGGCATGGCAGTCCCAGCTTCAAGCCAAAGAAAAGGAAGAACAACTCAAATCGTTCAACTATGCGGTGTCACATGACCTTCGTGTTCCCCTCTACCACGCCGCTCAAAGCACTCAACTTTTAGAAAAAAGATATGGCAGCAATTCTCACACTGCGGATATTTTAGAGTCTGTAAAAGATGCAGAAGAAATGTTGAAAGGCTTGATGGATTTTTCGCAGTTGGATAATACACTGCCGTATGTATCCGAGTTTGACATGGTAGAGTTGATAAAAAATACGGTAGCCGATTACGACAGAAAGTTAGCGCGAGGCATTATTTCTATCAATGTACCGACTGCGAGTGTAAGCATCAGAGGTGACCGCTTGATGCTCCGCCAAGTATTGCGCAATTTATTGGACAATGCTTTAAAGTTCAGTAGCCAATCATCTGCGCCGAGCGTCGTGGTAAGCCTATCCCGAAGTGAGCAGAAATGGAAACTTTCGGTAACAGACAACGGCATCGGTCTTCCGCCTGCATCGGAGATGCGTATTTTTGAGCTCTTCAAAAGAGTGCATCTGTGCGAAAGCATCGCTGGGTCAGGCATTGGTCTTGCTATCGTCAAAAAAATAGCAGATAAACACAACGCGAGGGTTTTTGCTACCAATAACACCTCTGGCAGTGGCGCAACAGTCGGTATCTTGTTACAGACGCTAACTTAAAGCTCTGCTCGTACTTTCAAAAGGGCTTCATTTTTGGTCGTGACGTGGAGTTTTTTATACAGCGACCGAACATAATAACGGACGGTGTCAATTTTTAGCCCAAGCTGCGCACCCACTTCTTCGTAGGTATAGCCTTCCGAAAATAGTTTCAAGATGGCTCGTTCTTTGGGCTTGAGAGTTTTCAGCAAATTTTGCGGAGCAAAAAACTCCACCAACTTTCTTGCAATCGTTGGCGAAATCGCTGCGCCGCCCTTCATGATGACAGATAGCTCTTGGTCGATAGTAAGTAGTGCGTCGCTTTTGAGCAAATAGCCCGTAGCACCCAACCGTAGAGCTTGCACCACCACAGCAGGGCAGTCGTAAGAACTAAAGATAACGATTTCTTTATTTGGATATTGACTTTTGATTTTAGGTAGAGCCTCCAAGCCTGACTGACAGGGAAGACCAATATCCAACAAAATCATTCCAACTTCGTTGGTTTTCAGTTTTGCGTCATAAAACTCTTCTATGCTGTTGTAGTGAAAAACAAAATTAAAATTTTGAAAAAAATATTCTAAAAAATATTTCTGAATATTTTGGTCGTCCTCGACAAGTATGAGATTTAGCTTGCGGCTGACGGACGATGAGAGGAATGGCGGTGGTTGTACGTTCACTTTGGGGTTAAATTTGATTATTGAACTGGAGTTATTTTTTTTACGGTCAAAAAAATTGGGAATAAAGAAAAAACTGAATGCCTTATTTTAGATACAATCCTAACGCAAATATAATAATATTTATGGGATAAATAAATGTTTGCTCTTGCTTTTGATTTTTTTGTCATTTTTTTATCGGAAGAAGAATGACAAAAGACCAACAAGTAGCTATCTTGAATACCAGACAACGAAGCAGCAAACCCCTATTTTTGTCTGATTTCAGTGCAAATAAATCTTGAGTTTTGAGAAAGGTTTGTTATTTTGTGCAACATTTATGCAGTTTTATTTTATTTTATTTTTTATAAATATAGTTTAAATCGAATAAAACGAATAATTTTTAAGAAAAATAATATTTATACCATGTCACATTTTTAAAAAACAGGTGTATTTTGTATTTATTTTTCTGCCTAACATTGCACCAGTAAATAAAGTAGGGTTTGGGTGGCAGATAATGTCCTCTTTCTCTGAAAATAACTTCTGCTAAACTATAATTTTTTTTGATTGTGACTTTTTTATATTTTTTAGTCTAAAAGTCGCACGATGTGCAAGCGAACAGAGCGGGAATAGAACAACTAACAAGTATTTCGCAAACAGAACAACATGACAACTTTTACTCACACGGTAAAAAGCTACAAAACTATTAATACTATATTGATGGTTTTAACGCAAGTTATAAAGAATTTAGAACAATTTTTTATAAAAATTTTGAATGAAATAAAAATCTATTTGGATTTTTGTTTTGAAGTGCTTATATTTGCACTTGTAAAAACGCACTTTTCCGATTTAAACAACGAACCCCAATTTTTTCGTACATTTTGTTCCACTTTTAGGGACAATTTTTTTTCGTTGTCTTCCAAACCGATAGAAATAAAAATTTTTCACTCGAATTTTGAACATCAAGATTCGGGCAATTACTGTTTTAGTAAAATAGTAAGATACTAATAATTTTCGTACAGCAATATACAATTTAAATTAGCATTTTAACTTTTTTGGTTATCAAAGCAAAATACACTTCACACATGAAATCAGCAGTAACACGCATTGCACTTTTGACCGTTTTTACAGTCATTTCCATCACAGCTCCATCTTGGGCATTTGATGTCAGCAAATCGCTAAACGCTCCCACTCCCGCTCCACCCGGATGCGGCTGTACGCCAATCTGTCAAAACGGACAGCTCGGCGGACAAGTTTGGAAGGACTTCAATTCCGATGGCATTCAACAACCCTTTGAACAAGCAGGTGTGGCGGGCATTACCGTCACCGCCTACAACTGTCAGGGCGTTGCCGTAGGGACTACCACCACCAACTCTTGTGGTTACTACTCATTTGCGGGTATTGCGCCAGCCGCTTACCCACTCCGTGTGGAGTTCAGTAATATTCCAGCGATTTATAACAAATCGGGTACTTTCAACGGCAGTGGCTCACGCACATCGGTGCAGCGCGTCGCGTCGCCAACCTGCGGTGCCAATCTTGGTGTCGCAGACCCCAATGAATATTGTCAAAAAGACCCTAAAATCGTTGTGCCACAGTTTCGCAACGGTGACCCATTAGCGACTTCGGGTGCTTGTGGCAACTTGGGTTTAGCGGGTCCTGAAACGGGCTTGACTCTTATTCCATCGCAGACAAGTGGCGCAGCAATAAGTTCTGCAAATACCTCTGTCAGCAAGCTGTCACAAACAGGTGCGGTCTGGGGAGTTGCTTACCAGAAGCGGAGTAAGAAATTATTCAGTTCAGCAGTCGTAAAGCGGCACGCAGGTCTTGGTCCTCAAGGTTTGGGTGGTATTTACATTTCGGATATGACCAACAATACGACCGCTCCATTCGTGAATGTGTCTAATTTAGGCATCAACGTTGGAAACGATGCCAACTTCCAAAATGCAACCAATCGCGGTATGCCGGGAGGATTGTTTTGTGCAAATGCCGATTTAGTTGGCTTTGACAATGTTGGGAAAGCAGGTATCGGAGATTTGGACATTTCTGACGACGGCTCAAAATTATATTTCGTCAATCTTTTAGATAGAAAAGTCTATGGCTTGAACGTAAACCCCAACAATCCTACAGCAGGCACGACCTCCGTGCAAGGTTCTTGGACGGTGCCCAGTAATTGCAGCAACGCAGGTGATAATCGCCCGTGGGGACTAAAATACTATCAGGGATTCTTATATGTAGGAACAGTTTGCTCCGCAGAATCTTCTCAAAACAAAAATGACCTAAAAGCAAATGTTTATAAAATAGACCCCAATGCAGTCGGTAGCACTCCAACCCTCGTATTGAGTTTTCCTTTGAATTATAATAAGGGAACTACCGATAATGCGTGTCCCAATAATCCATCTAAAGATTGGAATCCTTGGACGCTACAATTTCCAAATCCATGTAGCGGTAATATTATCATCTATCCGCAACCTATTCTTTCTGACATCGAGTTTGACGGAAACGGAGATATGATTCTCGGCTTTTTGGATAGGACAGGTATGCAAACGGGAGATCAAAACTTTTCTCCAAACCCAAACACTGGACAAGGAGGATTTACTGGTTTTGCTGGTGGAGATTTACTTCGTGCTGGCTTGACAGGCAATATGCAATGGACGATAGAAAATAATGGTGCCGTAACCAATGCAGGAAATACCTGCTCGACTACCAGTAACAATAACGGACAAGGACCGGGTACAGGTGAGTATTATGACGATGCTGCACCAGTGAATACTCCGGGCGACGGAAATACCACAAACAGCTTTCACCAAGAAGCTACACAGGGTGGTATTGCGATGCTGCCCGGCAATGGCTATCTTATTACGACTTCCATAGATGGCGACCTCAATGCTACGGGAGCTGGTGGTATTGTCCGTTATGACAATGCTACTGGAAAACACGTTTCTGGCGGTGGTTATAATATCTACAGTTCTGCTGATCCCGGCGTTTTCGGAAAAGCCTCGGGACTTGGCGATATAGAGGCACTCTGCGATTTGCCTCCACTTCAAATAGGAAACTACGTTTGGCTTGATGCCGACCGCGATGGTATCCAAGACCCCTGCGAGCAGCCGCTCGCTGGAGTCAATGTCACCTTATACAATGCTGCTGGGCAAGTGGTCGCTACCAAAACGACCGATGCCAACGGTGAATATTATTTCTCATCTTCCGACGGGTTGCTGCCGAATACGGCTTACACCATTGCTTTCGGGACGGGCGGACAATACTCGCCAACGGGGCTGAATGTCGGAGGCACTTCTTACCAGCTCACGGCAGCCAACACAGGCGAAGGGGCGAATCAGGATTTGAATGATTCAGATGCAACGCTCGCCACATCGGGACCCGCATCTGGTCTGCCAACCATCTCTGTCACCACAGGTCCGGAAGGAAGCACTAACCATACGTTAGATGCGGGCTTCAATACGGGTATTTTTGACCTTGCGCTCCGCAAGACGACGACCCAAATCACACCAGTCCAAATCGGGCAGGACGTACCTTTTGTGATTACTGTTTTCAATCAGGGAACAATTATTGCAAAAAATATTGGGATAATTGATTACCTTCCCAATGGATTGTTGTTGAGTCCGAATGACGCAAATGGTTGGACACTTGGTACAAATAACACGACAGCCACTCATACTATCACGCAAGCGATAGTCCCTGGTGACTCTGCCAAAATAACTATTTTGTTGCGTGTAGCTGCGAATGCTGCCACAGGTAACTTAACAAACACTGCCGAGATTACATCAACCCAAGACAACAACGGCGTGAATCGTAATTTAGACGATATAGACTCCACTCCAGACGGCTTCAATAACGAAACCAATGTACAAGATGATGTTATTACGGGCAATGGAAAAGCGGGCGGCGACGAAGACGACCACGATATTGCAGTGATTCGTTTAGAAAAATTCGATTTGGCATTGACCAAAGTATTGACGACTACGGGCGCAATCAAGCCGGGCGACAATGTAACCTTTACGATTACAGTAATCAATCAAGGAACGCTCGACGCGACGAATGTGCAGGTGGTAGATTATATCCCGACGGGTATGACTTTGAACGATGCAGCATGGACAGCTTCTGGCTCAAACGCAACATTGAGCAGTCCGATAGCAACATTAGCTGCGGGCGCAAGCACAACGAGAACAATAATATTAAAAGTAGATAATAATTTTCAGGGAGCGAGCCTCGTGAATCGCGCAGAGATTAGCGCAGCGAGTAACCAATTTAATTTCCCAGATATTGACAGCACGCCAGACGCTATTGCGGGCAACGATGCGGGCGGAAAAGAAGGCACAGCCTCCGACAACTCCGTCAATGGTAACGGTACAGGAACTCCTGGCGACACGAATGCAGCGACCGACGAGGACGATGCTGACCCAGCGTTGGTAACATTTACACAAACATTCGATTTGGCATTGACTAAAGTATTGACGACCACAGGCGCAATCAAGCCGGGCGATAATGTAACCTTTACGATTACAGTAATCAATCAAGGAACGCTCGACGCGACGAATGTACAAGTGACGGATTATATCCCGACAGGCTTGACTTTGACTGATGCAGCATGGAGTACGACTGCGGGCGTGACCGCAACATTGAGCAGTCCGATAGCAACATTGGCTGCGGGCGCAAGCACAACGAGAACAATAACATTCAAAGTAAATAATAATTTTCAGGGAGCGAGCCTCGTGAATCGCGCAGAGATTAGCGCAGCGAGCAACTCACTGAACCAGCCAGATATTGACAGCACGCCAGACGCTATTGCGGGCAACGATGCAGGTGGAAAAGAAGGCACAGCCTCCGACAACTCCGTCAATGGTAACGGCACAGGAACTCCTGGCGACACGAATGCAGCGACCGACGAAGATGACTCTGACCCAGCGTTGGCGACGATTACACAGACGTTTGACTTGGCATTAACAAAAAAGCTGAAAGCAGGACAGCCAGCAGTGGTTTCTCCGGGCGATAATGTAACTTTCACGATTACAGTAATCAATCAAGGAACACTTGATGCGACGAATGTACAAGTGACGGATTATATTCCGGCGGATATGACTTTGGTAGATGCAGCGTGGACAGCCGCAGGCGGAAATGCTACACTTAATGCACCGATAGCGACACTTGCTGCGGGAGCTTCGACCACTCGCGATATTACTTTGAAAGTGAATCCAACTTTTGCAGGATTGAGTATCGTGAACCGTGCGGAGATTAGCGCAGCGAGCAACGCATTGAACCAGCCAGATATTGACTCCAAACCAGATGCTATCGTAGGAAACGACGCAGGCGGAAAAGAAAATACACCGAGCGACGACGCTACTGGAGGCAACGGAACAGGAACTCCGGGCGACGCAAATGCAGCGACCGACGAAGACGACGCTGACCCAGCGTTGGTAGGAGTAGCGCAGAATGTAAAGGTTTTTGACCTTGCTTTGGACAAGAAGTTGGCAGCAGGTCAATCCAGTATTGTCGCTCAGGGCGATAATGTAACTTTTACGATTACAGTTTATAATCAAGGAACAGAACCCGCTACTCAAATCAACCTCGTAGATTATATCCCAACAGGTATGACTTTGAACGACCCTGCTTGGACAGTCGTTGGCGGAAAAGCGACATTGAATACGCCGATAGCTTCATTAGCACCCGGCGCAATCATTACAAGAAATATTATTTTAAAAATAGATGCTACTTTCGCGGCGACAGCCACAGGTACGCCTTTGAGAAACGCAGCAGAAATCAGCAGCGCAAAAGACAGCAACGGAGGTACTCCAACCGATGTGGATAGCACGCCAGACAATATAGACGGCAACCAGCCGGGTGAAGTAAATCCACAAGACGATGTCATCACAGGGAATGGAAAAGCAGGTGGCGATGAGGACGACCACGATATAGCTATCGTAACGGTGGTGTCTCAAAATACGACATTTGACCTTGCATTGCGGAAAAAATTGGCTGCTACGCAAGGAAGTATCGTCGCTCCTGGCGATAACGTAACGTTTACAATTACGGTGTTCAATCAAGGAACTGTGGGCGCAACGATGATTCAAGTAACGGATTATCTTCCAGCAGGAACTACTTTGAACGACGGGGGTTGGACAGCCGTGGGCGGAAAAGCTACCTTGAACACTCCAATAGCTTCCTTGGCGGCTGGCGCAATCACAACCGTAAATATTACGCTGAAAGTAGATGCTACCTTCACAGGAACTTCCGTGAATAATAAAGCGGAAATTTCTTCTACCAAAGATGCCAACGGAAATACGCCGATTGACGTGGATAGTACGCCAGATAATATAGACGGTAACTCTCCGGGCGAGGTAAATCCTATCAACGATGAAATCAATCAAAATGGCAAAAATGGCGGCGATGAAGACGACCATGATAACGAGCCAGTCACAATCTTGCAGCCAGTTAACTTCGACCTTGCGTTGAAAAAAACATTGGCAGCAGGACAACCAACGACTGTAACTGCGGGCGATAATGTAACTTTTACGATTACAGTTTATAATCAGGGAACTATCGGTGCAACCAATATTCAAGTGACGGATTATATCCCGACGGATATGACATTGGCAGACCCTAACTGGACAGCCGTAGGCGGAAAAGCAACTTTAAACACACTTATAGCTACTTTGGCTCCGGGCGCTTCGACCACCGTAAATATTATTCTTAAAACAAGTGCAAGTTTTGCGGGTACGATTATCAACAAAGCGGAAATTTCTGACGCAAAAGATGCAGCAGGAAATTCTGTAACGGACGTAGATAGTACGCCAGACAATATAGATGGCAACTCTCCGGGCGAGGTTGCTCCACGTTTGCAAGACGACGTGATAACAGGAAATGGAAAAGCAGGCGGCGATGAGGACGACCACGATATAGCTTCGGTCATCGTGAATCCAAAAGTTACGCAAGGTTTTGACTTGGCATTGACCAAGACTATTACGCCGGGCGGAAGCTCGACAGCAGTACAAGGCTCCAATGTGTCATTTACAATTACTGTTTTAAATCAAGGAAACGTAGATGCAGCGACTATAAAAGTAGCGGATTATATCCCAGCGGGTTTGATTCTAAATGACCCAGCTTGGACAGCAACAGGTAACATCGCTAATCTGAATACGCCTATTGCAACGCTTGCGGCAGGTACTTCTACTACGCGCACTATTATTTTCAAAGTTGATCCAGCGTTTGCGGGCGGCTCCATAATCAATGTAGCGGAGATAACTTCCGCTACTGACGGTAACGGAAATCCTGTAACAGACGTGGACAGCACACCAGACAACAATCCGAATAACGACGGTCCTTCTACAGACAACGATGTAAGCGGAAACCCAAAAGACCCCAACTCAACAGATAAAGACGAAGACGATTCAGACTTTGAAACAATCATGGTACCAGCTCCGGGTTCATTTGACTTGGCGTTGAAAAAAACATTAGCGACTGGACAAGCAGCGACTTTCTCGCCGGGCGGATTGGTGAAATTTACCATCACCCTTTACAATCAGGGAGTTATTGATGCGACACAAATCCAAGTGACAGATTATATCCCGACTGGATTGACATTGAATGACCCAGCATGGACAGCTGTGGGCGGAAAAGCAACTTTGATTGCCCCAATCGCATCTCTCATCGCTGGTGCTTCTACGACAGTAGATATCATTTTCAAAATAGACGCTAACTTTACAGGTACTTCACTTGTGAACAAAGCAGAGATTAGTTCAAATAAAGATGCCGCAGGCAACACACCAACCGATGTGGACAGCACGCCAGATAATATAGACGGTAACACTCCGGGCGAAGCCGCCAATTTGGTAGATGATAAAATAGATGGAAACGGAAAAGCAGGTGGCGACGAAGACGACCACGATATTGCGTCCATAACCATTACTCCGAATAGATTTGACCTTGCGTTGATTAAAAAATTAGCAGCAGGTCAGCCAGCTCCAGTATTGCCGGGTGCAAATGTGAAATTTACCATCAGCGTCATCAATCAAGGAAACGTGGGCGCGACGCAAATTCAAGTTTCGGATTATATCCCAACAGGATTTACATTGGCAGACCCGAACTGGACGGTTACAGCAGGAATCGCAACTCTGAACACTCCAATCGCAACGCTCGCGGCTGGTGCAACCACGACGATAGATATTACGCTGAAATTAAACGCCAACTTCACAGGTTCTTCTATCACAAATACAGCTGAAATCAGCTCAACCAAAGACGCAAACGGCAACACACCGACCGACGTAGATAGCACGCCAGACAACAACCCGAACAACGACGGCATTCCGAAAAATGACGTAGTCAATGAAGACGGTAAAAATGGCGGCGACGAAGACGATTCGGATATAGAAACGATAGCAGTGAACAACAGCGTCTTTGACCTCGCATTGACCAAAAAATTGGCGGCAGGTCAAGCAACAACCGTCCGACCGGGCGATTTAGTGAAGTTCACGATTACCATAATCAATCAGGGAACGATAGACGGTACCAATATACAATTAGTAGATTATATTCCAACGGGTTTGACACTCAACGACCCCAACTGGTCAGGGAACACAAGCACCGTAAATCTGAATACACCAATAGCAACATTGGCAGCAGGACAATCCACCACTCGCGACATCACGTTCAGAGTAGATGCGTCGTTCAGAGGTACAAGCCTCGTCAATCGTGCGGAAATTAGTGCAGCCAGCAATGCAGCAGGCAGACCAGACGTAGATTCTACCCCAGACTCTAACATAGGAAACGATGCAGGTGGAAAAGAAGGAACTGCCAGTGACGACAGCGTAAATGGAAACGGAACAGGAACTCCGGGCGATGCAAACGCAGCAACCGACGAGGACGATTCTGACCCAGCGCTTATCAATGTAAATCCTGATTTCTTTGACCTTGCATTGACTAAAAAATTAGCAAACGGTCAATCAAGCATCGTAAAACCGAATGACTTGGTGACATACACTATCACGGTCATCAATCAAGGAACTATTGGGGCTACCCAAATCCAAGTGAGTGATTATTTGCCGACAGGCGTAACCTTACAAGACGCAGCGTGGACAGTCACGGCTGGAGTAGCTACTTTGAACACTCCAATCGCTTCTTTGGCGGCAGGTGCTTCTACGCAAGTAAATATTACCATCAAATTAGGTCCGACATTCACAGGAAGCCTGACCAATGTAGCCGAAATTTCTTCCGTAAAAGATGCAAACGGCGGCACGCCGACCGACATAGACAGCACGCCAGATAACAATCCGAACAACGACGGAACGCCGAAAAACGACGTAGTCAATGAAGACGGCAAAAACGGTGGCGACGAAGACGACTCTGACCCCGAAACGATTACCGTCACAACCGATACTAATATTTTTGACTTGGCATTGACCAAGAAACTATCTCCGACCCAATCTACGATTGTTACTCCGGGCAGCAAGGTGAAGTTCGATATTACGGTTTACAATCAAGGAACAATTACCGCTACGCGAATCAACGTAGTAGATTATGTCCCTGCGGGAATGACTTTCAATAACGCCGACAACCCTCAATGGTTTGTTGGAACAGGCGGTCTTCCGACCTATGTAGCGGGTCCAGTTCTTCCGGGTGCGCAAACGACTACGACTATCATTTTGACAGTTTCGCCTACTTTTGCGGGAACTTCTATCACCAATGTGACAGAAATCTCAAGTGCAGCCGATGAAAATGGAAATCCTACGACAGATATTGACAGCACGCCAGATAGCAATCCGAACAACGACGGAATCCCGCAAGACAACGTTATTAGTGGAAATGGAAAAGCAGGCGGCGACGAAGACGACTCTGACCCCGAAACGATTACGATTACACAATTCGTACCGCAACCAGATTTAGCGTTGCAGAAAAAATTGGCTACGGGTCAATCCAGCATCGTAAAACCAGGAGATTTCGTAACATTTACTATCAATGTATTGAATCAAGGAAATATCGCAGGCACACAAATCCAAGTGACTGACTATATCCCAACAGGTTTGGTATTGGCAGACGGCAACTGGACAGCTTCTGGAAATTCAGCAACTTTGAACACTCCAATCGCAAGTTTAGCTCCACAGGGGACGACTACACGCAACATCAGATTCCAAGTATCGCCGTCTTTCACAGGGACTTCACTGCGCAATAAAGCAGAGATTTCTTCCGTAAAAGACAGCGTAGGCGGCGTATTTACAGATATAGATTCTACGCCGGATAATATAGACGGCAACCAGCCGGGCGAGGTCAATCCAAAGAATGACGTAGTCAATGAAAATGGAAAGGCAGGCGGCGACGAAGACGACCACGACTTCGAAGACGTGACCGTGACACAGGTGTTTGACTTGGCATTGATTAAAAAATTAGCTCCGGGTCAAGCCGCCAGCGTCAAGCCGGGCGACCTCGTCAATTTCGCTATCACAGTCTTTAATCAAGGAACTTTGCCAGCTACCAATATTCAAGTGATAGACTATGTCCCTACGGATATGGCTTTGGCAGACCCTACTTGGTCGCTTGGTATCAACAATGCAGCTACTTTGAACACCCCAATCGCTTCGTTAGCTCCGGGTGCAAGCACGACCGTCAATATCAAATTGCAAGTAAAATTCACTTTTCAAGGAATTTCTTTGACCAATAAAGCAGAGATTTTGAGCGCAAGCAATCCTTTGAATTTGCCAGACATAGACAGTACGCCAGATGGCGATCCGAACAACGACCCGACTATCAACGACGAAATCAATAAAACTCCGGCGACGGGCGACGAAGACGATGAAGACCCTGAAACCATCGCTGTGACGCAAATATTTGACTTGGCACTCACTAAAACTTTGACCGCCGGTCAGCCGGGTCCTTTCAAACAAGGAGATTTAGTGACCTACACGATTATAGTTTATAATCAAGGAACATTAGACGCTTTCAATGTGAACGTAACCGATTATGTCCCTGCGGGAATGACCGTAAGCGACCCGAATTGGTTCCAAAATGGACAAATAGCTACGCTAAACGGCGGAATACCATTTATCGGTGCCAACCAAGCGACCATTCGCTTCATATCAATGAGAATCAGCCCAACTTTTCAGGGAAATAGTTTGGTAAATAAAGCCGAAATAAGCGGCGCAGATAATTTATTGAACCAACCAGACATAGACAGCAAGCCAGACCAAAACCCGAACAACGACGGCGGTGGAAAAGAAAATTCTCCTTCCGATGACGTTATTACAGGTAATGGAACTGGTACGCCGGGCGACACCAACCCAGCGACAGACGAAGACGACGAAGACCCAGCTCAAATCCCTGTGTTACAAACATTCGATTTAGCTTTGGTCAAGAAATTGGCAGCTGGTCAAGCAGCAGCAGTAGCCGTAGGCAGCAATGTAACATTTACTTTGACTGTTTACAATCAAGGCTCGCTCAACGCTACCAATGTCCAAATAACAGATTATATCCCTGCGGGATTCGCATTGAACGACCCGAATTGGACAGCAGTAGGCAGTAAAGCAACTTTGAACACGCCGATAGCAAGCATTTCGCAAGGCAATCAAGCCAACGTAAATATCATTTTGAGAGTATTACCGACATTCCAAGGAAATAGTCTTAAGAATACTGCCGAAATAAGCAGCGCAAGCAACGCTTTGAATTTGCAAGACATAGATTCTACACCAGATAATATAGATGGCAACCAACCGGGCGAAGTAAATCCAGTTGATAACTCCATCACAGGCGACGGTAAAAATGGCGGCGACGAAGACGACCACGACATCGAAACTATCCAATTATTACCGGGTAGCATCAGCGGCATCACGTGGAAAGAATGTGGTAATTTAGGTATCCGCGAAGCAGGCGAAAAGGGAATATCAGGCGTAACAGTTACCTTGAACGGTACAAGTTTCAGCGGCGTTCCATTCAGCGCAATCGCAGTGACCCCAGCGACAGGAATTTACAACTTTCCGAATGTACCAGCTGGAAATTATACTATTACATTTAGTATGCCGGGAGGAATGGTTGGACTCGCTCGCGTTCCTAAAAACGTTGGAAACAACGACGCAATAGACAGCGACGCAGACGTAACAACAGGTTTGAGCGATGCAATTATTGTGTTAGGTGGCGTAAATACTCCGAATGTAGATGCAGGTTATACCGACATCCAAGCACCAGTATTTACTACTATCCCGAATAATTTGACAATAGAATGTAGCGATCCAGAGCCGAATGTATCGAATACACTGACCGCTTCTGACAACTGCACTGCGCCGTTAAATATAATTATTACATATTTAGGACAAGTAAAAACGCCAAATCCGGCGGATAACTGCCCAGATAGTTACACGCTCACCCGTACTTGGAAAGCGACTGATGAGTGTTCTAATTCAACAACAATTCAGCAAACTATCACCGTGCGTGATACCAAAGCACCAACGTTTACTTCGCAAATTCCGTCCGATGTGACAGTTCAATGCGATGCAATTCCGGTAGCCCAAACTCTGGCTGCTTCTGATAATTGCGATACTGATGTGACGGTAACTTTTGTTGAAACCAATACAAAACCTATAACTGGTTGTGTGGATAACTATACGATTAAGCGTGTTTGGACAGCTACGGATAATTGTGGAAACAAAACCACAAGAACTCAAAATGTCCAAGTAATTGATACCAAATCACCAGAATTTGTAAATCCACCAGCAGATATTACCATACAGTGTGATGTTCCTGTGCCAGCGCAAGTACTACCGCAAGCTACCGATAATTGCGACCTTTCTGTCACAGTCACCTACGTCGGCGAGCAAGTCCAGCAAGTCATTTGCCCACGCATCTTGATTAGAACTTGGCAAGCAACCGATAATTGTGGAAATACAAAGCAGACTTCGCAAAGAATCACAATTCAGGATACCAAAGCACCGGTATTCACGAGCGTACCTGCGAATGTGACAGTAGAATGTACGTCAGTACCACCAGTCGGCACAGCAACAGCGAGTGATAATTGTTCAACCCCAACAGTTGCATACATCGGCGAAAGCCGCACAGACGGCAACTGTCCGAACAACTATACCTTAATAAGACGTTGGGAGGCGACCGATGCTTGTGGCAACAAAACGACAAGTACACAGACGATAAAAGTACAAGACACGACCGCACCAGTATTCAC
>JAYUHK010000109.1:0-15879 GCA_043767025.1 Saprospiraceae bacterium | reverse complement strand
TTTCGCTGTCCAATGCGTACAATCTATCGGCGAGCAACGTCGGTGCGGCGGCGGTAAAAATCGAGTTGTTGCCTGTCGGAACGCTGTCGGGCTACACGTTGGTCGGGACATCGGAGCAGTTGCTGGCGAAAGGAAAAATCGTGGTGCAAAACCCGACGGCAGCACCCAACATCAGCTACAACCTCGCCCAAATGCAATCCATGAGTAAATATTTTGAGGCAGGAGTCGCCAAAAGTTTTGATACCGTCGTGGTGGACGGGGATTGGAAGGTGTTTAATCAATTTGCACCTCAAATTGACAGTATCAGACCGCTTTCGTTGCGCGCAGGAACTGGTGATACTTTGAAAATTTACGGTAAAAATTTTGGCGCAGGTCAATTAAATAGTATCGTAGAATTTGCAGATGCTCGAAGTGGAGCAAATGGCGACTGGATAGCGCCACTTTCAGAAGACTATACTTCGTGGAGCAATGAATTGATTAAAGTCATCGTTCCTTCTGTGGGAGTGCAAAATAACGCCACTACAAACGAACATTATGCTGGCACAGGCATAATACGAATTACGGTAAATGGAACGACTAAAAACAGCGGCGAAAAACTGAATGTTAAATTTGCGGTAGACAATATTACATACAAAGACGGAGGCACAATTTCTCGTAGAAAAAAGGCAAAACATACAGGCACTTTTGGTGAAGATAATAACGGCTATAGTCTATATTATACAGATGGTTTTAAAGTATTACCTGGAGCAACTTCTGCTTTTGAACGTGCATTGTGTACATGGGTACAATCCAGTAACATTAATTTTAGAGTAAAAGATTATAACTCTATCAACCCAACTTATCAACAATATGCTTGTTCCATTAACCTCGTTGACCCTCTTCCGAATGGCGTTGTAGCTACAACGAGAGGAGTAACAAGCAGTAACTACACTCTTGGTTGTTTAAATGGTCCTAATCAAGTATTTCTTGGTTTGTTAAAAAAATTTGATATTTATTTCAAAAAAAGCATTATTTGGCATACTGGGATTGATACCAACACTATCAATTGGAATACTTCAGCCGATTTGGAAACATTTGTACTTCATGAGTTAGGACATGCTCAACTTATCGAACATAATAATCAGACCTTTGATGTTATGTACTTCAACTTACCGAAATACCACAGAGAGTTAAATCCTAATGATAACGAAGCAGGGCAATATATTAAGAATTTAAATGCAGAACCATTAATTTGTAATTATTCTAATCTTGCATTATTATCGGATTGCACACTAGTTCATTCTGATGAGGCTGCAAAAAAAGAAATAAAAATAATTTTATACCCAAATCCAACGGATAACGTTCTGAAAATTTTCTTTCTCCAAAGTGAATTTATAGAAATTCAACGCATAGAAATTTTTGACTTTGTAGGGCAACAATTGATTGCTATAAATACAAAAGGTATGAAGCCTGATGACATTGATGTATCCTCACTTCCTGCGGGCAATTACTATATTAGATTATTTGATAAGTACTTTGGTGAGACAGTCTTAAAATTTGTAAAACCATGAGATTAGCTGCAATAATCTCAGCAATTTTTTTGTTTTCATGCAATAACAAATTTATTATTGACAAAGCTCAAAGAGCTACTATAATATTTGACCGAAACTGCTCCACACTTATAGATTCACTGGATAAAAATTGGAAGTTTAGTCGTGTTGATTCCTGTCACAAATCATTGAACTATGGAATATTTTTAGAATCAAAAAATTGTTTGATAGGTATGACACGAGAGCGACTGCACAATTTAATCGGAAAACCTACATTCAGTAATATCTTGCCATCTAAAAATATGTCGCAGGACGAATATCAAATGTGTTTTAAGCATGACAATAAAATATACAAGTATGAAATTTTAGAATTTACTTTTAAAAATGACACCATTACAGAAATAGATTTAATCATAAAGAAAACCGTTGTAGATTAGCCACCCCTCCCTCCACTCGCTCTGCTCCTCTTCGGAAGCGAGCGAGTGGCGGCTCGGTTTTTGAGTGGCGTAGGGATTAAATACCACAGTAGGCAGTCGTGCAAAAAAAAAGCCAAGACAAGAGCTACCGCTCTTATCTTGGCTTTTTTTTGCTTTTTCTCCGAATTTGCTACAAAAATGCGCACGAGAATGAAGAAAAAATAAAGTACTCAAATTTTTCAAATAAATTCAAAACAACAACAAGGCATTTTTGAGGCGCAACGCAGCACGTTGTAACGAAAAAATAACGCAGTGATTGTTTGCAATTTAGCAGAAAAAATGGGTAATTTATTTTAGAAGCGTTCTCTAAATAGCACACTTTTTTTTGCGCAGCAAAAACCACTCGCCCCCTTACAACCGTAAATCATCGTATTAAGACTTAAAAATTTATTCACCACTCAAACAAATTTTTCTTTTATGAAAAAAAGAGTAACACTGCGTCAGCAAATTCGGCAGTCATTAATAGCTCTGGTGCTATTAGGCGCAACAACCGCTGCTACGTTTGCTTCGAGCCACCGCGAGGCTCCACTAATTGCCAATGACCCACTGGCAGACAACACGGACTTGTACGCTTTCCGAAGCCCCGACAATCCGAACACCATCACCATCATCGCTAACTACATTCCCGCAGAACTTCCTTGCGGCGGACCAAATTATTTTTCCTTCGGGGAAAATATTCGCTACGAAATCCACATAGATAACAACACCGCCACTCCCGGCGATGATATTATCTATCGGTTTACGTTCAAGAAAACCAATGAAGACCCGACTACTTTTTTCAACATTCGCTTGGGAAAAGAAAATCTGAAGACAACCTACAAATTGGAGCGCAGCGTCAATGGCGGTGCTACTTTCACGACCATCGTAGCCAACGGTATCGTACCACCGAACAACATCGGTGCGCGCTCTATCGCAAGCGGCGTTGGTTTGAGTACGCCCAACTACAATACTTTGATTACCAACTCTATAGCTACGGCTACGTCGGGAGAAAAAGTATTTTGCGGACCGTCTGACGATCCGTTTTTCGTAGATTTGGGTGGCATCTTTGATTTGGGCGATGCACCACGTCAAGGCGGCGGTCAGGTAAGAGATGCCTTGGGGCGTTTCAACACCCACTCTATCTGTATCCAAGTAGATATTTCGACTTTGCAGAAGGCAAACAAGCCTGTCAGCATGGCTGCGAATATTTTAGATGCAGACTATGTGGTCGGTATTTGGGCTTCGGCAAGTCGTCCGAAAACAAAAACTTTGAACACCACAGGCGGCGAATCCGTAGAAAGCGGTGCTTGGGTACAAGTATCTCGCCTCGGAATGCCTTTGACAAATGAAGCGGTCATCCCAATCGGAAAAAAAGACATCTGGAACTCAATGAGTCCGTACCAAGATTTGGACAGCTTGAGCAGCTTCGGAAATTATTTCTACAACCCAGAGTTGGCACTTTACATGGACGATAGCCAGTTCGGAACAGCTGTACCAGCGTTCAAAGGACTGCGCGTACAATCCAAGTCACTCAAATCTTTTGACTTCCGGAACGGAAAGAATGGTTTGTTTGGTCTGAAAGGCAACGCCGCACTTGCAGGAACTGCACTTGACGACGCTATCTTTGGCACTCTTTTGCTTCCCGGAGCTGGCAAACCGCGCTCTGTGGATTTGTGGCCCATCTTCCACACAGGTGTCCCTAACTTGCGCCCTTACCAGTTGGCGACAGGCAAAGCAGGCAACCCGTTGGCGGCTGGAAAACCATTCATCAATAATTTCCTCCCCAACGGCGGCGATATGTTGCGTCTGAACATGGCAGTGCCACCGACCCCGCGCAACGACCCCAAGTTCAGCTCTTTGGGACTTGTCAATGCAGCAGTTTTGGGCTTGACTGACCCTGCTTACAACGCCAACGCAACCCTACAATTCATACCGAATATGGACGGATTCCCGAATGGCAGACGTTTGGAGGACGACGTGACGCGCATCGAGCTACAAGCCGTAGGCGGTGTAGTATTGGCAGCTATCGGGTTGTGGTACAACGACTACGATACTACCAATCCAGCTGCTTCGCCAGTGACCAATTTGCTCATCAACACTTTGCAGTATTCGACGGGTGTAGAAAAAAATGACACGACTTTCAAAGCTGCTTTTCCGTATGTCCAAACGCCTTGGCGCGGGACGGAAGTAAACTAATTTTAAAAAAATATCAATTCAAATATTTAAAATGAAAAGAAATATATTTCTGGCTGTACTGTCTATTATTTTGATGGCAGGCAGTATCCAAACCAAGGCTTCCAGCCACCGCGAGGCACCGCTTATCGCAAACGACCCGTTGGCGGACAATACGGATTTGTACGCATTCCGCAGTCCCGACGATCCGAATAAAATAACGCTCATCGCTTGCTATGTGCCAATGCAAGCACCCAACGGCGGACCGAATTATTATTCTTTCGGCGAAAATATCCGCTACGAAATCCACGTGGATAACAACACTGCTACTGCGGGCGACGATATTATTTATCGTTTCACATTCACCAAAGTCAATCAAGACCCTACTACTTTTTTCAACATTCGTCTGGGGCAACAAAACTTGAAAACGACTTACAAATTGGAGCGCAGCATCAACGGCGGAGCTACTTTTACGACCATTATTACCAATGGAATCGTACCGCCGCCCAATGTCGGTCCGCGCTCTATCACTGGTGGCGCAGGCTTGAACACCAACTACAATACACTTTTTACCAATGCTATCACAACAGCAAACTCTGGTGAAAAAGTATTCTGTGGCTCCAGCGACGATCCATTTTTCGTGGACTTGGCAGGTATTTTTGACTTGGGCGATTCACCGCGTCAAAGTGGTGCAAAAGACGGTTTGAAATGTATGAACGTTTCGACGATAGCTATTCAGGTAGATATTTCGACGCTACAAAAGACAAACAAACCCGTCAGCATGGCTGCGAATATTTTAGATGCAGATTATGTAATCGGTGTGTGGGCTTCTGCCAGCCGCCAACAAATCAGAACTATCAACACAGGTGCGATTGCATACTCTGGACCTTGGGTACAAGTATCTCGCCTCGGAATGCCTTTGACCAACGAAGCGGTCATTCCAGTCGGAAAAAAAGACCTCTGGAACGCAATCACTCCGTACCAAGATTTGGACAGTTTGAGTGTTTTTGGTAAATATTTTTACCGCCCTGAACTTTCTTTGTACATGGACGCTACGCTCTTCGGCACTGCTGTACCCGCTTTTGCTCCGCTCAAAATCCAAAGAAACTCTTTGGGTGGCTTCGGCTTCGGCTATGACCAAAAAGGCTTGTGGGCATTGAAAGGCTCGGCGGCAGTGGCAGGGACGGCATTAGACAATGCGGTTTTTGGTACACTTTTGTTGCCAGATTCGACTTCGCCTCGCGCGGTTGATTTGTGGCCTATTTTCCATACAGGCGTTCCGAATGTTCGTCCGTATCAGTTGGCTACTGGCAAAGGCGGCAATCCGTTGGCGGCAGGAAAACCATTCATCAATAATTTCCTTCCGAATGGCGGCGATATGTTGCGTTTGAACATGGCGGTACCCGTCACGCAGCGCAACGACCCTAAATTCAGCTCTTTGGGACTTATTTATGCAGCAGTTTTAGGCTTGACCGACCCTGCTTACAACGCCAACACGAGCCTACAATTCATACCGAACATGGACGGATTTCCGAATGGAAGACGTTTGGAGGACGATGTGACACGCATCGAGCTTCAAGCCGTAGGCGGCGCAGTTTTGGCAGCTATCGGATTGTGGTATGACGATTATGTGCCGGGTACTTCTCCAAGTCCTGTGACTCCCAACTTGTTGGGCGTGTTGGGCTACACCACCAATATCGAAAAGAACGACACTACTTTCCGCAGCTCTTTCCCTTATGTCCAAACCCCTTGGGGCGGCACGGGAGTTTGCAGTGGCGTACCAGTGGCGTACACGCAACCAGCTATCTTGAACGCTACACCGACAGCGAACTTGGAGTTAGGATTGCCACAAATAGCGATTTCGGCTTCGCCAAATCCTTTCGTTGCGGCGACTGTGATAAAATATCATATTCAGAACCCGACACAAGTAACTATCAATATTTATGACCTTTCAGGAAGATTGGTAAAAGCATTGGTAAATGAGAAAAAATCGGAAGGCGACTATACTGCGAATTGGGACGGTCAGAATCTCAACTCTGGGGTTTATGTCGTAAAAACTTTTATTGGCGACAATGTGGTGCAAGCACTTCGTGTCGTAAAGCAATAAGGATAAATTTTGTTTTGACTGAATTTATTTTTGTTGAAGCCCTCGATCATTCACACGGTCGGGGGCTTTTTTTTTACCAAACTTTTTCTGCTTTCGTGTCATCTACCCAACGGCTCCATTTTCGATTGTAAGTATGTATTTTTTTGACCAAAATACCTTTGCTGTCCACTACTGGATAGCTGCGATTGACCCAATCAAAAATACTACCGTACAGATTTCGGACGTTGGTGTAGCCCATGCGCTCAAGCCGCCGCCCAATTTTTTCGCTCCGATAGCCGATAGAACAGTAAATGGCGATGGGCGCGTCTTTTGCGACTCCCGACAAGCTCCCCAAGTTGAGGTTATCATAGCCCAAGTACCGCGCGCCTTCGAGGTGGCTGACTTCAAATTCTTCACGCTCCCGAGCGTCCAAAATCACGAACTTCGGCTGATTGGCTCGCAACTCGTCGGCTCCGATGAGCGACACATTGAAAGAAATCATACTTTGCACTTTTTTATCAAAATCCTCTTGTAGGCAATGCGGACGGTTGGCGGGTTCTTGCGCCCGACAGCACACGAGCAAACAGGCAGAGAAAAATCCTAAAATTATTTTTTTCATCGCTTTCTAATTGCTGTTTTTTTTAATATCTGAACCGAGTAATACTCAATTTGTAGCCGTATTCGCTGGGGATTATTATTTCATTGGCGGCGGTCTGAACGGCTTCGCGGAAGCGCAGTCCGAGGTGTTTTCCTCGCGTGTTGAGCAGGCTGTTGTGGTCAAATTCGCCTGCCGTATTGACTACATATTCGCTGACGGTGGTGTTGTCTTTTACGTCATCATTGAATAAAAAGCGCAGTCCCGCAGGGGATTTGTACAAAAAATAAGAGGAATAAGAGCCGTCATCGTCTTGCGAATACTGTCGTTTATTGAGTATTGTTTTCCAGTGGGTGCTTCCGTTGGGATTGAACGAAAGCAGCAGCAGATTGTCGTAAAAATGGTCGTAAATAAAATAGCTGCCGCCTCTGTCCATCGCTGTGCGCGGACTGTTGATGCGGCGTTCTTCGTGGCGATTTTTTTCGCAGACCAGCAAAAGTCCACCGTCTTTTCTCAAGGCGAGAGTTGTCACGTTTATGTCCAAAATTCCTTTATTTTCTTTGCTTTCTTTGCCTTCCACGAGGCTAAAAGTGGCAGCGTCAAAAGGTTCGGCAACAAAAATATTTTGTTTCGGGTCTTGCAGAGAGGCAGATAAAAAGAAATATCCACTGGCTCTGTTGGAATACTTATCGGTGGTGATAAGACCCGCCGCCACTAATCTTTGGTTGGCGTTGTCGAAAGAAAAACGGGAGTCGAAAGTCAGTACTTGTGGGATTTCTATGATTTTTATGGTCGGAATTCGGGTGGCGGCGTTGAGTTCTAATATTTCAAATCGGTGGTCTTTTATTTTCTTTTGCTCGTTGTAGAGGTCGAAGATAAAGTAAGCAGTTCCTCCGTTGGTGAGCAGAGTATGGTGCTTGGGGTCTTCAAAGATTTCACTGTCGGCGACCACGCTGTGTTGCCAGACTACTTTCATGCTATCTATTCTGAACACTGTCACATTTCGCATATTATCTTCATTATTTTTTTTAGTCAAAAGTAGTATCAAATTTTTGTCCTCCGACTTAAAAATCTCGGAGCGAACAGCGTCGCTGCTCACATCTCCAAAATCTTGAATCGTCACCGTATCTTTTATAGTTGCGTTGGCATCGAATTTGCAAGCGCGGACGCTGCTTTGTCCGCCTTTTTGCCGCGCTTGATAAAAAACGCAAAAGTCGTTTTTAGCTCCGATAGCGGTCAGCACTTTGATATTTTTGCCGACGAGTCGGAGTTCTTTTTTCCAAGAAGTTTGCATTTTTTCGTCGAAAGCGAAAGCTTCAAAACTGGTTCTTCTATCCCTAAAAAGCACGATTTTTCCGTCTATTTTTCCTAATATTTCGTAGCCATTGTCGGTTCTGACGGATATTTCTTCGGAAGCTGCAAAAGCTGGCTGGGCGATTGCAGAATCCAAAAACATGGACGAAATAAAAACCAAAAGCAGCAGAATTTTTTTCATCTTTTATTTTTTTAACAGTTTTAGATAGTCTTTTACTACTTCATTCGGGACGGCGATGGAGAGGACGTACTGCTTGAATCGCCAGACCGCGCCGTGCCGTTGGAGTACGCCCGAGCCACGGCAAACGTCCATTTGGGTGGCTAATGTTTCGTCAAACCAGACATATTGGCGGTCGTCGCTCCAGTAAATATGCCGCTTCAAAGGCGTAAATGACCAAGCAGATTCTCTATCGAAATATTTTTTTGACCACACTTTTAGCTCATCGCGCAGCCAACGCTCGGAGGCATCGGTGCCGATGTAAAGCGCGTCAGCGTCCATACTTCCAAAAAAAGTGTCCTCGTCCGCCACCGCCGCCGCGTGGTGCCAAGCGTCCACAAAAGTATTTATCTCACGAATAAAAACGCTGTCATTTGTGGAAGATTGCGCCGTACAAAAAGTCGGAGCAAGTAATAAAAAAAATAATTGTTTTTTCAAAATAGTTAGTTTTTTTGCTTGTGTTTTGAAATATTTTATGGCTGCGCAACGAGTGTTTGGGCGACTTGCCAAAGTTGGTCGTGCAGCTCGACGGGTGCTTGCAATTTAGCAAATTTTACCAAATCCGTAGTGTCCAAAAAGTATTTTAAATCCGACGCGTAAGCGTTTGTGATGTTTTTTTCTTTTTCCAAAACACTCAAAATTTCATGGCTCGTGGACTCCAAAGCGAGGATTTGGTGCTGATTTTCCAAAAATTCGCGGACGATAAAACTTAACTCTGTGTGATATTCCGCAATTTTTCCTTGTTGCCAAAGTGCGGCTTGGCGCAGCATTTCGAGTTTTTGGAGCGCAACTGCGGACGGCAAAACCTTCGGCAAAACCACTTCTTGAACTTCAATTTTATTCTTTTTCGGTTTTCTAAAAATTTTTCGCAACAACAGTACAAACAAAATAAAAATAAGAATCGTAGCCACGAGAGGCAAATAATCCAACCAATTATTTTTTTCTTCCAAAATATCTTTAATCGGGCGTATTTGCGCCGAATCTGGCAGCGCAAGAGCTGTCACAGTCAGCACCAACGGATTGGTAAGTGCTGTATCCGTCCGCCCATCGGAAGTTTCCCACACTACGGGCAGGCGCGGCAAGGTAAAAGTTCCAGCCTCAAAAGCCGTCAGGACAAAATCTTGGTTTTGGCGTTGTGTGGCTTCGCGGCGCAGGATTTCGACTCCGCTGCTGTCCCAAACAGAAGTTTTTACTTTCGCAATAGTAGCATCTGCGTCGAGCCGAATGTGAAGGCGCAGCGCGTCGCCGATGACGATGTGATTGCTGTCCAAAGAAGCGATTGTGCTTGTTTGCGCTTGCGCTAATTGACTGATTGCTAACAAGTTATAAAAAATAAATACAAAATATTTCACAATAAAAAAACTGTTGTTCCCAAAAAAAAGTGCTTACATATCCGAGTGCCTTTCCCAATAGTTGATGTCTTCGATTTCCTCCAAAATTTGTAAATAATTGTTGTAGCGCAGCTCGCTGATGTCGCCCGATTCGATGGCAGATTTTACTGCGCAAAGTGGTTCGTTGCGATGAGCGCAATTAGAAAAGCGGCAATTCGGAGCGAATTGGAAAAATTCACGAAAGTTGTGCGCCACGTCTTTTGGCTCCAAATTGTTGAAAGCCAGCAACTTGATACCCGGCGTATCCACGATAAAACCGCCAAAATCAAGCGGGTGCATCTCGGCGAAAGTCGTCGTGTGTTGCCCTTTGCCGGAGTAGTCGGACAGCTCCTCCGTCCGAAGGTCAAGCCGAGGCTGGAGCGCATTGACGGTCGTTGATTTTCCTACCCCAGACTGCCCGCTCAACAGCGAAGTTTTGTCCTTCAACAACTCTTTCAGCTCGTCCAACCCATCGCCTCGAATCGCAGACACCAACAGCACTTTATATCCAATTTTTTCGTATATGTTTTTCAGATATTCAAACCGCTCGCGGTCTTTATCCTCGTACACGTCGGCTTTGTTGAAAACCAAAAATGTCGGAATGTCGTGCGGCTCGGTCATCAACAAAAATCGGTCAATAAAGCCCTGTTTGAGCATCGGCTGGACGACTGTGACGAACAGAAAGGCTTGGTCAATATTGCTCACCATCAAGTGGATTTGGTGGTGCTGACGCGGCGACTGTCGAGCGACATAGTTGCGGCGCGGCATTATTTCTTTGATGACACCGTTGATGCCGTCCGTATTTTCGATTTCGGAGATAATGCGCACTCGGTCGCCTACCGCCACTGGATTGGTGAGTTGTTTGCCCGCCAATCTGAATTTTCCTTTGATTCGGCAGCGCAGCACACTGTCATCTGGTAGCCTGACTTGATACCAGCTCCCCGTAGATTTTATAACGATTCCTTCTTGCAAAATAAATTAAGTAGTTATAAGTTTTTAGTTATTAATTTTTAGTTGTCACATATTATTGAAAATCAACCATTTATGACGTATTGCGAATGATATTTATCTGAACGTAAGCATTCAAATAATAAATAAATGAGATATATTTTCTAAAAAATCGGCTGTGTGTGAGTTGTTTATTTCGTCAATCCTCTCGCATTACGCTCGAAACTTCTTCCAGATTTTTGAGGCTGCGAATGGCGATGCTCAACTGGTCGGTGTTGGTGACGATAAGACTAATTTTTCCCTCAAAATACCCTTCGTTGCCCTCGATGTTGAAAGAGCGGATATTGAGTCCAAGAATAGACGATATTTTATTCGTCAGTCGCTGGATAACGCCCGGTCCCGAATCCACTCCCTTCACGATGAGGTCAGCGATAAACGACGAGTTGGGCATATCTACCCATTCGGCTTTCATCACTCGATAGCCGTAATTGACCATCAAGTTGGTGCCGTTGGGACAGTTTATTCGATGTATTTTCATGCCTGCCGTCGCTGTGACGTAGGCGAATACATCGTCGCCTTGCACGGGATTGCAGCAAGTAGCCAGCGAGTATTCGTATTGGTCGCCGACTTGTCCGTTGATAAGTAGGCGTGGCTTGTAGTTTCCGTTGTGTGGCGGCGGAAAAAATATTTTTTCGGTGACAGTCGCCAGATTTTCTTTGGGAACTTCGGGCAGCAAGAGCTTGTGTCCGTCGAGCTTAAAATGTTTCAAATCCGACAAATCGACCTGCCCGAGCGAAATGGCAAAAAATAAATCCAAGCGTGCCCGAAAGCCATAATGTTTGACCAACATTTCGAGATTTTCTTCTACGTCGGCTTTCAGATGTTGGAGTTTGCGCTCCAAAGTTTCGCGCCCAAACTGTCCTTGTCGCTTGCGTTCTTCTTTGAGTCCTGCCCTGATTTTTACTCGTGCTTTGCCCGTCACGACCATTTTGAGCCAGCCCTCGCTGGGCTTCTGGCTTTTGTTGGTCGTCACATGGATTTGGTCGCCGTTTTGAAGCTCGTAGCCCATTGGCACGAGGCGATTGTTGATTTTGATTGCTACGCAATGATAGCCCACATCGGAGTGGATAGAAAACGCAAAGTCGAGTGCGGTTGCGCCTTTCGGCAATATTTTCATGTCGCCTTTGGGCGTATAAACATATACTTCTTCGTTGAAAAGGTTGGTTTTGAAGTCGTGTAAAAATTCGATAGCGTCGCCGTTTTGATGCTCCAAAAGCTCCCGCACGCTGTCGAGCCACGCCTCATAAACATCTTGTTGATTGCCTACTCCCTTGTATTTCCAGTGGGCAGCGTAGCCTTTTTCAGAGATTTCGTCCATTCGCTCGCTCCGAATTTGTACCTCCACGTAACGCCCTTCGGGTCCGATGACGGTGGTATGGAGCGATTCGTAGCCGTTGGATTTGGGGGTAGTCACCCAGTCTTTGAGCCGCTCGGGAATCGGGCGATGCACGTCCGTCACGATAGAATAAACGTGCCAACACACCGATTTTTCGCGCCGCAATTCTTCTACATCTACGATAATACGGACAGCGAAAAGGTCATAAATTTCTTCGAAGGGAACGCCTTTGGTTTTTATTTTATTCCAGATAGACGAAATGGATTTGGGTCGCCCCATAATGCGGTACGGAACGCCGATTTCGTCCAACTCTTTTGCCAAAGGTTGTATGAATTGGTTGATATACTGGTCGCGGTCGCGTTTGCTGGCTTGAAGTTTGCCGGCTACTTCGTGATAATTTTCGGGTTCTGTGATTTTTAGGCACAAATCCTGAAATTCCATTTTTACGTTGTAAAGTCCCAGCCTGTGCGCAAGCGGCGCATAGACGTAGCTTGTTTCGGCCGCGATTTTGAGCTGTTTGTGGCGAGGCATCGAGCCAAGCGTCCGCATATTGTGCAGCCTATCCGCCATTTTTATCAACACCACGCGCACGTCATCTACTAGCGTGCTGAGGACTTTTTTAAAATTTTCTGCTTGCGGGCTTTCGCTGTCGTAGGCATCGTCCAACTTCGTCAAGCCATCTACAATCATCGCTACACGCGCGCCGAATTTTTGCCGTACTTCGTCCAACGTCACACTGGTATCTTCCACCACATCGTGCAGCAAGGCACAAATAACGGCGGTAGGTCCGAGTCCAATTTCTTCGGCGCAAATCCGCGCCACTTCGATAGGGTGCAAAATGTATGGCTCGCCCGACTTGCGGCGTTGCTGGCTGTGCGCCACGACCGCCATTTCGTATGCTACACGGATATTTTGGCGGTCTTCGGTCGTCATATTGGACGAGATAGAGCGCAGCAAATTCCGATAAGCGCGCTGTATCAGCAGCCGCTCGGCATCTTGATTGATGATTAAGGTTTCTTCCATACCGTACAAAAATAGCATTTTTTTGCGAGAAAACAAAATTTTACGAAATTCATCGTTTAAAAATCATAAAATGCCGACGAGAGAGGAAGAAAAAAAGTTGGTTACAGACCCAACTCTGTGCGCACCGCACGTACTATTTCGAGCGTCGAAACAGCTAAATCAGCAATTTTTTCGTCGTCCCAATTTGGGAACTGCGCCAGTATATTACCGATTACTTTGCGCTCTTTCTCTATGCCTTTTTCGATGCCGCTGTCGAAGCCTTCTTTTTTAGCTTCTTGAATTATATAATCATAAGAACTCATATTGGTAGTTTTTTTTACAGTTTGAATAATTTTATAAACATCGGCAGGGCTAAATTCGTTGTTTTTTAGGATATAAACAAATTGAGCGACAAAAAAAGTTTCCAATGACTCCTTTTTTTCGGGGTCGCCGACGTTTACGAACATCAATTTACAGTATCTAAAATAACCTACTCTACTTTTATACTAAAACTTTATTTTTTTTGAAAAAATAATTTGAAAAAATTTGACAAGCTAAAATAAAAGAATATATTTGTAAAGTAATCTATAAACTAAATCTGTACGATTTTGTTTTCCCTTGTTGTTACAGTCATATTTACAATTTACAATTTAAAACTAAAATAAAATAAACTTTATGTCAAACAAAACAATACTTTTATTCTGTTTTTTTGCTATTTTAACCAATTTTTGTACTGCGCAAGTAGATGTTCCGACTCATCGTTATGATAAAACGCGCATCGGCTGGAACGCCCAAGAAACCAAGCTCAACACTTCTAATGTGACCAACTCGCAGTTTGCGCTGCTCTTCAAACGACAGGTAGATGACCAGATTTATGCACAGCCGTTGGTGATTGCTAATTTGACCATTAACAATCGCAAGCAAAATGTGGTCTATGTAGCTACCGTCAATAACACGATTTATGCCTTCAACGCTGACGACTCGACGACCACTGCGCCGATTTGGTATGCAAGTTTTACGCCCATCGGCAGCCGCGTCATCAATGTGAATGATATGTTTGCGGGGTATCGAGATTTTACCAAAAATATGGGTATCGTCGGCACACCTGTGATTGACAGAGCGAAATTTGCGATGTATTTTGTATCAAGACATTACAACCTGAACGACAATAAATTTTATCAAATACTACACGCTATTGATATTCGGACGGGTCTCGAAATGGCGAACAGTCCGACGCAAATCTCCGCAACCTACAAAGGAACTGGCGACGGAAACGTGAACGGAATTATTACTTTCGACACCAAAAAACAAAACCAACGAAGCGCGCTCTTGCTCCACGACGGAGTTATCTATGTCTGTTGGGCTTCGCACGGCGACTGGGGACCTTATCACGGTTGGGTAATCGGTTTTGATGCCAATACGCTCCAAAAAAAATATGTCTATAACGCCAATCCAAACGGATACGATGCGGGAATTTGGATGAGCGGCGGCGGTCCGTGCGTAGATGCTGCTGGAAATATTTATCTCACTACCGGCAACGGCTCGGTGGGACAAAACGGCAATCCCAACGACCCTATCAATCGCGGAGAATCTTTGCTCAAATTGACTGCGACCGATTCGCTTCGCCTGACTGATTTTTTTACTCCCAGCAACTACGCGTTTTTGGAGCAATACGACTTGGACTACGGCGTAGATGCACCAATGTTAATACCGAACACCAACCTCAATCTGTCAGGCTCTAAAGAAGGAAAACTCTACATGACCGACAACAATAACATGGGAAAATGCACGCCCAACGACGATTTTGTACGTCAAATTTTGTACGCCAATAACCAAAACGTTCCCGAAAAACACATTCACGGAACGCCCGTTTATTTAAAATATAACAGCTCCCAAGACAACGAGTGTGTCTATGTTTGGGCAGAAAGCGATTCCATCACGCAGTTCTTTTTCGACCGTAACACGCAACGCTTCGACCTGACGAGGACAAAAAAGGGAAATTTAAAACTTGATTTTGGAATGCCCGGCTCTTCTTTGACCGCTTCGAGCAACGGCACTACGGACGGTACCAGTATCGTGTGGGCTTCGCACCCAACCTTTGGTGATGCCAATTTGGTGCTGCGTCCGGGTTCTTTAGATGCCTACGATGCGCGCGATGTCAAAACTCTACTTTGGACGAGTCGGACTTTTCCCAATCGCGACAGCGTCGGTTGGTTTGCCAAATTCAATCCGCCCGTAGTCGCCAACGGCAAAGTATATTTGGCGAGCTTTTCTAACCGCCTCAACGTCTATGGCATCATCGGCTCGGCAGTGAATGCGGTAGCCGACATAGAGCCTGCGGCTTTGAATAACATCAGCATTTTTCCTAATCCCGTCAAACAAACGCTGCATTTGCAATACGATGTGCAAGACAATATTTCGGAGCTGACTGTCAATGTCGCTGACTTGACTGGTCGAATTATCTGGTCACAAAAAATATCCGCCGACTTCGGCAAACACGACGAGCAAATTGAGCTACCCGCCTCCGTGCCTAAAGGATTTTATGAAGTACTTTTTTACGCCGACCAAAAGTTAGTCGGTGCCGAAAAATTTATAAAATTGTAACTCATGTTACGCAAAATATTTTTTACTAAAATTTCAAGCAATTTTTATTCGATGTTACTGTATTTTCAGACGTGCCTTGTAGAAATTCAAGTTTTTGCAAAAATATCGTCTGGCGAAGCGAAAACTGTTTGAGTCTGGCGGGGTTCCGACGAGTATTTTTCGCGCGCCGACGGGATTTTTAAGCAAAAACT
>JAYUHK010000108.1:0-1978 GCA_043767025.1 Saprospiraceae bacterium | reverse complement strand
GCCGACGGGATTTTTAGGCAAAAACTTTAGAATTTATACAGAGCACTTGATTTTTTTGGTTACTTTTTTCATCAAGGAAAAAAGTGACAAAAACCAAGTCAATCACCACAAAATCAAGCTCAAATGAGTTAATTTAAAATCCTTGCGTAACAAGAGTTACTAAATTCGGATATAACTATTGAAATTTTCGTTAGGTAAAAAAAACGGCAAACCGATGCTCATCTTGAGCGGACCAACGTTATTATGATAATTTCTTACTTAAAAAAAGCCTTTCACTCCAAATTAGAGCGAGGCTTTTTCTCAATCAAAACCTATACCCAAAAGTAAGAATAAAATTATTGTTAGAAATAGCATTATCTACTATCGGCTGGCGGTCGGGATTGCTGACCAGATACGGCTTGAAGCCCTCCTTTATCTGACGGTGCTGGTACGCCAAATCTATGTAAAAAGAACTTTCGCGGATTCCTACTCCGAGACTGTATATAGGCGTTACTTTGGTGTCCCCAAGATAAGGCGAGCCGTTCAAGCCCACGCCGCCGCGCAGTCGCAGAATATCGAAGACCAACTCACCGCCCACACGGACATTCGCCGTAGAACGAAAGCGGTTGATAATGTTGCTGTTTATTTCGCGTTCATAATCCTTATCAGTGTTTTGGGCAAAACTAAAAGTGGAAGCCGTATAATCCACAAACTCTACTTCGCCGCTCAAAAAGCCACGCTTTCCTACTATATAACCGACACTCCCAATCAGCCGAAGCGGAGTGTTGAGTTGGTAGTTGAAAGAGCCGTCGGGCGAGGTTTTGGTGGTAGATATGACCTGTCCGTTTTCGGTGTAGCCATAAGTCAGTGTAGAAGAGTAGTTGTCTTTGAGGTTATAAATCGTCGGTGTGTGGACGGCAAAGCCCAATCGGAAAGCTTGCGAAGCGCGGTAGATAAGTCCCAATTTTAGGTTGATTCCTGCGCCGCTTGTAGTAAGATTTTCTTGATATTTGAGGTTGTTGAAAAGTGGAATTTTGTCAGTTGGGTCTATTTCTTCGTATGTTTTTTGTTCGCCAAAATTGACCAACGGTATTCCGAGTGTTGCTCCAATCATCAATTTATCCTTATAATTTCCTGCGAATGAAATATCCAATTCGTTGATGCCGCCTGTCATACTAATGCTCTGTTTTTTCATCACCGCTCCATCGAAGCCCGTAAAGTCGCTTACATAACTGCCGCTCGGAGTCTTGTAAATAGCCAACGCGTCATTCGCCAAGCCTGCCTCAAACTGGCTGAAATCTCCCGCGTTTGCCTGTGCTACAAAGCGGTCTGTAACCGAAGATTTGGAGCTGCCTTCGTAGTAAGAATTTTGGGCAAAACTCGCCAAACAGTTCGTCCCGATGCCGATATTGAAAGTTTTCCAACGGGTACTTTTGGGTTTGGTAGCCAGTACGACACCGATATTTGCGATGCTGAAACGACTTTTTTGGTCGCTGTATGCCACATTGCCGTCGCCTTTGAGCGTACCCGTTACTTTTGTTCGCTGCAAGGCGGGCGTAAAAATAAGTTCCGAACTGCGAAAAGTTGCCAAACCTGCGGGATTGCTACTCAAAGTAGCAAAATCTGCGCCCAAAGCTCCGATACCGCCGCCGATGCCGACGGTTCGGGCGGTCGCGCCTGATTCCAACTGCGAATATCGAAGTGCGTCAGAATAGGTTTGGGCTTGCGCTGCCCAAGTCAGCAGCGATAAAAAAAATACGATTGTCGAATATTTATTTTTCATAATAGATTGGTTTTAAATGGTTCAGGTACTGTTCAGGATTGTTTGCGGTTATACAATATTATAGCTAATTGATGTTACGCAAGGATTTTAAATTGACTCTTTTGAATTTAGCTTTGTAGCTATTGACTTGGTTTTTGTCACTTTTTTTCTTGATAAAAAAAGTAACCAAAAAAATCAAGTGCTCTGTATAAATTCTAAAGTTTTTGCTTAAAAATC
>JAYUHK010000107.1:0-16808 GCA_043767025.1 Saprospiraceae bacterium | reverse complement strand
ACGGGATTTTTAAGCAAAAACTTTAGAATTTATACAGAGCACTTGATTTTTTTGGTTACTTTTTTCATCAAGGAAAAAAGTGACAAAAACCAGGTAAATTACCACAACATCAAGCTCAAATGAGTCAATTTAAAATCCTTGCGTAACATCAGTAATTCAATATTCGATATTTCTTATTCGATATTCGATATTTCTTATTCGTCGTCTTTGTCCTCTCCTTTTTTGCGCTTGAATTTCCCGGCTTTCCAAGCGTCAAAAAAATCTTTCCAAGCGATGGGACTAAAAATATTCATCGGCTTGTATTGTCCCATCGAATAATAAGATTGTGACTGCTGGCGCATCAGATAATCGCCGTTTTCGTTGCCGTCGTAAGGCACTTCGCGGCGCATTTTTTTGAGCGTTTTGGACGCTAAATTGCGCATCGCCAGCTCGTTCATGCGCTCGTGGACGTTCATTGCCAAAAAATCTATCTTAAAATGCTCGCGGCTCGGCCACGGATATATCACCGTTTCGGGCAGATTGAACGTGTCTTTGGTCATCAGTTGTATAAACGTATAGCGGTTGTCGCGGAGCGTATCGGGGATTTTTATTTCCACTTTCCGAAAGCCGACAGACGAAAAAACGACCATATCGCCCTTTTCTGCCACAAAAGAATAATATCCCTTCAAGTCGCTGAAAGTACCGCGCTTTTTACCTTTGATGTAAATGTCCGCGTAAGGCACGGGCAGCAACTGCCTGTTTTCTTCCGTCAGCACCACGCCCGAGAATTGCACCGCTTTTTCGTTGGCGGTTTCAGTCGCCGGCTTTTGTTGCGCCAGCAGACAGGTCGGAGTCCAGACGGCGACACCTATATGTATGCAGACCCAAAAACATAATTTTATTCTTTTCATTGAAAGTTTTTTTTTGTTGTGAAAGGAATGAATAAAAAATGGATAAGAAATGCGTCTAAAATAAATTACCTGCTTTTTCTGCTAAATTCAACCAACCACTGCGTTATTTTTTCGTTACAACGCGCTGCGTTGCGCCTCAAAAATGCCTTGTTTTTGATTGAATTGATTTGAAAAATTTGAGTACTTTATTTTTTCTTCATTCCTAAGAAATGCGTCTAAAATAAATTACCTGCTTTTTCTGCTAAATTCAACCAACCACTGCGTTATTTTTTCGTTACAACGCGCTGTGTTGCGCCTCAAAAATGCCTTGTTTTTGATTAAATTTATTTGAAAAATTTGAGTACTTTATTTTTTCTTCATTCCTAATTTATTTTAGACACATTCCAAATATAAATCTTTGCCGCCCACTTTTGCGCACAGCAAAGATATAACGAAATTTGGAAGAAAAATTGATGTCGAAGGACAAAAAATTAACTATTTTTTGCTTTTTTCATGTTTTTTTGAAAAAAATAAAATTATTTTTTATTTTTTATTTTATTTTTAAAATCACAATTATTTTTAAATAACAATAATAAAGTGTTGATTATCAATGATTTGAAAAATAATTTTTATTTATTTAGATAAAAAAAAATTCACAACCCCTAAAAAATGTCCTTGTTTGCCCTTGCAGCTTGTCGCATCTTTGTATCGTGAAGTTGATAAAACAACAACACAACGCAGTTAGGCAAAAGAGTCGGCTGGTTTTATTTTGGATATGTTCATAGGATATTTTATCGTAAAAGTTGGAAGTTGCGAGGGATACGCAACTTCCAACTACGATAGCTCGAAAGTTAATAAATAATAAAGATAAAAATAGGGCTTGCATTTGCGCAGCTCACAGGGTTAGGAGCTACCACTAAAGCTCACATTGGATTCGTAATATGTTCATGGGATTATAATTTGTTGAGAAGTCCGCACTGTAAAAAAAGCAGTGCGGCTTTCTTTGAAACAACACTAAATTTGACTCGTTTTTTTTGCTTTCGTATAATCGTAGTATAGTAGTACTTTCTAAAGACTGGGCGTGACGGGGAAATTAGCTCCCGAAACCGAAAATAGGAAAAGATTTTCCCAACACTGCCCATTCTTTTTTTCTTACTTTGACAACAAAACAACCTTATTAAAAATTATTTTAGGCTACGAAAAAAAAGTAAAAGTTCACAATATATTCTTTAAAATACAGTTTTAATAAGATAAAACGTGTTTAGGGACAAAACAAAAAAACTCACAACCCCCAAAAAATGTCCTTGCACGGACAAACAGGCAATCCGATATTTGCACTATCAAGTTTAGAAAATTAATAATAGAAAGATATTGTAAATGGTTATTGGTTATGGTAAATAAAGTAAAAATTCTTCGTTTCAGCAAGTCGCACTAAATTTAGATTGACGAAAGTGCGACTTGCCGCAACGAAAGCCACAAAAAACACAGAGGACTCAAAGCCTCCACCAAAAAGTTAATATGTTCATGGGATTATAATTTGTTGAAAAGGGCGCATCGAAAGAGATGCGCCCTTTTTTTTATGCAAGGATTTTTTTTATTGAAGGAAAATAGAAATTCTGTCCTTATTTTTTGTCGCTGCCTTTTGGCACATTAAAAAACACAGAACTCAAAATTGGAAGTGTGAAAATAGCTACGGTAAGCAGTGAAAAGTAAAAATCTGCCGCTTCGTTTTCGAGCCAGTGGCACAAAAAACTTTCGGTACTGTATTGACAGACGAAGGACAAAATGAGTTTCAGCCCCAGCAAACCGATGACCGCAAACGCCATATCGTCCAAAAAAGGAAAGCGTTCCATGAGTTGCACGAAGTATCCCGCCACAATCCGCATCGTGATGATACCAATAAAAACGCCCAGACAAACGAGATAAATATTTTTTGTGAGTGCTACCGCCGCAAAAACATTGTCAATCGAAAACGTCAAATCCATCAACTCCACCATAACGACTGTGGACCAAAACGTATTCAGCCCCAAAATTGACTTTTCGGGAGCCTTGTGTTCTTTGGCTTCATCTTCGACAGGATTTTTGCTATTTGTGACATACTTCTGGACGAAAAACTGAACAAATAAGAAAAATAAATAGCCGCCCCCAAGCAACTTCAGCCACGAAATTTTCATCAGCCAACCCGCCAAGACGAGGCAGGTACCGCGAAAAATATACGCAAAAATAAGTCCGATGCGCAGTGCTTTTTTTCGCTGCGAGTCGGGTAGTTTCATCACCATAGTGGCAAGCACGGCGGCGTTGTCGATGGACAATAAACTTTCGATGAGGATAAGGTTCAGCACCACGAGCCCTGCGTGTCGGAGGTCAGTGCCGAGATAAGTTTGTAAAAATTCTACCATTTACGGCTGTTTGAGGTGATTATCTATTGTTGTCGCGCCATTCATAGACCCATTTTGCTTGGATTTGCTCCAGATGTGCTTCGGTGGAGTTTTCTCTCGTGCCCACGAAAGTCGGTATTTCGAGTATCCAATCCAAAAGCTCGGTGAATCGGACACGGTAAATTTTTCCTTCGTTGAACTCTGCGCCAAAACGCTCATAAAGTTTCATTCCCACGTCCTCGTGGTCTGCCCAGTGAATGGGTAAATCTTCTATATTTTTGAAATCCATAGTATTTTTAAAAATAATTAATTAACTAATTTAGTGACATTTTATAAGGAACGAAGAATAAACGGGTAGTTTATTTTAGGCGCGTTTATAAGATGTATTCAAATAATTTCGCATTGCCACTGCTGTAGTGTGCTGGAAGTTGAGAAATATTTGTCAGATGTGACGTGCCTAAAAAAGTAAAACCACACTTTTGATAATGCTCAATCAGTTTCGTATTGTCGCCGATAGTATCCAATCGGACGAATTTTTTATCGTTTTGCACAGCATATTCTTTCGCCCAATCCAATATTGCGACCACAAAATTTTGCCCTCTGAACACTGGGTTCGTCGCAATCCGATGGATATAAACGGCGGGGTCGGCATTTTTTTCTTCCCAAATAAAAGGGTCTTCAAAAGTGGTCGCCCACACGCAGGCGGTGGTATTTTCGATGACTACTTTCCACTGCCGATGTTCGTGAATTTCGGTTTTTACCAAATTTTCATCAAATTGGGGCCAGATAGTTACATTTTTTGTAGTCTGGTATGCCGATGCTGCGGCATACAGTCTGAATATTTCGTCGAAGTCGGCGAGCGTACTGTTCCTTATTTGCATTTTATTTTCTTTATTGACACCAACAAACATTAAGGAATGAAGAAAAAATAGGTAGTTTATTTTAAATATATTCCTAATGTTCGTGACCGATTATGCCTTTTTGGTCAGGTATCATCACTTCAATTACGGCGTTTTCGTCCAAAATAATGCACTGGCACGCCAAACGAGATTCCAAACGCGGATTGATGGCGCGGTCAATGAAGTCTTCTTCTTTCTCGCTGATGTCCTCCAAAAAATTATTTCCTTTTTTGACGTATATGTGACAAGTGCTGCACGCACACACGCCACCGCAGTTGTGGTTGAGGTGAATGTCGTGTTCTTCGGTCAGTTCCAAAATCGAAATATCTGCCGCCGATTGCTGCACCGTGACGGGCGCAATGGATTTATTCTCGAAAGTAAAATGTATGGTAGCCATTATGTGTAAAAAATCATTTTGTTGATGCCGCAAAAGTACGACATATAAAACTCCTAAACAAGCGAGCGAGCGATAAGTTGGCTATCGCGACAAAATATAAGATACTCTGCGAAGTTTCAACAGCACGCAAAGGATTAAATATCTAATTTTTTTTGTAAATTATTTTCCCAAAAATTGTCAATTTCTAAAAAAAAATATACTTTTGCGCTTCGTGTAATTTCTACACGATGTAGCTTCATAGAACTTCTTCCCCCAATTTTAATTTTTTTTAATTTTTTTAAACCATTCAAGATGTCAAAAACTTGTAGTCCTCTGCACCTCCTCAAAAGCCTTTTTTTTGCTTGCGCTATGATTTGCGCTGCCACACTTTCGGCACAGCCGTCGCCCGCTTTGGTTGGGTATTTTCACAACTGGCAGTCTGCGAGTTCGCCATATATTCAGCTGAACGCCATCGATAGCCGCTACAATGTGGTGGATATTGCTTTTGCGCTTCCTGCGAGCGGCACGGATTACAATATGACTTTCGCGCCCGACCAAGTGACGACGGCGACGTTTATTTCGCAAATCAATACGCTCAAAAGTCAGGGAAAAACTGTACTTATCAGCATCGGCGGAGCTACTGCTACCGTTTCGTTGGACAATGCGGCGGAGCGAAATACCTTCGTCAGCTCTATGACGACTATCATCAACACTTATGGTTTTGACGGGATTGATATTGACTTGGAGGGAAGTTCGGTGAGTGTTTCGGGCGGTACGATTGCTGTGCCGACGGACGTAAAAATTATCAATCTCATCGCCGCCGTCAAGCAACTGATGGTCAATTATCGGACGAATTTTGGTAAAAAAATGGTGCTTACGATGGCTCCCGAGACTGCTTTCGTGCAAGGCGGGCAATCGGCTTACGGTGGTATTTGGGGAGCGTATCTGCCTGTTATTCAGGGACTTAAAGATTCTTTGGATATTCTTCATACCCAACTTTACAACAGTGGCTCGATGTACGGCATTGACGGCGGCATTTATTCGCAGGGGACGGCGGATTTTGTGGTGGCTATGACGGAGGCGGTCATCAAAGGTTTCAGTACGGCGGGTGGTTTGTTTTTGGGTTTGCCTGCCAGCAAGGTGGCAGTTGGGTTGCCAGCTTGCACATCGGCGGCGGGCGGCGGCTACATTGCGCCGGCGGTCGTCAAGTCGGCTATTGATTATTTGCGTGGCGTAGGTCCTAAACCCGGAACTTATACGCTCACGCAAGCGGGCGGCTACCCGACGCTTCGCGGTATGATGGATTGGTCTATCAACTGGGACGCGGTAGCTACTTGCAACGGTGCGTACAGCTATGCGAGTAGTTTTCAGACGATATTTAATATTCCTCTTGGGATAGAATTGTTAGATTTTGTTGGAAAAAGTAATGAAAATCAAAATCAACTTTTTTGGCAAACGGCTTCGGAGCAGCACAGCGATTATTTTTTGGTAGAAAAAAGTGAAGACGGCGTAAATTTTGAGCCAATGAATACCCAAAAAGCAGCAAATAACAGCTCTGAATTAAAAAATTATACGGCTATCGACGCTCGCCCTTTTGCAAATAAAACTTACTATCGCCTCCGAGAAGTAGATTTGGACGGCTCTCGGACGAGTTCTAAAATCATCTGCGTAGCGACTCGGACAGACAAAAAAACCTTTGATTTGTTTCCGAACCCTGCTTTTGGTAGCGTAAATTTGCATTTTTATCAAACCAACGCCAGCAGCTCTTCCGCAATTATTCGCGTCAGCAACACACTCGGAGCGGTCGTGATGAGTCGTGAAATTGTCATCGAAAATGGTAATTGCAAGCTCGATGTGAGCCAACTGAACTCTGGTATTTATCAGATTCAAGTTATTGATACTTCCAGCAATACTGCCGAAACGCAGCAGTTGTTTGTTAAGTAGGGGATTAAATATTTTGAGTAAAATAAAAAAAAGACCGTGCGAAATCCGCACGGTCTTTTTTTGTTTAGAAGTAACTTTTCTCCTACTTCAAACTAAAAGCGCTCTGATATTGCTTAGTTATGAATACCGAAACGACAGTATCTTGGGTGCTGTGCGCCGTTTGGTGGAGCGTAATATCTACATTTTCGGTCGCATTTTCTAAAATTTTATTTACATCAAACTGCACCGCCAGCTTCTGGTTGGAGTCGTTGATACTAAAATTTTTGTTGAGCGTGACTTCGCGATAAAAGCGGTCGGCACCCGTGTGGTAGGCAAAATAAACCACGCCGTTGTTGGACGAAAATCGCCCTTCGGTCTTCGAGAAAATATAACTGCGCCAGCTGCTCCAATACTCGGCGGTTTCCGAAAGCGGATTATCGCTGCCGAAGTCGGCTGGCGTTTTGGCATTTTCGCTGCTTCCTACTCCGATACCGAAGCGCAAACCTTTGTATTCGCCGCTCGGAATATTTTTCAAAGTCAGATTTTGCCCTGCCGCAGCAGCGTTAATATCCGAAAAACTCAAATCTACGAAGCTCGTCGGCAACACGTTCACTTCCGAGCCGTCCGTTTTTATCAGTCGCGTATTGGAAAGATAAAACACGGATCTTGTGAATTTTAAGGGTTTTGACTGATAAGTCACGGGCTGCAACATCACCAACGGCTGCCCCGAATAGTTGGCAGTAAAATTGAGCTGCGCCGTGTTACCGGTGTTTTTGTCGGCGGTCGTGCAGTTAGAAAAAAGCGATGCTACAGAAGCAAACGCAAGCAAAATAAGAAATTTATTTTTCATCTATTGAGATTTTTTTTGTGAACACATTCCTAAAAGTCAAACGTTTGAAAATTGATTTTGTTATGTCAAGGCAGCACAAAAAAAGCGGACGATGTGTTGCTAAAAATCGTATTGGCAACGGTCAGGTCGTCGTCGGTGCTAAACTGGACGTTCTGAAACCACTTTTTAAAGTTGATGCCCAATTTTAGGGTAATATCGTAGCCGACGCGAATTTTTTTATTGAAAGAGATAGAAACCAACGCCGAATGAGGTTTAGAAATAATAATTTGAGAAGGCAAAATCCCTGCTATGGTGTCGCGTTGGAAGGAAATTTTGTTAAAAAAATAGCCTTTGCTGGCGTTCCACATCGTATCGGGCTGCACTCCCAGCACAGCGTTGGCTGCGAATTTGGTGGTGTCCACCTGATTGAAGTAATCGGAAAGCCCAACCCGAAACTGCAAGGTCGTAAAAAAACCATTGTCCGCAAAAGTCCCCAACGAAAATGATTTGAAAGATTGATTGTCGGGCGAAACGAGCAGAATATCTTTGCGAGCAAAACTATCTTTGGAGTTGCCGATGTGAAACGTATCGGACACGGTAGCCACCGAACCGTCGGCTCTAATGAGCTGAAAATCAGACAGATAGAATTTTATTTTATGGATACTAAAAAATTGGACACTGTCTGTCGTATATTTTTTGTCATAAAAAAAAGTAATCAGCGAGTCGCCACGCGGCGTGACGGTATCGGTTTTGAAGTAAGTTTCGAGCGTAAGTTTGGGATACACGCAACAGCAAGTGTTGTCGGCGGACGGGTCGTAGTTGGCGGCACCAACGTCCAAACAGCCATCTTTTGACTTTTTGCAAGCCCCAAAAAGCAACAATAAAAGTACGATTCGTACTATCGAAATGCCTAATTTCTGACGGTTCATAGCTGCGCAAAAAAATTAAGAAAGGGGTTACAAAATCACAAAATTATTTAGCACTGGCGGGACTTTCGTAGTCTTTGAGTATCTTTTTGACCATTTGTTTGACTTGCGATGAAAATTCTTTGTTCAGAATCCAGTGGTAATATTGGCGGTCTTCGGAGAGTGTTTTGCCGGCGGGCTGCCCGATGTATTTCCCAAAATTAAAAACAATCGTACCGTTGGCATCTAATTTGAGCTTTTGCGTAGCGTCCAAAGTCTTCAAATCATTCGTAAAATCATGCAGCACTTGCATATCGTTTTGGATAGGTGCGGGGACGAGGTTGCCGTCTTCGTCCAACAAATCTACGCCGTCGTAGCGAGCCAGTTGCCCTCTAAAAACGTCCGCCGTAGCACGCACATCGGCGAGTGCGTCGTGCGCGTCTTCGAGTTCTTGCCCACAGTAAAGTCGATAGGCGGCTTTGAGTGTCCGCGATTCCATTTTATAAAAAATTCGCTGCACATCTATCGTTTTGCGCTTTTCTACGCTCCACTCTATGCCTGCTCGGTCAAATTCTTCCATCAAAATCGGTATATCGAAGCGATTGGAGTTGTAGCCTGCCAAGTCTGCGCTGCCGATAAAGTCGAAAATTTGCTGGGCGACTTGCCCAAAAACGGGTTTGTTGGAGAGCATTTTGGGCGTGATGCCGTGTACCTTCATTGCTTCCTCTGCAATCGGAATGGTCGGATTGATGAGTAAAGAAAGCTCGGCGGGCGGCTGTCCGTTGGCAAAATATTTGATAAGTGCGATTTGCACGATTCTGTCGCGCACCACGTTGAGTCCCGTAGCCTCGATGTCAAAAAAAACGAGGTCGCGCTGAAGATTAAAATCCATAAAATAATTGAAAATGTGATAAGTATTTGCCTACAATTTAGTTCGTATCAGAACGCAATTAGATTTTGTCAATCAATAAAGTAGCGAATAAGCAACAACGAAAACCTACACAAAATTTCGATATTCAATATTCAACATTCGATATTCCTTGTTCAACATTCGATATTCAATATTCGATATTCCTTGTTCAACATTCGATATTCCTTGTTCAACATTCGATATTCAACATTCGCTGTTTGACACTCATTTTATTTATCCCAAATAAGAGCGCAAGTCGCCTTTATTTTGAGTTTTGCGCAGTCGGCGGATAGCGCGTTCTTTTATCTGGCGCACTCGCTCGCGGGTAAGTCCATATACGTCGCCTATTTCTTCGAGTGTCAGAAGTTTGTAGCCGTTCAGCCCATAGAACGATGAAAGTATTTCCATTTCGCGCGGCGCAAGCACCGAAAGTCCTTCCACTACTTCTGCTCGGAGCGATTGCTCCATGAGTTCGGACTCTGGATTAGCTCCGTCGGATTCGCTTTGGAGGAAGTCGAGCATCGTTGCGTCGCTGTCTTCGCCGCCCATCGGTGCGTCAAAAGAGATGTGGCGAGTGTTGCCTTTCATCATGTTATTGACTTCTTTGAGCGACAGTCCTAATATTTCTGCGAGTTCTTCGTTGCTGGGGTCGCGCTCAAACTCTTGCGAAAAAGAGATAAAGGCTTCATTTACTTTGTTGTAAGAGCCGACTTTGTTGATGGGCATTCGGACGATGCGAGAATACTCCACGATAGCTTGCAAAATAGATTGGCGAACCCACCAAACGGCGTAAGAAATAAATTTGAAACCTTTGGTTTCGTCGAATCTTTTAGCGGCTTTTATCAGTCCGATGTTTCCTTCATTGATGAGGTCGGCGAGGGACATTCCTTGATTTTGGTATTGTTTGGCGACAGACACTACGAATCGGAGATTGGAGCGGGTCATCATTTCGAGTGCGTCTTGGTCGCCGGCGCGGATTCGGCGAGCGAGTTCAGCTTCTTGCTCGGGTGTGAGCAAGGGTATTTTACCGATGTCGTTGAGATATTTGTCGAGTGCAAGACTTTCTCTCGACGTGATTTTATGATTAATTTTTAGCTGCCGCATAATTATTTCTTTCGATGGAATGGCTTTGGTTTCAGGCTTTTATTTATACGTTTGATGCCGATGAAAGTTACAAAAATATATTGGTCGGACGGAAAGTATGGAATAAAGAAAATGTAAAATTTCACTTTATTCTTAACAAACTCTAACATGGAGAAGTTTACTTTTACTTGCCTTTGCCTTGCGTCAGCACCAAAAGCGTGTAAAACATAATCTTGAAATCCAAGGCGAGCGAGCGATTTTCGATGTAAAGAATATCGAATTTGAGGCGTTGGAGCATTTCTTCTACGCTCGATGCATAGCCGTATTTTACTTGTCCCCACGAAGTGATGCCCGGGCGAACCTTTAGCAAATGCTTGTAGTGCGGCGCGCGCGCCATGATTTGCTCGATGTAATATTGCCGCTCGGGGCGCGGACCGACGAGCGACATATCGCCGATGAGGACGTTCCAGAATTGCGGCAGTTCATCAAGCCGCCACTTGCGCATCGTGGCTCCCCAAGGCGTGCAACGGTTGTCGCCGTCCCTCGAAAGTTGTGGTCCGAGCTGTTCGGCATCAACGTACATAGAGCGAAATTTGAGAATTTTGAACGGTCGTCCATTCAGTCCGATGCGTTCTTGGACGAAAAAAATAGGTCCCGACGACGATAATTTTACCCTAAAAATAATGAACGCATAAAGCGGCGAAAGCAGCAGCAAAAAAAGTAAGCTGGCTACCACGTCCACCAATCGTTTGAAAAGTCGCTGCCAATGTGGCATCATTTCTTGTTTGATTTCGATGAGGACGGCTCCGTAGAGGTGGTTCATTTTGACCGTTCCGAGCATAATATCGTACATATCGGGAATGATTTTGATGAGTATTTTGTCGTCAAAATCAAATAAAATATTCAAAATATCACGCAGTCGGTTGTGTTCGGAGGTTTCGATAGCGATGATAACTTCTTCGATGGCGTGCTGTCGAATGACGTTTTCGAGGTTCTCTATTTTGCCGAGCTTGGTCAGATGTACGGCGAGTTCGTTGGTGCTTTGTCCGTTGGTATCTATGAATCCCACGAAATTATTGCCGAGTGCTTTTTTGCGCTGCGCAATATCTTCGTAGAGTTCGAGTGCGTTTACGTTGCCGCCCACGATGAGTGTTTTGTAAGTCACCAAGCCCGACTTGAGCCTCCTACTGGCGCGCGTGAGCAGTATCATGCGCATCGTGACGGTGAGCAAAAAGTGAAACGCAAAAAGGGCGAAAAATGACTTGTAATAAGTTCGGTAGCCCTTTACGAAGTCGTCCAAAATGAGTGTAAAAAATAAAAAAGTAACTCCCAAAAAAGTGAGAAAAAACGTTTTGGTCAGCACAGAAAGTCGGCTCATTCGGTAAAGGTCGCGGTATTCGTCAAAGATAGAATAAAACAGCACCCAGCCTGTAGGGATTACGAAAACGCCGAAGTAAAAATTTTGGTCGTGCAGCAGGGTTTCCCATTTCCAATCGAAGCCCTCCACATTTTTTCTATACATAAAAAACACGACCCACGCCGCCATCGCCATCAAAAAGTCGGCGAATGCGTAGAGCAAAATATCTCGTTGGCGTTGTCGTTTAGTCATTTATTAGTTTCTGATAGCTATTTGTTGAGCCTGCGGAAAATAGAAAGGGTTTAGAAATACAAAAATTTAATATTGTCAATAAATATTTTTCCATTCAGCTGCGTAAAATTACCATTGGTATCAATCGGCAATCCTGCGCGAAGCGCAAATTTATAACTTTTTAGTTGGGACGCTACCAGAGGGCGCGTAAAATTGACATAAACTTTTCCCCACGTTTTTTTGCCCAACAGGTTCAAATCGTAGTAGGGAAACGTGTTGCCGTCGGCATCTAACCCAACCAATCCGATGCGCACATCTACGTCCGACCAGTAGTTGAGTTCCGCCCAAACCTGCGTAGCTCCCTGTGTCTGCAAGCCCGAGTAAGCGTCAATCGTAGCCACTTCTATAAACGCATTGGCGGTGTCGAGTGCAATCATGCCAGACCTTACGCCCTCAAAAACATTTTCGGTGCTGGCGACTATTTTGGTATTCAGGTTGAGGTCGCGGTCGTCGCGGAGCAGTTGGCTGGCGTTCTCAAAATTTTCGATAAAAGCGAATTTCGTCGTGCTGGTGTAAGAAAAAACTGGGCTTACGGTATCTATTTTTTGGGGCGAAAGCTGCAACGAAAAGACGTTGGGCGCAAAATACGGATACAAAACGGGTGCTGCGAGGATACCGTTTTCGTGAACGCCCGCAAAGATTCTGAACTCGTGCTTCCCTGTAGCGAGGACTGGAAAAGTAGCGGGCAGTGGATATCCGCCCAAAAAATTATTGTCCATATAAACCCACGCTTCGGTAATTTTACTCGACGCACTGCCCTCTTGGTCATTCCGAACTTGCAGCGTCATCTTTGGGATATGGACGTAGGCGGGGATTTGCGCCTCCTTGCTCGTGCAAGACACCATCGAAGTCAGCAGGATTGCTGCGAAAATAATTGAATAAATAGTTTTCATATTTTTTGCTTTAGTCGTATTTTGTGACATTCGAGTTTTTTTAGCCTAATTGCTCCACGATGCGATGGGCAAGCTCCAAAGCACGAAACCCGTCTTCGAGTGTCACACGCACTTCCGCGCCGTCCAAAATACTGGCTGCGAATGTTTCCAACTCCATTTTTATAGCGTTGCTCGGCTGGATTTCGGGCATTTGTATCTGTATCATTTTTGTACTGCCATCTGCCGTTTCGAGTTCCATGAGATTGGCTTCGGGCGGCATTTTAGCAGCCGTTTCGGGGTCGAATAGTCGAATAATTTGGGCTTGTTTGTCCAAAAAATCAAGACTGATATAAGCATCTTTCTGAAAAAATCGGACTTTGCGCATCTGTTTCAGGCTGATTCGGCTGGCGGTCAAGTTAGCTACGCAGCCGTTCTCAAACTCCAATCTGGCGTTGCAAATATCGGGAGTCTGACTGACCACCGCCACACCGCTCGCACTCACACTCCGCAGCGGCGACCGCACCAAACTCAACACAATATCCAAGTCGTGAATCATCAAATCCAGCACCACAGACACGTCCGTCCCGCGCGGATTGAAGGTTGCCAAACGGTGCGCTTCGATAAACATAGGCTGCAAAGCTATATCGCCGATTGCCAAAAAAGCGGGATTGAAACGCTCCACATGACCGACTTGAACGATTAATTTTGGCGAATTGTGACATAGTTCCACAATTTTTTTCCCTTCCTCTACCGTATTTGTAACGGGTTTTTCGACAAAAATATGCTTGCCTGCGCGGACGGCTCGCTCCAACAGTTCAAAATGCGTAATCGTCGGGGTCACGATGTCCGCCGCATCTACGGCAGCTAAAAGCTGGTCAGCGTCCCCAAAACGCGGGATTCCGAAAGTCGCTTCTACGGCTTCGGCAGCCTCGTCGTTGGGGTCAAAAAAACCAACTAATTCAAGTTGCGGTATTTGCTGAATACATTTTAGGTGTATTTTGCCGAGATGTCCTGCTCCAAAAAGCCCAATTTTTAGTTTCTGCATAAAATTTTTTCAAAAAACGAAGGCAAAAGTACACATTTGGGAACGATATTTTTTGCTTTTAGGTATATCAAAGTATTTTTTTAACAAAAAATTTAGCCTAAAAAACCATAAGAACGCACCATAAACAAATTACTTTATTTTTTCTTCATTCCAAAAAATCAACGTCTAAAATATTTATCAATTTTTTAATTTAAAAAAACAACTACCGTATTGTGTTTTGTAGTATTTTTAGGGCTATGAAACAATTATATTTTACACTGTTAGTCTGCCTTTTTGCGTCTGCTCCGCTTCGTGCGCAGCTGCAAGACGATTTTTCCGATGGAGATTTCAACACAGGCACTGTTTGGCTCGGAGATGCCGCCAATTTTACAGTCAATGCCGCCAAAGAATTGCAGCTCAATGCGCCTGCGCCGTTGCCGTCGGGAAGTTCTGACACGTCACAAATTTACACTTTTGTCAATTTTCCAGACAGTGTTATTTGGGATTTTTACCTCCGGTTGGGCTTCGCTCCGTCCACCTCCAATCAGGTAAGAATCTATCTGCAAGCCGACCAAAATACGCTCGCCAACTCCAACGCCTACTACTTGGAGTTGGGCGAAACCAACGCCGATACGCTCAAACTTTTTCGGCAAGATGCCAACGGAACTATCACAAAAGTAGCTGCTTGCACACAAGGTTTTTCGGCTTCCATAAAAGCTAAAATACGCGTAACTCGCACATTTTCAGGAGTTTGGAATATTTTTACGGATTATTCGGGCGGAAATAATCTGACTTTGGAGGCTTCGGCAACTGACAATATTCACAAAAGTGCGGACGCACAAATTTTTGGCTTTTGGTGCAAATATACTTCGGGCAACAAAGACAAATTTTTCTTCGACGACATAAAGATTTCTTCGCTTTTGCCGGACTCGCAGCCGCCCGTTTTGTTGGGTGCAACCGTAGCAAATGCCAGTTTATTAGATGTCACATTCAATGAAAAATTAGATAATAATTTTGCCTCCAACAAAAATAATTTTTCTATCAATCAGGGAATCGGCGCGCCCGCCGCCGCCGCTTTGGACGCTGTGAATAAGAATATTTTGCACCTGACTTTACAGAATCCGCTTCCGAGCAATCAGTATATTTTGACCGTCACCAACGCAAAAGATACCGTAGGAAACGTGAGTTTGGCTGCTCAAACCACTAATTTTTCTTACATCAGTTTTCAAAATGCCGACCGCTACGACCTTCTCATCAATGAAATTATGGCAGACCCAACTCCCACGATAGGTTCTTTGCCCGCCGTCGAATACATCGAAATTTATAATCGGAGCAACAAAACAATTAATTTGAGTGGTTTCCAGCTTTCTAACGGGAATGTAACGCGCACCACGCTACCGTACTACGCGTTGCAACCAAAACAATATTTGGCAATATTTGAGAATCAACCAAATATAAAATTCGCTGCAATAGACACTTTGAGCGTTGCTTCGCTCATTTCGTTCAGCAACGACGGCGACGATATTAGTTTGATTGCGCCCAACGGGGACGTTGTAGATGCGGTCACTTACGATATTTCTTGGTATCAAAATACCCAAAAAGCGGCTGGTGGCTGGTCTTTGGAGCGCATCAATCCGTCCGCGCCCTGCGACAACAGCAGCAGCAACTGGTCGGCTTGCAGCAATCCAAACGGCGGCACGCCCGGCTTCGCAAATTCAGTTCTCAAATTAGAAAATGATACCAAATCGCCTAACTTGTCGTTGGTTTTTCCAAATTCGAGTACCGAAATTTTGGTGACTTTTGATGAAGGTTTGGACGCAAATACGGCTTCTACAGCTTCTAATTATACCATTTCTGACGGTATCGCTGTGTTGTCTGCGGCTTTACAAAACGCTGATAATAAGCAAGTTAAGTTAATTTTACAAAGTCCGTTGCAGGCAAATGTGATTTATACGTTCACTGCCAAAGTCGGCATCAAAGACTGTGCAGGCAACGCACTTTTGCAAAATACGACGCTTCGACTGGCGATACCGCAAACGCCGACCGCAAAAGACGTTATCATCAACGAAGTTTTATTCAATGCGCCGACGGGTGGCGTGGATTTTGTGGAGCTTTACAATCGCTCCAACAAAGTCGTGAACGTCAGTGAATTGAGAATCGGGAATTTCGCCAACGGCAACCAAAGTATTCAACCCATTTCTGCGAATTATTTGCTTTTTCCGAATGAATATATTGCGCTTACTCCGAAAGTTGTGACCACTAAAAATTCATTTTTTGTAAAAAATCCAACAGCACTTTTAGAAAATGCCCTCCCAACTTTGGACGATAAAGCCGGAAATGTGACACTGTTTACATCGGGAATTTTTAATATCAATATCATAGATTCCCTCGATTATGACGAATCTTGGCACAATGCACTGCTTTCTGACAAGAATGGAGTTTCGCTTGAGCGCATCAATCCGTCGCTCCCTACCAATGACAAAAACAACTGGCAATCCGCCGCCGCTTCGGTAGGCTACGCTACGCCGACGTACCAAAATTCGCAGTATTTGAAGCCGTCCGCTTCTTCTGGAACTGATATTTTTTCGCTTGCGAAAGATGTTTTTTCGCCCGACGGCGACGGCTACGAAGATTTTTTATCCCTTGATTATCAAACAGATAAGTCTGGTTATCTGGCTTCGGTACGGATTTTTGATAGCAACGGACGCTTGGTAAAAAGTCTGCTCAAAAACGAACTACTCGCCACGCAAGGCAGCCTCCGTTGGGACGGAGATTTGGACTCTGGCTCGAAAGCGCGCATCGGAATTTATATCTTGCACCTACAAATTACTGCGGCGGACGGCACGGTAAAAGAACAAAAATTGACTTGTGTAGTCGCTGCCAAATTGTAAAATTATTTGCTTATTCGTGACATGGATTATTTGACACATAATTTAGTAACTGATTTTACGCAAGATTTTTAAATTGACTCTTCTGAATTTAGCTTTGTAGCTATTTACTTGGTTTTTGTCACTTTTTTCCTTGATGAAAAAAGTAACCAAAAAAATCAAGTGCTCTGTATAAATTCTAAAGTTTTTGCTTAAAAATCCCGT
>JAYUHK010000106.1:0-31758 GCA_043767025.1 Saprospiraceae bacterium | reverse complement strand
GGTAGTGCTGTCCAAAAGTATAGAAACCTGTTTTTTGTGCATACCCAAAAGAGTAACAGTAGGCTCTGCCTCTACTGACATGGAGGGAAATTTTAGTTTCACATTTCCTGATACTGCTATTACGTCTTTTTATTTGAGCTTTTTTAGCGGACCGCGCTACTACGATGAATACTTTTTGCCAGTGCCGGGCTTGTTTGGCTTGGGCGATAAAAGAGGGCAAAGCGTTGTCAATTTTTCGATGGCTCCCGAAGCATGGATAAAAATGCACATCAAAAATATCCACTCACTCAACGAAATGGATGAATTTAGATTTTTTAGCAACGATGTTAAAGGAAATGGTACCTCTATACAGCTATCAGGAAAGTATGTTGATACTACAATGATTCATCAATGCGTAGGTGGGAAATACATTCAGTTTGGGTATGGAGGGGCTAAAATGGGAATGTTTACCCCAGTCAAAGACAGCATCTACACGATTCCGCACGACACGGTAAGCTACGATTTTTTTTATTAGACGAAATATTTTCAACCTCATCAAACAAACAAAAGGAAGTGGCTCGAAAATGCAAAAGCCTTTCTAAAATGTCTAAAATAACATCTTTTTTTCTACTTTTGCAAATCATTTACTTTGGAGTGTCCTAAAAATAATTCATGCAAGAGCTTGTCATAAAAATCATACTCGCGCCGTTTTCTTTGCTGTATGGCTCGCTGGTTGGCTTGCGCAATGCCGCGTATCGGCTGGGATTTTTGAAATCCGTACAGTTTGACGTGCCGACTATCTCGGTCGGCAATCTTTCTACGGGCGGAACGGGAAAAACGCCGCACACTGAGTATCTTGTCCGATTGCTCAAAGATTACATCAATGTAGGTACGTTGAGTCGCGGCTATGGGCGCAAAACGGAGGGGTTTTTAATCGTCCAAGCTCATCTGACGGCACAGCAAGCAGGCGACGAACCGCTGCAACTCAAACGAAAAAATCCCGACGTGATGGTCGCCGTTGGCGAAAGTCGAGCTTTCGCAATCCCACGAATGTTGATGCAACAACCTGACTTGCAGACGATTATATTAGACGACGCCTTCCAACATCGAGCTATCACGCCCGCACTCAATATTTTACTCAGCGACCACAATCACCTATTTACGGACGATTATTTGTTGCCTTCGGGCAGGCTTCGGGAGTGGCGAGCGGCTTATCGGCGGGCGGATATTGTGGTTGTCACGAAATGTCCTACCAATTTTAGTGTAGGGGAAAAAGAAAAAATTAGTGCCAAAATTAAACCATATTTGCACCAGAAGTTGTATTTTTCGTATTTCGACTACGGCACGTTGTATTATCTTTTTGCGCCGCAACATACTTTTTCGCTCGGTGAGGGCATCGAAATATTGCTGTTGAGTGGCATCGCAAAGACCGATTATTTAAAAAAATACCTTCAAAAGCAGGCAAATACCGTTCATACACTCGAATATGCAGACCACCATTTTTTTGAGCAGCAGGAAATGGAGGATTTGAAAACGAACTTCGAGCGATTAAAAAACGAAGCAAAAGACAAAACAGTCGTCATAGTGACGACCGAAAAAGATGCTACGCGGCTCGAAGCACACAGAGATTTTTTGCTCCAACATCGACTGCCAGTATTTGTGTTGCCGATTCAGGTGGCGTTTCATTTCGGCGAAGGCGCGATTTTTGACCAACAAATAAAAGATTTTTTAGTACAATTTCGATAGAAAAAAAATTATGCACAGAGTCAGTTCTTTCATTATGCAGCTGTTCGGTTGGAAAGTTGATATTTTGTTTCCCACGCAGACGCTCGACAAATTTATCATTATCGTACTTCCGCACACCTCGAATTGGGATTTTCCGATAGGCGTTTTGACGCGGAGTATGCTGCGGCGGCGGGTTGTTTTTTTGGCAAAAAGTGGGCTTTTCAGATTCCCTTTTGGCTTTTTTTTTCGTTGGTTGGGCGGCTACCCCGTAGAGCGCGGTCGAAGCACCAATTTTGTAGATTCGGTAGTCACGATTTTTAATAAAAAAGAAAAATTTGCCGTTTGCATTTCTCCCGAAGGCACTCGAAAAAAAGTAGAAAAACTCAAAACCGGTTTTTATTACATCGCCAAAGGCGCAAATATTCCAATTATTTTTTGTAAATTTGATTGGGGAAATAAACACGTCGAATTTCGAACACCTTTCTACACCACCGACGACCAAGCTGCGGACTTTGCCGTTTTGGAAGATTATTTTCGAGGTGTGGCGGGCAAAAATCCAGAAGCAGGTTATTTATATGCCAAAAAATAATTTGGACACAATACAACTTTTTACTATTTTTACGGTCTAAATATCTGACCAAAGATAGTTTGCATCAAAACGAATTAGATTTTATCATTCAATATTCGGCGTTCTTTGTTCAATATTCGACATTCGATATTTGTTGTTCCTTACTCGATATTCGGCGTTCTTTGTTCAATATTCGATATTCGATATTTGTTGTTCCTTACTCGATATTTGTTGTTCCTTGTTCGATATTCGATATTTGTTGTTCCTTGTTCGATATTTGTTGTTTGACACTAAAACCACCATTCAATCAAAATAAAAAAAAATTATGAACTCAAAATTTATCTACACACTCTCTATCGCTGCGTTTGCCGCAGTACTTTTTTTGGGCAACAGTGGCGGGCGAGCAGCCTCCTCCAACGCAGGCAACACGGGCGCGCCGGGCGACGAAGTGTCGGGCGGAAACCCAAAAACCTGTCAGGGCTGCCACGGCGTAGGTTCAGCAGCAGGGATTCAGGTAACGATAGGCGTAGAATTGCTCGACTCTTTGAACAACGCCGTCACACAGTACATTCCCAACAAAAATTATACCGCCCGAGCGACCGTCAATAAGGTTACAGGCAACCCCACCAAGTACGGTTTTCAGCTACTTTCTCTCATCAACACAGGCAACGTGAGCGTCAATGGCTGGTCCAATCCAGCCACCAACACCCGCATTTCGACCGCCAACGGCGGACGAAGCTACGCAGAGCAAAAAACGCCCAGCGTCAGCAACGTTTTTACCGTGAGTTGGAAAGCACCCGCAGCAGGAAAGGGCGCAATTACCTTCTACTCGGCAGGCTGCGGCGTGAACGGCGATGGCGGAAGCGGTGGCGACGGAGCTAACTTCACAAAACTCGTAGTGACAGAAAAAACAACTGCCGCAGAGGATTTGCAGCAAGCAACTTTCGCACTCTCGATTCTCGAAAATCCAATCACTTCCGACCATGCCATTTTTTATGCCCTCCACAACGCAGAAAATGGAGAATACCGCGCCGCCTTGTACGCACTCAACGGAGAGCTGATAGCGCAACAAAAAATGTGGATAAACTCCGACGCACAGCGCACCGAACTCCCAACACCCAACCTGCCGCATGGCGTTTATGTGTTGCAAATCAGCGACAATCGTGGAAAAACTATAGCGGCTAAATTGGTAAAATAAGGTAATTTATTTTAGACATATTCCTTATCTCCCAATCATCAAAAAGAATGACAAGACGGCATTTCACACAAAATATACTCGGCTCGGCGGTGCTGACGCAAATGCCTAATTTTTTGGGCAAAAAACCCGACCAACCCCCGTTCATCGCCCCCATAAAGCCCCAACGATTGTGCGAAGGAGATACGATTGGACTTATTGCGCCAGCCGGAAATATTACCGATATTCGGGTGCAAAAAGCGGTAGCTAATATCCAAAGTTTGGGTTTCAAAGTAAAAATGGGGCGACATATTTTAGACAAATACGGCTACCTTGCTGGCTCCGAACTGCGACGCGTGGAAGACATTCACGCGATGTTTTCAGACCCTGAAGTGCGCGGTATCTGGTGCGTGCGCGGTGGCTACGGCGTGACGAGGCTGCTGCATCTGTTGGATTACAAACTCATCAAAAAAAATCCCAAACCACTCATTGGGTACAGCGATATTACGGCGTTGCACCAAGCTATTTTCATAAAAACTGGAATGGTTGGTTTTCATGGGCAAATCGCTGCTGCCGACTGGTCGGATTACACCATTCAGCACCTCAAAAACGTCCTGATGCACCCTTCTCCCGAATATACGATTGCGCTCATGGCAGAGTCCGAGTCGGGCTATACGACAGAAATCATCAATCAAGGCGTTGCCGAAGGGCGGCTGATGGGCGGCAATCTGTCCCTGCTCGCCTCCCTCACGGGTACGGACTACGAGTGGTGGCTGCGCGACAGTCTGGTATTCATGGAGGACATCGAAGAAAAACCGTATCGGATTGACCGAATGCTGACACAACTGCTGGCGGCAGGAGAGCTTCAAAAAGCGAAGGGAATTGCGCTCGGCGTGTTCCACAAATGCGAACCCGATGCCAACGAAGATTCTTTTTCGCTGATGGAAGTGCTGCGCGACCGCTTGGGCAGCCTCAACGTCCCGATTGTGTACGGTCTGTCTTTTGGGCATATCAAACACCAATGCCTGCTCCCAGTCGGTATTCAGGCGCGCTTGGACACTCAAAATCGGACGCTGACGCTGCTCGAAGCGGCAGTGTCGTGAATGAAAAATAAAAAATGGAACTGAACTTTAAAGAATTTGGGCAAGGCGAGCCAGTCGTTATTTTACACGGATTGTTCGGAATGCTCGACAACTGGCAAAGCATTGCCAAAAAACTGGCGGAACACTTTACCGTCTATATCCTCGACCTCCGCAATCACGGCAAATCTCCACACTCGGAGGAGTTCAATTACGATGTTTTGGCAGCCGATGTGCAGCATTTTATGGAGAGCCACTGGATGTACGACGGCGCGCACCTCATCGGTCACTCTATGGGCGGCAAAACCGCAATGCACTTTGCCCTTCGCAATCCAGACTTGGCGACTACGCTGACCGTAGTGGACATTGCGCCACGCGCCTACAACGGCGGTCACGAAGCCTATTTCGAGGCGATGCTCGCTCTCAACTTGAAAGCCACGAAAAACCGAAAAGAAGCCGAAGCGTTCCTCGCAGAGCGAATCCACAACAAAGCCGAACTGCAATTTATACTCAAAAACCTTTCTCGGGACGACGAAACGGACGAATTTTTTGAGTGGAAACTCAATCTCCACAGCTTACATCGCAACTATCCGCTCATCATGGGCGGCGTAGGCGCAGCAGGCGAAACTTTTGACAAAAGAACCCTTTTTATTCGGGGTGGAAACTCAAAATATTTGCAAGATGATGACATGGATTTGATAAAAATAAAATTTCCACGAGCGGAGTTTTTTACCGTTCCAGACGCTGGACATTGGGTACACGCCGAAGCTCCTCTCCTTTTTACAAAAACGGTTTTAGACTTTTTGTTAAAATAAATTTCTCCTTCCAGCGTTTTGGCAACTTGATGTCGTATATTTGCGCCTTGCTGACTGTCTTTTATTGCTGAAAAAAAATCATTTATTATTTTGAATAAGAAAAGAATATTCGTCTTTATACTCATTTTTTTGGTGCTGGCACTTGACCAAACCCTCAAAATATGGGTAAAAACACACATGGAATACGGCGAAGAAATACGCCTACTCGGACAGTCGTGGTCTTTGATTCATTTCGTCGAAAATCCCGGTATGGCTTTCGGACTCACGCTGGGCGGCGACTACGGCAAGCTCGCACTCAGCCTTTTCCGCATCGTAGCGGTCGTTTTTTTGTGCGCTTATATCGAAAAATTAGTCCGACTCAACGCCCCCAGCGCGCTTTTATTGAGTTTCGGACTTGTGTTGGCAGGTGCCATCGGCAACATCATTGACAGCGCATTTTACGGTATGGTGTTTTCAGAATCCCCGTTTCATGGTGGCTTGGCGCAGCTTTTTCCAATCGAAGGCGGCTACGCCAATTTTTTGCACGGCAAAGTAGTGGATATGTTGTATTTCCCTTTGTTGCAAGGCAACTTTCCGTCGTGGTTGCCCTTCTGGGGCGGCGAACCCTACCTGTTTTTTCGCCCTGTTTTCAACCTCGCTGATGCGTCTATTTCGGTCGGCGTGGCGTGTATTATTGTTTTTCACAGAGGATTTTTTAGCACTTTGGAAGAACAGAAAATGGACACAGATGCGAGTTGAAAAATAAAAATTTAGGCACAAAATAAATTAGACACAAAATAATTGATTACCCAACTCAAAAAATCTAAAAAAAACCGTATTTTTGTGTCGTTTTTAAAAAAAATATAAAATCATTCACGACAACAAATACAAACAGATGAGTAAGAACCTAACTAAACTCTTGGCAGCAGCTTTGCTCGTGCTTGCCCAAGTGACAGCCGCGCAAGCGCAAAAAAATGGCGACGATGCCGTACTTTTTTCAGTAGCCGGCAGTCCAGTAAAAGCCGCCGAGTTCAAATACATTTACGGAAAAACAAACGGAGAAAAAGCGGATTTTTCCAAAAAATCTTTGGAAGAATATCTCGACCTCTACACCAAATTTAAGATTAAAGTCCAACGCGCCAAAGCTATGCGATTGGATACCGTCCAGACCCTCCAGCGCGAACTCGACGGCTACCGCCAGCAACTCGCCAACTCCTACCTGATAGACAAGGAAGTAACCGACAAACTGATTGACGAAGCCTACCAACGCTCGCTCAAAGACGTGAGCGTGAGCCACATATTTTTTGTCGCCGACCGCAATGCAGTTCCTGCCGACACGCTTATCGCCTACAACAAAGCGGTGGAAGCAAAGAAAAAATTGGACGGCGGCGCGTCATTCGACGCAGTCGCAAAAGAGTTTTCTGACGATAAATCTGCGAAGGACAACGGCGGCACAATAGGCTACCTCGTAGCACCCTTCCCGAGCGGCTTTTACAGTTTAGAAACCGCCGCTTACACGTCGGCAGCAGGAAAAGTATTTCCAACGATTGTACGCTCCGATATGGGCTATCACATCGTAAAAACCAATGCTTTCCGCGACGCGCGAGGCGAGGTAGAAGTGTCGCACATTTTGATACGCAAAAACAAAGAACGCACCGACGCAGAAGGCAGAGCAAAAATTGACAGCCTATACAGACTGTTGAAAAACAACGGAGATTTCGGCGAATTAGCGAAGCAATTTTCGGAGGATAAAGGCTCGGCAGGCAAAGGCGGATATGTAGGTTTTTTTGGTATCAGCCGCTACGAACCAGCCTTTGAAGACGCATCTTTTGGCTTGACAAAGGACGGCGAATACTCGCCAATCGTAGAAACTTCGGCAGGTTTTCACCTCATCAAACGAGTAAGCCGCAAGACAGTGGACACTTACGAACTTGCAAAACGCCGTCTGAAACCACGTTTGCAAAAAGACAGCCGCTTCGACTTGGCAAAAACAGCGATGGTGGACAGAATCCGCCGAGAAGGCAATTTGCTACAAAATCCCGACGTACTTCAAAACTTTACGAAGACGCTCAACGCCGAAGAATTTTTGTCCCACAAGTGGCACGCGCCAGAAAAAAAATCTACCCAAACTTTATTCACGCTCAACAACGGAAAAGTAAAATTCACGCTGGGTGATTTCGAGGAATTTCTCGACCGCTCGTCGCGCAAGCGCATTATGTTGAGCAAAAATACGGTATTAGAGCAAGCGGTGAGCCAACTCCACAAGGATTTTATGGACGAAAGCTGCATGAAATACGAAGAAACACAGTTGGAGGCAAAATATCCAGAGTTCAAGGCGTTGATGAGAGAATACGAAGAAGGTATTTTATTGTTTGAAGCGACCAAACAAGCGGTTTGGGACAAGGCTTCGCAAGATACAGTCGGGCTGACGAAGTTTTTTGACCAACAAAAAGGAAAATATAATTGGGAAGAGCGCGCCACCGTCACGATTTATACTGTCAAAGAGGAAAATGTGGCTAAAATGCAAGAAATTCGCGATTATGTGACTAAAAACCCTGCGGATAAAGTGTTGGCAAAATTCAATGAAAAAGACAAAGACCCGCTCATCACGAACTCACAAGAACGCACTTTTGAGCGTGGCAAAAACAAAGTATTGGACGTTTTGAAGTGGAAAGAAGGCGAATTGAGTGGTATCGAAGGCGACAAACGCAACAAAACGCTTAATTTTTTCAAAATAGAAAAGGTTTTTCCTGCCGGAGCTAAAAGTTTGGCAGAAGCACGCGGCTACGCCGTAGCAGACTATCAAGATTTTTTAGAAAAAAAATGGATGGAAGAACTGCAAAAAACCTATCCCGTCGTCGTCAATAAAGAAGTATTGGACGGATTGGTGCGGAAATAAAAAACAGCGTCAGCACGATAGAAAATTAAAAGTCCGAATTTATAAATCGAAGTATTTATAAATTCGGACTTTAAGGAATGGTAAAAAAATTATGCACCCACGCATCGAATACGTCATAATTGTTGCTTTTTTAGTAGCCTGCGCAGCCGCCTGCAGCCCTACCGAAGAAGTACACAAAAACGACCGCACACTTGCAAAAGTGTACGGCAAACCCTTGTACCAGTCCGAGTTGGACGAGATGTTTGCAGAAGGCTCGACCCGTGAGGACAGCGTCCAAATCATCAACGCCTTCGTGGAGCGTTGGGCGCACGAAAATATTTTGATGCACGAAGCTGAAAAAAATATTCCTAAAGACCTCAATATTGACAAACTCGTGCGCGACTATCGGGCATCACTCATTCGCAGCAATTACGAAAAAACATTGGTCGAAACTTCGTTGGACTCCACGATTACGCCCCGCGAACTCGACGAATTTTATCAAAAAAATAAAGACCAGTACCAGCTCGAAACGCCGATTATCAGATGCTACCTCGTCAAAGTGCTGCGCAATGCAGGCGGTTTGGACGATATGATAGACTGGTGGAACCACATCAAAGCGGAGGGAAATTTTAGAAAATTGGTAGAATATTGCGGCAAACACGCCAAAATATATATGCTCGACGAAAAGGCTTGGTACAGGGTAGAAGACCTCTCCGCCGCCCTCCCGACGGGAACTATCAGCGTCGAAAATATCCCCCGCAACGAACTGACGCTCAAAGACGCACGCTATCAATATTTCTTTAAAGTTTTGGAAACAGTCAATAAAAAAGAAATTGCACCGTTCTCTTACATACAAGACCAAGCCGTGAAATACATCTTGCACAGACGAAAACAAAAATTACTCGAAAGCAAAGTGACCGAACTTTATCAAAAAGAGTTGGAAGCCAAAAATATAGAAATTTTTTAGAAGCCGAAAAAACAAATCAAATGCCGCTCGTATCTTTTCATTCAAGCAAAAAAATAAATATGAAAAATAACTTATTGACGAAAATATTTATTTATACATTCGCAATGTTCAGTTCGTTGAATACTTTTTCGCAGGTCATTCTGGACAAAGTCATCAGCCAAGTTGGTAGCGAGATTTTGTTACTTTCGGACGTAGAAGGTCAGTTCGCCAAGATCAGCGAAGACAACAAAGGCAGCCTGCCACCAGACGCAAAGTGTATTATTCTCGAAAATCTGATGACTCAAAAACTGCTCGTCAATCAAGCCAAATTGGACAGTATAAAAGTGACCGACGAGGAAGTAGAAAGTCAAATGGACGCTCGGTTCGAAACGATTCTCTCTTACATGAACAACGACGTGACGCAGCTGGAAGCCTTCTACGGTCAGTCCGTTGGGCAGCTCAAAGACGAATTGCGGACGGACATGAAAAATCAAATCCTAACCGACCGTATGCGCGGCAAACTGATGTCGGACGTGCTGGTTACGCCTGCCGATGTAAAAATATTTTACGACCGAATCCCTGTGGACAGTCTGCCTTATTTCAACTCGGAGGTAGAGGTCAGCGAAGTGCTGTACCTCCCGAAAGTGAGCGAAGAGCAGAAAAAAATCGCCCGCGACAAAGTGGAGGATATTCGGAAACAAATCGTGGAAAGCAATCAAGATTTTGCAGCATTGGCAGAAAATTACTCCGAAGACCCGGGTTCGGCACGCACGGGCGGCGACTTGGGTTGGGCGAAGCGCGGAAAATTCGTAGCCGCCTTTGAAGCCGCAGCCTTCAAACTCGAAAAAAACGAAATATCATCGGTCTTCGAGTCCGAATTTGGCTACCACATTATCCAGCTTTTAGAGCGACGCGGCAACTCTATCCACACCCGACATATCCTCGTCAAACCCAAGATTACGGAGGAAGATGTCGAGCTGGCGCGCACAAAAATGGACAGCGTGAGCCGCCTTATTCTGAAAGATTCCATGCCGTTTTCGCAAGCCGTCAAGCTCTACTCCGACAAAAATACGCCGAGCTACAACAACGACGGACGAATGGTCAATCGAGCCAATGGCACTACTTTTTTTGAAACCTCCGACCTCGACCCGGGCATATTTTTCGCCGTCGATACGATGCCGACGGGAAAAACCACAGGTGCTATCGCTTTTACCAATACAACTGGCGAAACGTACTTTCGCCTCGTCCGCCTCCAAAGTCGCACCGACCCACACAAGGCAAGCCTAAAAACAGACTACTCGAAAATACAAAGTGCCGCTTTGGAGCAAAAGAAAACACTCGTCATCAGCAACTGGGTGGCGAGCAAAATCAGCAGCACCTACATCGAAATTGACAAAAACTGGCTCACACAATGCCCAACGCTCCAAGAACGTTGGCTCGTCAAGCCGCCACGACCTTAAACCCAAAAAAACGATGGCAAGCGAATACGACGACCATAAGCGTTTTTTGAAACGGTTGAAAGACAAAAAAATTAAGGATTTGGACGAGCGGTTCGCTCGCCACCACGAAATAGTTTTTGCAAAAACCGACTGCCTGACGTGCGCCAACTGCTGCAAAACTACCAGTCCAATTTTTTTGGATAAAGATATTGAACGCATTGCGCGGCACTTTCAGATGCGCCCCTCCGAATTTGTAGAAAAATATCTGTACCTCGACGACGAAAACGACTACGTGCTGCACGTCGCCCCCTGTCCATTTTTGGGCGCAGACAATTATTGTGGCATCTACGACGTACGCCCAAAAGCTTGCAGCGGATATCCGCACACCGACCGAAAGAAAATCACGCAACTGTTCGCCAAGACGCTCGAAAACACAAAAATTTGTCCTGCCGTAGTCGAGATTTTAGAGCGGCTGAAGTTGGAGATAAGGGGTTTTTGAAAGAAGTAATAAAAGACAAATATCGAATAAAGAACAAGGAATATCGAATATCGAAATCCCGCGTGTTGTGTGGTATTGCCTTACGAGCTATTTTATTTTCACACACAACCCAAACACTGATTTTTGCGTAAAAACTAATTGAACAACTATAATTTTAAAAAATGATAAAAAATATTGGATTTCTTCTTTGCTTCAGCCTAATTGCAACGGTCGCCTGCGCCCAGCGCGGTTGGGAAGTCGGCGGTTGGGTCGGCACATCGCATTATTTTGGCGACCTCAATACCAGCTTTGACATCAGCCGCCCCGGACTCGCCGTCGGCGGCGTGGCGCGCTACAACTACAACGAGCGGCTTTGCCTCAAATTTTCGGCTGGCTACGGCTCCGTCAGTGCCGACGATGCCAACTCTTCCAACGCCTTCGAGAAACGACGAAATTTGAGCTTTCGCAGTAAAATTATTGATGCCACCGCGCAGTTTGAGTTCAACTTTTTACCTTATCGACACGGTAGTTCGGACGAGTTTTTTACGCCGTATCTGTTCGGCGGGCTGTCTGTTTATAATTTTAATCCCGAAACAAAATACAACGGCAAATGGGTCGAACTGCGTCCGTTGGGGACGGAAGGACAGTTTCGCGGCGAAGAATATTACTCTACTTTACTCGCTTTGGCGTACGGCGGCGGCTTCAAAATCGACCTTACGCCCGTCTGGAGCCTGAACTTTGAGGTCAGTGCGCGCAAGCTTTTTAGCGATTACTTGGACGATGTGAGCGGCTCTTATCCCAACTCGGCGGACTTACAAAAGCTGCGCGGCAAAGTTGCCGTAGAGCTTTCCGACCGCTCCCTTCTCGATGCCGAAGGCAAAAAACTTGGGCAGACTGGTCGGCAGCGCGGCAACAGCCAAAACAAAGATACCTATGTATTTTCGAGCATCGGTTTAGTCTATTATTTTGGCAGCTTGGATTGTCCGACTTGGTAATTTTTTTTGGAATTAAAAATTTTTATGAAGCAAATACATATTTTTTTTTTTAGTATATTATTTTTTTGTGCCAATCAGGTAATGCTGGCGCAAAAGAAAGTTTCGCTGCAAAGTTTGGACCAAATAAAGGGTCTTTTTTTTGTTCCCAACACGCCAACTCCTTTCGAGGGTTTGGCGACAGAAGAATATCCAGACGGAACGAAAGTATCCGAAGTACCGATAAAAGCTGGAAAAATAGACGGCGTAGTGCGAGAATATTCGCGGACGGGCGTAAAATCGAGCGAAGTAAGTTACCAAAAAGGCATCAAAAATGGACCTGAATTGCAGTGGCACGACTCGGGCAAAAAGAAATTGCAAGTCAATAATTTGGACGGAAAGGCAGAAGGTATTTGCACCGAATGGCACCCAAACGGCAAAAAAAAGTCGGAGGGAAATTTCAAACAAGGGCGTGAGCAAGGCGAACAACTTTGGTGGCACGCCAACGGAAAGCCCGACCAAAAAGCAGTTTATACGGACGGATTGGTGCAAGGAACGCTCCAACAATGGTATGACAACGGACAGCTTCGCATGGAAAGCGAATTTAAAAATGGAAAAAGAAACGGACTTGTGACAGAGTGGTACGAGATGGGTTTGAAAAAATCGGAGGGAAATTTTCTGGAAGATAAAGAAAACGGAACGCTTCGCAACTGGGCGCGCAACGGTCAGTTGATAGGAGTTCGGGAGTACGAAAGTGGCAAAATTATCCGTGAAGAAAACTATCAAAGCGGCAGTGTGCGGACGGAAAAAGGCTACGTAGAAATTTTTAATGAGCCAGAAAGTACGTTTTCTGTGCGCATCGAAAGCGAAAATGTAAAGTCGCGCAAAGCGGACGCGCCGACTTATGTGATAGACGGCAGAATAGTGGTACAGCTTTTGGCGCAGCCGTTGGAGAAAAAAACGTATTTCAAAAAAGGAGAAACGGACATTTCCTTGCTCCATAGTTTTCAGCAAGAAGAAATAGAATTTATCCAAAATGTGACAGCGACTAAAAAATTAGAGGTAGAAACATCAGACGGCACTACGAAATTGGGAAAATCTTTTGTGTATTGGTTTTTTACGCCGCCTAACCTACAGAAAGAAGTCGCCAAAACCCCTAAAACAATCGTCCGCGAAGATTATTGCTCCATTGTCTGCGGCAAATATGTGTTGAGTTTGTACGGCTTGACTACGGGCGGCAACTCGCCAGACGAAACGAAAAAAGTACTCCAAAAAATTGTTGAAACTGTCCGTATTTACGAGCAAAAAATAGACCTCAACAAAAAAAATTGGGAGTAATAGCGGCTTTGCTATCACTCCCAACCTCAATTACACGCTGTACTATTTTTTCTAAAAATTAGTTGTGTTGTGCGTCGTGTTTTTGTTTATAAATCGCTTTGCTTGCGCGATTTTCTTCTCTTTTGAGCTTTCTGCGTTCAGCTCCTGTCACGACTCCGTCAGATTTTGCGGCTGCTCTGTCTTGCTCGATTTTTGCTTCGCGCGCATCTAATCTGCCTGCTTCTCTGGGAGTCAAAGCTCCTGACTGAACTCCTTTGTCGATTCGTCTTTCTTGGTTTTCTTGGCGGCGGTCAATCTTGGGCGTAGCTGTTTGAGCTTCTGCGAGCGTCGCGCTTCCTACCACTAATGCACTGATAATGATGGTTTTGAATGTCATAATTATTTTTAATTTAAAAAGTTAGTAATGTATCTAAAATAAACTACTCATTTTTTCTGCTAAATTACAAACAATCACTGCGTTACTTTTTCGTTACAACGCCCTGCGTTGCGCCTTAAAAATGCCTTGTTATTGTTTGAATTGATTGGAAAAAATTAAGTACCTTATTTTTTCCTCATTCCTTAAAGAAAATATGCTAATAAGACTGCACGCAAATACTTTGGTTTAAAGCCGCACAGTGCTTTAACAATTCTTTAACTTTCGACCTAAAAGAAGCAAAAAGAAACTTCACAAACTGGTACTATTCTGCGAGTTCGAGCCAACGGATTTCTTTTTCTTCTATTGCGTTTTGTAGTTCGCCAAGCTCCTTGCTCAAGCGCATAATATCGTCAGGAGAAAGATTGGGATTGTCGAATTTTTTAGTAATTTCCTTTTTTTGTGACTCAAATTTCTCTATGTCACGTTCTAAACGTTTTAATTCTTTTTTTTCATCTTGCGAAAGTTGTTTGGCATTTTCCACTTCTTTTACAACGGCTGCTGCGACGGGCTTTTTGTCGGCTTCGCGGCTTTTTTCACGCTCTGCCAATTCTTGTATTTTGAGAAACTCCCGATAGTCCGAATATGTGCCATTGAAGTCCCGAATCTGACCTTTTTCTTCAAAAACAAAAAGATGTTCCACGAGTTTGTCCATAAAATAACGGTCGTGCGTCACGATGAGCAAGCAGCCGGGATAATCCACCAAAAAATCCTCTAATACGTTGAGTGTCAATATATCCAAGTCATTTGTTGGCTCATCGAGAATCAAAAAATTAGGGTTTTTCATCAGTACCGTGAGCATATACAGCCTCCGCCGCTCGCCACCACTGAGCTGCGATACATAGACTTGCTGTTGCTCCCGACTGAACAAAAAACGCTCCAATAAGGCAACGGCGGTTAGTTTTTGTCCTTTTTCGAGGGGTATAAATTCTGCTATGTCACGAATGACTTCGATTACTCTTTTATCTGTTTTGAGTTGGATACCGTCTTGGTTGTAATGACCAAAAATAATGGTATCTCCGATGACGACTTTTCCGCTGTCGGGCTGGAGTTCGCCTGTCAGCATTTTTATCAAAGTAGATTTTCCTGCGCCGTTGGGTCCGATGATGCCGACGCGTTCTTTTCTCCGAAATTTGTAAGAAAAAGAGTCCAGCAGCGTGCGGTCGCCATAGCTTTTACTGATATTGTGAGCTTCTACGATTTTACTTCCGAGCCATTGTGCTTTGATTTCGATTTGCATTTCGTCGTTTTCGACTTTTTTCTGAGTCAGCTCTTTGAGGTCATAAAACGCATCTACGCGCGACTTTGCTTTGGTGCTGCGGGCTTGTGGTTGGCGGCGCACCCAGTCAAGTTCTTTAGAATACAATTTTTTGTTTTTATCCATCGTAGCGGCATCTACTTCGGCTCTGATGGCTTTTTTTTCTAAATAATCGCCATAATTTCCTTTGTAGCGGTATAAAATTCCGCCGTCCAGCTCTATGATATTATTGCAAATTCTATCCAAAAAATATCGGTCGTGTGTTACCATAAAAAGGGTGATGGCGGGTTGCTGGAGATACTTTTCGAGCCACTCAATCATGTCCACGTCGAGGTGGTTGGTGGGTTCGTCGAGTATCAAAAACTCGGGGTCTTCGATGAGCAGTTGCGCGAGTGCGAGGCGTTTTTTTTGTCCTCCCGAAAGCGTTCCGACTTCTTGGTCGAGCCGTGTTATTTTTAGTTTGGACAAGATTTCTTGTATTTTTGCCTCAAAATCCCATGCTTTGTGTTCGTCCATTCCTGATAGGGCGGTTTGCATTTCGTCCTCATTTTGGGGGTTTTGCATCGCCAATTCGTAGCGTCGGACAGTCTGAATCAAAGGACTTTCAGACGCAAAGACGGCTTCCATAACGGTATGGCGGTCGTAAAAGTCAGGCTCTTGGTGCAAAAAACCAGTCCGAATATCGCGTTTGATGATTATTTTGCTTTGTTCGCCTTCCGAGCCTTCCAGCCCCGCCAAAACTCGGAGCAGTGTTGTTTTTCCTGTGCCATTTTTGGCGACGAGGGCGATTTTTTGTCCTCTATCAATGTGCATCTCTATCCCGTTGAAAAGTACTTTTTCGCCGTAGGTTTTGGTTACATTTTCGAGTGTAAGATAATTCAAAATAAAAAAATTATAGTATAATTGTGACAGTTTATAAATTTCTGATTTTCGATTCTGCCGTTTGAAAATCGCCGCAAAGGTAATAAAAAAAAACAAGAGTATTGAAAGTGATTGCTTTCGATACTCTTGTTTTAGAATAAATTTAATTGGGTATTTTCTATATCCCCTACTTTTTTATCGCCAAGTCGCGCCCGCCCAAGTCGTGAAGAATAAACATACTTTCTTCAATATAATTGTCTTTGCGGACGTTCTCTTTCCACTTTTTATTTCGTTCTGTATGCGATTTGTCCCTTGCAATATAAGTTGCGTCTGCACTTAAATTTTCTGTATGAAGTGTTTTGAGTTCATTTTTGAAAAGGTCTTTGTACTTTTCGGATTCCGCAAGTTGCTTCGCTTCATACGCCCTAAAATCTTTGAGATTGAGCGGAAAAACAGTTTCTTCGCGAGCTTTCTGGGTACGGTGCGCACTGTCATCAATTTTTTTGAACACCTCACTTTTTTGCATTCGCTCCAAACTCGCGCTTTTTATTTTATCAAAATTATCTATTTTTGTCACGTTTTGGTTGTAGCCGACTGGGTTGATTTGCGTCCATTCCATTGGATATTCCGTTTCTTTTTCGCCTACTTTGATGTAGGAATAATAATCGGGCATCTCAATGTCTGGCACCACGCCTTTCAGTTGGGTGGAGCCGCCATTGACGCGGTAAAACTTTTGAATCGTCACTTTTACGTCGCCCAACGGTTTGAGGTCGTCGCTGCCGCGAAGCGCATTGTCGAGGTTAAAAAAGCGTTGGACGGTACCTTTTCCGTAGGTGGATTTGCTGCCCACGATGACCGCTCGACCGTAATCCTGCAAGGCGGCTGCCAAGATTTCGGACGCTGACGCGCTGCCCGAATTGACCATTACCACCATCGGTCCTGTGTATTGCACTTTGGGGTCGTCGTCGTTCAGGACATCAGGGCGATTGCTTCTGCCTTTAACCTGCACGATTGGTCCTTGCTCTATGAACAAGCCTGCCATTTTTACTACGTCGCGGAGCGAGCCGCCGCCGTTGCCACGCAAGTCTAAAATCAAGCTGCTGATATTTTCTTTTTTCAATTTTTCTAATTCAATCGCTACGTCATCGGAGCAAAAACGTCCGTCTGCTTTATCAAAATCAGCATAAAATTTTGGCAATTTGATATAACCAATTTTCTCCCCTTTGTTTTGGTCATTTTCAAGGATAAGTGAGCGCGCAAAACCGTCATCTACCACTACTTCCTCCCGAATAATAGTCACGATTTTGGTGGAACCATCTACTTTTCTTTTGACCGTAAGGCGGACTTCTGTATTTAATTTTCCGCGAATCATACTGACGACCTCGTTGCTTTGCATTCCGACGGCATCTACGGGGTCTTTGTCGCCTTGTGCTACTTTCAAGATAATATCGCCTTCTTTGAGTTCTCCCTGCTTATCTGCGGGACCTCCGGGAATAATTTCGGCGATGCGAGTGTAGTCAATATCGGTTTGCAACTTCGCGCCGATGCCGATGAGTCTGCCCGACATTTCGATGTCGAAATTGGTCTTATCCACTGGCTCGAAGTAGTTGCTGTGCGGGTCGAAAACGTTGGTGATGCAGTTGAGGTAGTCGCTCAAGCGGTCGTTGCGTTTGAGTTTGCCCATTCGCTTGTAGTAGTCGTCATAGACTTTCAGGGTTTCGCCGCGCGCTGCGCTGTCGAGTTGAGCGTATGATTTAGAGATGTAAAGAGAATCTTTTTTATCTTGTTTGTCCAATTTTTCGGCGAGTCTGTCGAGTGTTTCGTACTTCATCAGCTTGCGCCACAGTTCTTTGAGTTCGCTGTCATTTTTGGTAAAAGTACGTTTTTCGCCAGACGTTTCGATTTCTTCTTTTTTGGAGTAATCGAATGGCTGCGCCAAAAGTTCTTTGTAGTACCCTTGTGTTTTTTGTGTAGCTTTTTCAATAAGTTCGGTAGCCAAATTAAAAAATTCGTAGCTGCCGGCGTTGGTTTCGTCGTCTATCATTGCCTCGTAAGGCTTCAGTTTGGCGAGGTCTTCTTGGGTAAAAAACCGCTTGCCACTGTCCGTCCTATCCAAATAGAGCGTATAGACTTTTTTAGAAAAAGCATCGTCTATAGCGGGCGGATTGTAGTGAAGTTGCTTCAGTCCTGCCATAATGGTCTGCACCAAAACCGCTTCTTTTTCGCTCGGGCTTTGGTGGCGCGGCAGGTAGGCGGCGACCAAAGAAATCAATACGAGTGCGGACACTCCCAATACTAAAATACCTTTTTTATTTGTCATATTCTTGATAATTGATAATTTTTATGTCTTTTTTATTTTTTTCCAGATAGCTGCTGTTTCAACAGTTCTATGAGTTGATTTTGTTCTTCGGTTCGCTGCCTATTTTGTTCCAGCTCTTGATTTTTCTTTTCTGTTTCCTGCTTATATTTTTCCGTTTCTGTTTGATATTTTTCTAATTCTGTTTGTTTTTTCTCTAATTCTGTCTGCTGCTTTTCTGTTTCCTGCTTATATTTTTCCAATTCCGTCTGCTGCTTTTCCAATTCCGTCTGCTGCTTTTCAAACTCCGTCTGCTGCTTTTCAAACTCCGCCTGTTTTTTTTCTATTTTTTGCTGCTGTTCCTCTAATCTTTGGAGTGCATCGACTTGGTCGCGCTCGTATTCTTCTTCCATGTTCATTTTTCGCCGCATCTCGTCATCGACTATTGCTCTTGTCAGGCGGTAGATAATTTTCTGTGCGAGCGGGTCTTTCGAGTCACCTTTGAAGTCCAGTCGCTGGTCGTCGTCCGTGATGTAGCGTTGATTAAAAATATCTAACACGCTTTCAACCCGACTTTGTGTGTTGGGGTGCAGTTTGGGGATTTGAACCGTATAACTTTCGTGGTTCAGCAGCCGAATGAATTTATCGGTCGGCGCATTTTCTAATAATTTTCCAGTGCTAACGTCTATGAAGCAATTTTTTACTTTCAAAATTGCGGGCGGCACATCGTCTAATTCAAAGCCCAAAAAATAGATAGTAATAATTTCTAACGGCTGTTTTACTTCTTTCCCGTCTATTATTATGTGGTCTTCTCGTTGATAGTTTTCGCCCAAATATCGTCTAAACCTCAAAATATTTGTACTCCTCTTTGTTTTTTGAAGTTCAATCAAGGCTTTTTTTTGCTCGCCATTTTTATCCTTAAAAGCTGCTACGAAATCTAAACGATAAATGTTGATAGTTGGTTTACCGAGCATCGCAAATTCGGTAACGGTTTCTTGTGGTTTGAAGGCAAGCTCCATAATTTCTACGTCTAATATGACCGAAAGAAGTCCTTTGGCGACCTCCATGTCCTCCATCAAGTATTTAAAAACGGTATCGTACAGCGGATTGGCTATTATCATAATTTTTGCGCAAAATACTTTTTTGGTACAACGGATTATTTAGACAATGTAGTATTTTAGTCTAAAAAATAAATATAAAACTTCACTGCACAAATTTAGCATAAAAAAAGCATTTTTGCAAATAAAGACTTTTTTTTACGATAAAATGTTGCATCTAATAGACTAAATAGTTATAAGTTTTTAGTTTTTAATTTTGAGTCATCATAAACTATTGAAAATCAACGAATTATGTCAAATATTAGATGTCGTCTATTTAAGTGTAAGAACTTAAAATAAAAAAAATTGGAACCGACGGTCAAAAAGTACCTATCTGCAGCCCGTCGGGGTGTGCGATGCGGACTTTGTTTTGATGAAGTGCCAATTTGATGTTTTTGGACAGCTCAAAATAAACCTCCCAATAGTCGTCGGTTTTGGCGTAAGTTTGGGCTACCAACAGCATATTATTGGCTTGAAACTCTTTTATTCCTACAAAAATTTTGGCATCGGGGAGCGTCTTGTTCGTGTTTCGGAGTACCTCCGAAAGGATAGTTTGCAGTCGCTCTAAATTTTCTTCGTAGGCTACGGGCATCGTGATTTCTACCCGCAGTATCTCCAGCGTCGATAGATTGCGCACTTTGTCGTTGATGAGGAGGCTATTTGGGATAATGACCGTTTTATTATCGTCCGTCCGAATGGTGGTGTTAAAAATCTGGATTTCTAACACATAACCTCTGTTGTCTTGGATTTCGATGAGGTCGCCGACTTTGTACGGACGAAAAAGAAGTATCAAGATACCTGCTGCAAAATTGCCCAAACTTCCCTGCAAAGCCAGCCCAATCGCAAAACCCGCCGCCGCCAGCACCGCCACAAAAGAACTGACCTCAATACCCAAAATACTCGCCGCCGAAAAACAAACCAAAATTTTTAGGATTGCACCGATTAATGAAATCAAAAACGGCTGAATATCTTTTCCGACTTTGGAGCGTTCCATTGAGCGCGCCGCCATCTGCGCTATTTTTTTTACTATCCAAAAACCAACAATTACCACCACCAACGCACCTGCAATGCGCGGTGCGTACTCTACGGACATGGATAAAAATTGCTCCATAATTTTTTCTTGAAGTGACATAAAACTTGCTTAATTTTTGAGAACTATTTATTTTTTCAACCATTTTTCGAGCCATGCGAAGTATTCACGTTGCCACAAAACGCTGTTTTGAGGGCTGCTCACCCAATGTCCTTCATCTGGAAAAGTCAAAAATCGGGCAGGGACTCCTTTCAGTCGAGCGGCTTGAAAGGCTTGCATTCCCTCTTGGAGCGGCACACGGAAATCCCGCTCGCCGTGAATGACAAGAATCGGTGTGTCCCAATTACCGACAAAATTGTGAGGCGAAAATTTGGCGTAGCTTTCGGGAGTCGGCTTGTCCCAATACGCGCCTCCGATGTCGTGATTGGCAAAAAACAGCTCTTCGGTCGTGCCGTACCAACTCTCGAGATTGAACAATCCGCAGTGCGAAATAAAGCATTTGAACCGTTTTTCGTGATTGCCAGCCAGCCAATAGACGGAGTAGCCGCCGTAGCTTGCGCCCACTGCACCCAGTCGGTCGGCATCTACGAAGGGTTCTTTTTTGGCATCGTCAATGGCACTCAAATAGTCACGCATCGGCTGTCCGCCCCAATCTTTGCTGATGTCGTCGTTCCATTTTCTACCAAAAGTCGGCATTCCGCGACGGCAGGGAGCGACCACGACGTAGCCGTTGTTCGCCATCAACTGAAAATTCCAACGGTAAGACCAAAATTGGCTCAACGCAGATTGTGGACCGCCCTGACAGTACAAAAGTGTCGGATATTTTTTCTTCGCGTCAAAATCGGGCGGCAAAATCATCCATACAAGCATTTCTTTACCATCGGTAGTTTTGATGATTCTTTTACGAACTTCTCCGATTTTTATTTGGCTCATCAAGGCTTTATTCGTAGAAGTAATTTGTTTGGCACTGCCATTTTTTATTTCTACCGAATATAATTCGCTTGGCATAGACATAGAATGGCGTTGGGCGATAAGTTTGCCTGCCGCGCCAAGCCCAAAAGCGACGTAATCGTGTATGCCAGACGTGAGTTGTGTTATTTTTTTACTCAAAAAATCCAGCCCAAAAAGCGGGTGCGTCCCGTTGTCGCCGCCCACAAAATAGATATTTTTACTATCCGCCGACCACTTTGGAGCAGCTACGTCGTTGTCGAAACCAACGGTCAATTCTTCCCGTTTGCCTGTTTGGAGGTTGTAGGAAAAAAGCCTTGTTCGGTCAGCTTCAAAGCCAGCGCGCTCCATGCTCGTCCATGCCAAATATTTGCCGTCGGGCGAAAAAATCGGCTCTTTGTCGTAGCCTTTCATGCCTTCCGAGAGGTTGGTTGTTTTAGCGGTCGCCAATTCGTAGAGAAAAATATCGGTGTTGGTGCTGGTGGCATATTCCTTTCCGCGCAGTTTTTTGCAACTGTAAGCGATGAATTTTCCGTCGGCACTCCAAGCGATTTGCTCCATGCCTTCGTCGGGTTCGAGGGGAACTTCAAAGGCTTCTCCGATGATATTTTGGGGTGCGCCGACAATTTTTCCGTCCTTATAATCTGCAAAAAAGACGTTGCTTTCGCTTTGGTCGTCCCAGTTTTTCCAATGACGGTAGAGCAAGTCGTCGTAGATGCGCGCGTTTGCCATCGGGAGGTCGGGATAAGTTTCTTTGGTCGTTTTGCGGTATTTTACGTCCTGTGCGAAAAGAATTTTGTCGCCCGTCGGCGAATACGCAAAGCCGTTCATTTCGAGGTCGCTGACTTGCTGTTGGTCGGAGCCGTCGGGATTCATTTCCCACAATAAGCCATCGCGGAGAAAGCCAATTTTTTTGCCGTCGGCTCGGAAGCGTGCGTTGTATTCGCTGCCTTCAAAAGCCGTCACGCGGCGCGCGGTCGGCACATCAGATTCGTGGGCAATAACGTACAAATCGGTGTTGCCTTTGTTGGCGGCGAGATTGTAGCGCGTCACGCCATAGACGGTCGTTTTCCCGTCAGGCGATACGTCTTCGAGAGCGACTCTGCCTAACTGCCAGAGCTTTTCGGGCGTGAGAGAACTTGTTTGAGCATTGCTTTTGGGGCAAAAAAGCAACATCGCAGCGACCCAAACGGAATATCGAATGGCAGGAATCGAAAAAATAAAGGCTTTTGGAAACATTTTATTTATCATATCATTGAAAATTTTGGGCAAGGTAAGAAAAATTTTATTTTTGTGGCAGCATTTTAGGCACGATATTCGTTGTAGATGTATGTTAGGACGAAAATGTTAATGTTTTTCAAATGTGAAGTTCAAAATATACACCCAAAGAATTTAAACACTTATCTTCGTCACGACATTTTGAACGATTGAAAAATATATCTACTCTTGCTACCCAACAAAAGCGAAGAAATCATTCAGCAAGTGCTGCAAATTTTTTCAGGACATTTAGAGAAAAGCGGCTCGCGTAAAACGCCCGAGCGGTTCGCAATTTTGGAAGAAATATACCGCCGTACCGACCATTTCGATGCGGAGGTGCTGTATATTCACATGAAAAACCAAAACTATCGCGTGAGCCGAGCGACGGTCTATAACACACTCGAACTGTTGGTAACTTGCGACTTGGTAAAAAAACATCAGTTCGGAAAAAATCTGGCACAGTATGAAAAGTCGTATGGATTTAAACAGCACGACCACAGTATCTGTACCGAGTGCGGAAAAGTAGTCGAATTTTGTGACCCGCGCATCCAGCAAATTAAAAATATGGTGGGCGATTTACTTAATTTTCAGATTATTCACCACTCGCTCAACCTGTACGGAATCTGTGGGACTTGCCAAGCGAAAAAAGCCGCGCAGCAGTCCGACAATATTTAATTAGTTTTTAGTTATTGGCGGTTAGTTTTTAGTTGCGCAAGCGACGGCAAATCAATTAGTTGTAATATTATGTAAACACAAATAATTTTGTGATTACATTCAAGATTAAAAATAGAAAAGAAAAATAGTCATTATTCACACACACACTTATATCTTATGTATTCCATGAATCCCGTTTTATCCACTACCGCACCTCCACAAAGCAATGCTAATGTATTGAAAATCAGTACGTTGCTCGACGAGTTAGAGTTCAAACGCTTGCTCCAACAAGTCCAAACACACCTCGAAGAGGGTTGCTTGGATTTCGTCCTCGACCTCTCCGAACTCAAAGTAATGAACAGTGTCGGGCTCAACTTTTTGATTTCGGTACTCAATCGCAGCAACCAGTCGGGCAGCCACTTGACGCTCTTCGACCCTACGCCAACCGTCATTCGCCTGATGGAAATTACGAAATTAAAGTCACTTTTCAACATCAAGTATTCCAGCTCGCTGCTGCCAGAGTTGGCACCTCCGTGCGGTTCGCTTACGCAAGCTGCGGCGTAGTAAGAATTAAAAAAAACTCGATATAGAATGAAGAAAAAATAAATAATTTATTTTAGACGCTTTCCTGATTCATTTCGGATGCATTGCCAACTACCAAGCTCTATTTTTGTGAAGATTACGCTCCAAAATATGAAATTCTACGCCTATCACGGCTTCTACGAAGAGGAGCAACTGATAGGCGGACACTACACAGTTGATGTTTCCATAGAAGCCAATGTGAGCAAAGCCGCAGCCGCCGACGACCTCTACCAAACCGTCAATTACGAAACCGTTTACTTCATCGTAAAACAGGAAATGCAGCAGCCCACGAAGCTCATAGAAACAATATCGGAGCGGATAGTGACTCACCTCAAAGGACATTTTCCAAAAATGCAGCAACTCGCCGTCCGCATCGAAAAACTTCACCCACCTTTGGGGGGAAGCGTAGGCGCAGCGATAGTGCTTTCGGAGCATAATTTTCAGAAAAAATGCGCTCGCTGTCGTTCCGCCATTATTTGCTATGCCGACCCAATCCAATGTTGGTGCAAAGAAAAAAAAATCTCCGAGAATCTTCGGCACAGCCTCTCCGAACAATTCGTTGGCTGCCTTTGCAAAAGCTGCCTTAAAGAATTTGGCGCGTCGTAGCCACTCCGCTTTCATTTTTTTCGCTTACTTTTGTCGCTTGATTCCATCGTTTGGAACGATAAATTAATATTTTACAAATGAAACGAGTGAGAGTAAGATTTGCGCCCAGCCCAACGGGTGCTTTGCATTTAGGCGGCGTACGCACCGCACTTTACAATTATTTATTGGCAAAAAAGTACGGCGGCGACTTTATCCTCCGCATCGAAGACACTGACCAAAATCGGTATGTGGAGGGTGCAGAGCAGTATATCATTGATTCGCTTCGCTGGTGCGGCATCGCCCCCAACGAGGGCGTAGGCTTCGGCGACGGACCGCACGCACCTTATCGCCAAAGCGAGCGCAAAGAAATTTATAAAAAATATGCCGACCAACTTGTCGCTTCGGGTGCAGCTTACTATGCCTTCGACTCGCCCGACGAGCTGGAGCAGCTGCGGGAGCGGCTGCGGACGGCGGGCGCAAGCAACCTGACGTACAGCGCGGCTTCGCGTGGGCAGATGTGCAATTCGCTCACTTTGCCAGCCGCCGAAGTGCAGCAGCGTTTGGCGAGCGGCGAACCTTTTGTCATTCGTTTTAAAATGCCCGACAACGACGAAGTGACGTTTCAGGACTTAATTCGCAATACTGTCACCTTCAAAACTTCCGAACTCGACGACAAAGTGCTGTTCAAAAGCGACGGAATGCCGACTTATCACTTGGCGAATGTGGTAGATGATTATTTGATGCAGATTTCGCACGTTATTCGCGGCGAAGAGTGGCTGCCTTCTACGCCGCTTCATGTGTTGCTTTATCGGGCTTTGGGTTTTGAGAGTGAGATGCCCAATTTTGCGCACCTGCCGCTTATTTTGAAGCCCGACGGCAACGGAAAACTCAGCAAACGCGACGGCGACCGACTTGGCTTTCCGTCTTTTTCGCTCAACTGGACTGACCCCGAAAGCCAAGCCGAATCTACGGGATACCGAGAGCGTGGCTTTTTTCCTGCGGCATACCTCAATTTTTTGGCTCTATTGGGCTGGAACCCCGGCGACAATCGCGAAATGATGACTTTGGACGAAATGACCGCACTTTTTTCTATCGAAAGAATCAATAAATCTGGACCAAAATTCGATTTTGAAAAAGCAAAATGGTTCAATCAACACTATATTTTGGAGGCGGACGCGTCCGAAATAGCTAATTTCTTACGTCCAGAATTGACGGCAAAAGGATATTCTTGTGAAGACGATTATTTGCAAAAATTTATTGCTTTGATGCGAGAGCGAGCCATTTTTTTAACTGATTTTTTGGAAAAAGGCTATTATTGTTTTGAGGCTGTAAGAGAATACGATACCGAAACTTTGAAGAAAAAATGGAAGCCCGAAAATGCGCCCAAATTCAAAGATTTACAAAATAAACTACTACAATCTGCCGCTACCGATGCCGCAGCGTTGGAGCAAGAAGTCAAAGATTGGATGCCGACTGCCGACCTGAAGCCGGGCGACGTGCTGCCTATGCTCCGCATCGCACTCACAGGAACGGTGCAGGGTCCAGCCGTCTTTGACCTTATCCTTTTACTCGGTAAAACTACGGTCGATGAGCGATTGGAGCATTTTTTGAGCAGCGTCAGCGCACTCTAAAAACGCGGACAACTAATGGTTTGGCGGCGTTCTTCGGGCTGCGTGTAGAGCAGCGAAAACTCAAACGCACCACGTCCGTCGCTGGCGCGCGAGAGCGACGACGAGTTGATGTCGTAGCTGAAACCCAACTGCCAACGGTCGAGCTCGAGGATAGTAGAAATAATGACAGCGTCGGCATGGACACCACTGTTGAGGCGGTTAGCGATGCGCGTCCACGCTCCGATTCTGATGGCGACTTCTTCGAGTTCGTGGCTGTTGTAGCGGACGTTTGCGCCCAACATGGTCTGCATAGATGCGCCTTGCTTCATAAAGACGGCGGCGGGTAGAAGGCTCAAATTGTCGCCAATCGGCATTTCGCCCCCTGCATGAAGAACGAACCTTGCGGGAATTTTTTGGCTACTGCCTGCATACAATTCTACTTTTGGAGCGTTGGCGTGCCAGACGCTACCGCCAGCATAAAAACTCAAATTATCGTCAAAAATCCCGTACCACAACAAGCCTGCACTGAGGTCGGTGTACGTTTTGCTTGTCAAGCCAGTGCCAAAATTTTCGCCACTCGGAAGCGAGGTATTGACGGACTCGGTGCTGGGGTCGAACTGCCGCCCGAACCACAATCTTCCAGCTTGAACGGCTTGCTGCCCGAACCCAACTTGCGCTCCACCCACCAAATATTGTGCATCGCTGCGGTAGCGACTGCCGCCGAGCTGCTTGAGGTAGCTGACGCTCAAACCACCTTTTGTCTGTGAAAAGCGAGAGCTTCCCGCTTCGTCGCGAAGTGCCGTGATGCCGACGGCAAAATAGTCGTCATCGACGGTATTGTAGCGCAGGTCTGCGGCGGCGTGAATGGTGCGAAAAGGGTTAGCCCCCAAGATGCTCGACCACTGGTCGCGGTAGTTGGCAGAGGCGCGCCAGCTGCCCTGAAAAACGCCCGTCATAGCAGGATTGAGCTGTGCTGGCGCAGCGTAAAATTGCGAAAAATAAGGGTCTTGCGCTTCTAATACATTGACCAACAAGGCATTAAAAATAAATATTTGAAATAATATCTTTTTCATTTTCTAAAAATTGAATTTTAAAATGTTTGTTTTTGGGTGTGTTTGATGGCAAAATTTCGTCACCTACACGGTTGCTTTCATTTCGTTTTTTCGCATATCACTATGTATTCGTAAAGCATTGTGTTCACGGTCTTACCTATTTCGTTGGTCGGTAAAAGGATAGTGCAGCAGAACAATGTCGCCTTGCGTATATTTCATATCTGTTAGTAGTTGTTCCAATGTTCGTCTTCCCTGCTGTCCCAGTCAGTTGCTAAAACTGGTTTGGATAGCTCGTAGGAACTGTGAGTGTCGGCTAAATCCTGAAGATTAGAATACAAAAAATCAATCAATTCTAAAAAATCTAAAGCTGCGGTTTTATATTCGTCAAACTTTCTGTCGTCAATGCATTCTATAGCCGTTTTTAGTTTTGAAAAAATAGGTATCAGTGGACTTATTGCATTTAACTCATTCGATGCCTCGACTGGACTTAATTCTTTAAGATAATAAAGCGAGTCTCCGAGCTTGAGCGTAGAGTCTTTGATTTTTGAAATTGCAAATTTCTCGTATTTCTCCCAAATAGTTTCGGTAATATTGAAACTTGAAAGAACTCCCAAAGATTCAAAAATACTTGTTGAATATGTTAGGTTGTGAACCATATTATAAAATACAAATTTTAAGATTGAAATCAATTTTATTCCCCAAAAACTATTCGTTGAGTTTATACATTCACTAATTATTTTTTTCCTCCTACCGCAATAATTGTACGTCGCCTTTCAAAAATTCTTTGGTCGCGTCTGGGTATTCGACTTCCAAATACCAGACGTAAGTACCGATTTCCATGTTTTGACCTCTGAATGTGCCGTCCCAGCCTACGGTCGAGTCATTGACTTTAAAATTTTCGGCAGCGTAGAGGAGATTGCCCCAACGGTCGAATATGCGGAAAACTTTTGCCGTCGTGCCTTCGCGTCCATAGACAGAAAGCAGGTCGTTTTCAAAATCTCCGTTGGGCGAAAAGCCCGTCGGAACAGCAACTTTTGAGTTTTTGGTTACAATCAATCTTACATAATCGCTTGCGGTACAGCCGTTTGCGTCCGTAGCGACTACTTTAAAGTCGGCAGTATAGGGTGGCTTGGCGACTGGATTTTGACAATTTTCGCAGCTCAAAATACCGCCGTAAGGAGCCGTCCATACGAAATTGACGGTGCCAAAACTATTTTTGGTAGTTGCCGACAGTTGCGCGCTTTCGCCCCAGTTGATGCTTTGGTCAATTCCTGCATTGACTTTGAAAGTGTCCGGTTGGGTCAGTTCTGCTTGCGCAGCCGTCAAACAGCCGTTTGCATCGCGGACAGTAACGGCGTATTTGCCAGCTTTCAAGCCCGGAATAACGTACGCGCCATTGAAATTAATGCCGTCCAAACTGAACATATAGGGTGGCGAACCGCCCTTGGGTGCGACCGAAATAGAGCCGTCGCGCTCGCCAAAACAAGTAATATTTTGGTGTGTCGCCGTTGCCAACAAGGCGACGGGTTGCTTTATTTCTGCTGTTGCGGTAGTCAGACAGCCGTTTTGGTCGGTGACAGACAGTTGATAGTTGCCTGCGCGCAGATTTTTGATAGAAAGCGTAGTATCTCCGTTGCTCCAAATATATTGGTAGCCGCCTGCGCCGCCTGCTACGTTGGCTTTTATCTCGCCTTTGCTATCGCCGAGGCAGTCGCCAATCTTAATGTCCATTTTACCAACTTTTAAAGGCGTTGGCTGCGCAACCACGACGGTGGTATCAATTTTGCAACCAATAAGGTCTGTAATGATTACTCGATAAGTGCCTGCCTGCAGATTACTGGCGGTCGGAGTGGTCTGGTTGTTTGCCATTGCGTCCCACAAATATTTGTAGTTGGGAGTGCCACCTGCCACATTTTTGACGGTCGCTTCGCCGTCTTTATTTCCAAAACAACGCGTTGGGCGGCTTTCGGTAGCCAACTTCATCGGTAGGGGTTGTTCCAAAAATATACTGCTCGTCCCCTTGCAGCCTTGCGCATCTACGACCGTGACGAGGTAATTTTTTCCACCCAAAAGATTGCTAATGATAGTGGTGTCGCCGCTTCCAGCTACGCCCCAGATGTAATTGTAATTAGAAAGTATGCCGTTGCCGATACCGCCTTTTACGATGTTGATGCCTAACTTTCCGCTTGCTTCGCCAAAGCAAGTCGGTGGAATCTTTATGACGCTTGATATTTTTATTTCTTCTAATTGTTTGATAGTAATGGTGTCGCTTCCATTGCAGCCGTTTTGGTCGGTCGCTGTGACAGAATAAAAACCTGCGGTCACGTTGCTATTGAGTGGCGTGGCGTTCAAATCACTCCATTTATAGCTGTAATTTATTCCTGTTCCGCCCGATGCGTTGGCGATTGCCTCGCCTCCGCTTGCGCCAAAACAAGCTAATTTTGACTGCGAAACACTTGCTTTTACGGCGGTTGCGGGCTGACTGATGAAGACACTATCCATCACTGTGCAGCCATTTCCGTCGGTGACGGTGACGTAATGTTCTCCTACTGCGAATCCTGTACCGGTCGCCGTATTTTGGTTATTTTCCCACTTGTAGTTGTAATTTGCGGTGCCGCCATTGACGAGTACGGTTGCTTTTCCGTCGTTTCCTCCCAAACATCGGACGGCGACCGAGCTGATGGTTGCAGACAACGCTTGTGGCTCAACAACATTCGCAGCACTTACTTGCAAGCAGCCGTTTTTGTCCGTTATTGTAACCTGATAATTTCCTGCGTAAAGTTGTACGGCAGGATTTTGAATCTGTCCCAACGCATCGTTCCACTGATAGCTGTAAGGTTTGGTGCCGCCCTGCGGAAATACTTGCGCATTGCCATTATTTTCTCCAAAACACAACGCGGCGGCAGTACGAACACTATCAATTTTTAGCGCGGACGGAGCAGTAATCGAAATGCTGTCTTTAAAAATACAGCCGTTGGCATCTCGGACGGTAACTGTGTAGCTGCCAGCAGCAAGATTATTCGCTAATGCCGTAGTTTGGGTCAAATTATCATTCCATTGATAAGTCAAAATTCCTATCCCGTTGCTTATATTGATGGCTGCATTGCCGTCATTGCTACCAAAACAAAGCGGGTTTTTGACTAAAAACTGTGCCGACATTGCGGCGGGTGCAGCCACCGTCACTTGCGAAATCCGCATACAACCCAAAGCATCTGTGACGGTAACGAAATAATCGCCTGCCAAAAGCCCCACCGCGAGGCTGTCCGTTTGCGAAGCAGCATCATTCCATTTGAAACTCAACGGGCGCAAACCGTTGGTAACTACTACCGCCGCTTTTCCGTCCGCACTGTACGAACATTTCGTACTTTTTGTATCGGGCGACAAGCTCATAGTCGTATTTTCGTTGATAATTACCTGCGCCACTACCTGACAATTACGAGCATCGGTAATGCTGCACTGGTAAAATCCTGCTTGCAGATTGGTCGCTATTGATGTGGATTGTGCGAGCGGGTCGTTCCATTTGTAACTGTATGGCGATGAGCCGCCGTTGGGAAAAACAGATGCTACTCCATTCGAGCCACCGTTGCAGGCGACTGTCGTTGAGTCTTTCGCAAATAAAATCGGCGTGGGTTGCAGCACTGTGGCGGACTGAACTTGCTTGCACCCGTGCGCGTCGGTTACGGTAAGTAAATAATTACCCGATAGAGCAGAATCTAAATTGGGCGTTGTTTCGCCATTGCTCCAAAGATATTGGTAACTCGGCGAGCCACCATTGCTTTGTGAGAAAATTTTCCCTGTTTTTTCTCCGAAACATTTTACGGAGTCCTGCTGCAAGGCAAGCTGCAAAAGCGCAGGTTGAGGGACAAAAATAGTATCTTTTATTTCACAATTTTTGGCATCTTTTACGGACAAAATATACGTTCCTGCGGCTATGTTGGGCAGCGTAGGGGTTGCAGAGCCGTTGCTCGTCCAGAGGTAATCCAATGCGCCTGTGCCTCCCGACGCAAGAACTGTAATTTTTCCGTTGGCATCGCCAAAACACCTGACGGAGTCTATGATGCTGATATTCAATACGATAGGATTGGGAGCGGACAGAGAAAATGCCAACGTGTCGGTGCAGCCCGTCCCGTCTTTTACGACCAGAATATGCGCGCCAGCGTTCAGATTGCTAAAAGTAGTGTTGCTGCCGTTGGCTTGTCCATCGACGAAAAAAGTGACTCCGCCTATGCCGTTGTTGGCGAGGATAGTCGCTGTTCCGTCGCTGGTGTTGAAGCAAGACGGCTGCGTAGTTTGGCTCAAAGTAGCTGCGAGCGGACAGAAATAGTAGGTGCAAGCGGTACTTCCGACCGCCGCCGGACAAAGTGACTGGCTCGCTGCTATCCGAACCTGAATCGTGACTATATCGCCCACATTTAGACCACTGACACTGTGAGAAAGGTTGCCGTTGGCAGCTGTCCAGCCGCCGCCGTTGATATTGACTTCGTACGAAGTGCTGCCCGGCACCGCCGACCACGAAAAGGTCATTTGTCCTGCCTGCGTGACGGGTTGGCAGGCGATGACTGGTGCCGCAAATTCAGACACTATGCTGATGCGTGCGGTGTCGCGATGTATGCAGCCGTAATTGTCGTTGGTGGTCAGGACGTAGTTGGTGCTTTGGGTCGGCAGGACTTTGGGCGCTGGGCAGTCTGTGCAGCTGATAGCTGTGTTGGGCGACCACGAGTAGCTGACTTTGTTGGTAGTTTTGAAG
>JAYUHK010000105.1:0-20066 GCA_043767025.1 Saprospiraceae bacterium | reverse complement strand
TTTCGCTTCGCCAGACGATATTTTTGCAAAAACTTGAATTTCTACAAGGCACGTCTGAAAAAGACAGTCAAATTGAATAAAATGCTGCCTGAAATTTTTTGTAAAAAAATATTCTCCGTAACATGAGTTATTAAATTATTCACTTTTCTGTCGTACCTTTGTGAGGCAAACTAAAAACTAAAAACTAAAAACTATTCATGCCATTTCAACCCAATTTCAAACTTGGTATTCTCGGAGCTGGTCAGTTGGGCAAAATGCTTGCGCAAGCCGCAGCCGATTGGCATTTGGAGGTTCATATTTTAGACGCAAGCGATGATTTTCCGGCTGCGCCTTACGCCACAAAATTTACTCGTGGAGATTTCAAAAACTTTGAAGATGTCTATAATTTTGGTAAAAATTTAGAGGTCGTCACGATTGAAATAGAACATATCAATGTAGATGCACTCGAAAAATTAGCCGCCGAAGGAGTAAAAGTCCACCCTAAACCATCGGCATTGAGAATAATACAAGACAAAGGTTTGCAAAAACAATTTTTTGAGAAATACCAGATAGTTAGTGCGCCTTACCAACTTTTCGAGAATAAAAGTGAGATTTTGAAAGCTGTTGCGGAGGGTAAAATCCAATTTCCTTTTGTCCAAAAAACGCGTACGGCTGGCTATGACGGCAAAGGCGTAGCTATTATTCGGTGCGAAAATGATTTACAAAATTTACTTTTGGGAGCTTCCGTAGTAGAAGATTTGGCGGACATTGACAAAGAACTTTCTGTCATAGTGGCGCAAAATGAGAGCGGCGAATGTGTGGCTTTCGATGCCGTCGAGATGGATTTTGACCCTTCAGCCAATTTGGTAGATTTGGTCATAAGTCCCGCAAATGTGACCGCCGAAATAGCTCGCAAAGCGAAAGAAATAGCTTACCACACAGCAAAGTCGTTTGACATCTGTGGCGTGTTGGCGGTCGAAATGTTTTTGACTCGACAGGGAGAGATTTGGGTGAATGAGGTAGCTCCGCGCCCCCACAACAGCGGACACCAAACCATCGAAAACTGTTTTACTTCTCAATATGCGCAGCATCTACGCGGTATTTTGAACCTTCCGCTCGGCAGCACTCACATTATCCAGCCCGCCAGAATGTTGAATTTATTGGGTGAAAAAAATTATGAAGGCGCGCCGATTTATCAAGGAATAGAAAAATGCTTGGCTTTGGAAGGCGTTTACGTTCATATTTACGGAAAAAAAACTACCAAACCTGACCGAAAAATGGGTCATGTTACGATAATTTGTGACAATCCTGAATTATTGTCACAAAAAGCATTATTTGTAAAAAATAATTTAAAAGTTATTTCTAAATAACACCAAATGGAAAAAGTGAAAATTGCCATAGTGATGGGTTCGGATTCGGACTTGCCTGCGATGCGTGCTGCTGCCGACTGCCTCAAAGATTTTGAAATACCTTTTGAAATCACTTTCGTATCGGCACACAGAACGCCAGAAAGATTGTATGATTTTGCAAAAAATGCGCACAATCGGGGCTTAAAAATCATCATCGCAGGTGCAGGCGGAGCCGCGCATTTGCCGGGCATGATAGCCGCTTTGTCGCCACTTCCGGTCATCGGAGTTCCCGTAAAATCGAGTAATTCGCTCGATGGTTGGGATTCTATTTTATCTATTTTACAAATGCCCAACGGCGTACCTGTTGCCACTGTCGCACTCAACGCAGCGAAAAATGCAGCGATTTTAGCCGCCCAAATCCTCGCCACCGACGACGCTGTGCTGCTCCAACGCATCATCAAATTCAAAGAAAAACTGAACAATGAAGTGGTAATGAAATACGAAAAGATAGAAAAGTTAGGCTACGAAGACTACGACAAAGCGGACTAACGGAAGTCTATGTTAAAGAAAAAAGCTAATATTGATAGTCACAATATTAGCTTTTTTTTATTAAAATATTTCGATGTTCTACTAATGTTTTTCGGCTTGTGGCACCGCTTCGGCAGCTTTGTATTGGGATATACCTAACAGGGTTTCGGGTAAAAATTCTACCTTACTGGTGTGAATATCATACACCGCACCGACGATTAAGATTTCTCCTTTCAAAAACTTTCGGCTCAATACGGGCTCCAATTCTCTCAACTGATTGACTTGCTCTATCACATTTTGGCGCACCGCATTGTTGACGGGATTTCCTTTCATGTTAGAGGATTTTGCTACGGCAGGCTTTATTGCGTTAATAAGTGCAACAATATGTCCGGGTGGATTTTCAGGTTTTTCAACTGCCGCAGCCACTGCTCCACACTCTGTGTGACCCAACACTATTATTAACTTGGTTTTGAGTTTCAACACAGCGTACTCGATACTTCCAAAAGAAGCCTCTGCCGACACCTGACCTGCTGTGCGCACGATGAATAAATCACCAAAACCCTGATCGAATATCATTTCGTTGGGTACTCTTGAGTCCGAGCAAGCAATCACGGCGGCAAACGGTTGCTGTCCAGTTTCTAATTTTTTTACAAGCGCCATATCTTGTCGTGGGCGAATAGCTTTGCCTTCAACAAAACGGCGATTCCCGCCCATCAGCTTGTTGAGTCCGACTCGGGGATCAGCATAAGCCGAGTCGCGATCGACTATGTAATGCTCTGCGCGCCATTGCACGGAGTCAATTTCAGTTTTTGCGCCTGCGGATTGCTCTTTGGCTTCTTCTTTTTGTTTTTTATTTTTTTTGTTTTGTGCTTCTACATTGGATACAAAAAATACCGTGAGCAGCAAAAATGATAAAAGAAAACGAATCATGGTAAGTTGATTTTATTTTTTAACAAGAATTTAACTATCTAAATAATATACGAAATGAAATTAAAAATGTTGCATACCCCGCTCATTATTTTTTCTAAAAAAATTTTTGGCGCATTTTTGAAATTTCTTTAGCCCTCAAAGTGGAGCGAAAGTGTGAAACCTCTCGAATATAGTTTCTCAATAACGGTGGATTGCTCCAACTTATTGTCAAAAATAAGTGAATTGCTCAAGCCTTGTGAGAATTTTATTTCGGGAGAAAAAATAAAATACGGAAAGAAAAACTGTATGCCAGCACCGACTTCGACACTGAAATCAGTCGGAGAAATTTTGACGATGTTCTTACTTTGGCGGCTTCGAGAGTCGCTCGCTACGTCGAAAGAATATTTCACGCCAGTGATGACAAAAGCGCGCATATCGTTGTAAGGAGCGGACTTGTAGCGGATGTGAAAAGGCAACTCTACGAACACGGATTCGACTTTTCGCTCTGTATAATTGACGGTTTCGCGAGGGGCGAAGTAGCGCAAATTACGTTCTCCAAATGATAAGGTTGGTAAAAAACGGAGGTCGAAATATTCACCAAGTTTCAGATTTGTGACCACTCCAAGATTGAACCCTGTGGCATTAAAAGCATCTACTCGATAGATGCTATCATTGGCGGCAAATTTTTTGGAGCGGAGGATATTGAAACCTAAATTGTTGTAAGCCAGCGTGATACCAAAAAAATAAGGCTTGGCTTGATAGTCCAAATAGTTATAATTTTTGTCCCGTTGTGCGGAGGCAGAGAGCGAACACAGGAGCAAAAAAAAACAAAAAATACTTATTTTGTTGCCGAATAAATGGAACATATACCGAGCGTTAGTGGTTTGAAGGCGGCGGACTGATAGCCCGTTTTTTGTAAAATATTTATAAAATCTTCGCCGTCTGGAAAAGCCTGAACGGACTCATATAGATAGTTGTACGCCTGCTTGTCTTTGGAAGTCAGCCGCCCGATGAGCGGCAACACATAGCGAAAATAATTGTTAAAAATCTGCCTGAACGGAAAAGTTCGTGGCTTCGAGAATTCTAATACAATAATTTTGCCATCTTTTTTTAGCACTCGCCGCATTTCGGACAATCCTTTCTCCAAATGCTCAAAATTGCGCACTCCAAAGGCGACCGTCACGGCATCAAAACTTTCGTCTGCAAAAGGCAAATTTTCGCTGTCGCCTTCCTCCAAAGTCATCATTTGCGACCAACCTTTTTGTTCTATTTTTTTTCGACCAATCGCCAACATCTGCGAAGAAATATCAATTCCGATTATTTGGTCGGGATTGAGTTGATTTTTAGTTTCTATGGCAAAGTCGGCAGTCCCCGTCGCTACGTCCAAAATGCGTTTGGGTTGGCTTTCTTTGAGCATTTCAATCGCCGTTTTGCGCCACCGCACATCAATCCCCAACGACAGCACTCTGTTGAGAACGTCATAATAGGGTGCAATATTGTTGAACATTCGGCTGACCTGACTTTTTTTTCCGTCCAGCTCTTCGTTGTAAGGTTTGATAGTTTCTTGCAAATTTTTTATATTTTGGTAACCAAACCTTAAAACGGATTTGAGCGCTAAAAGTTTTGGGTCATGCGATAATTGTTATGACAGCAGTGCAGCTCGACTCCGAAGAAGTCGCGCAAATTATAACTATCATACATCTTGAACCACAACCAACATTTAATCCCTTCGGGATTTTTAAACGAAAGTAATTATGCACAAGTAACTACTGACAATTTGATTTAACATCTTCGATTGTAGGATTTTGTAAATTGTAAGAAGCGTGCCATTCGACAGCATTATTTGCGAGGAATAGAGGTTTTAAAGCACAGAAATTGGTTAAAAGAGGATTACTTTTGATTTGCAATTTTTTGCAAGTCAATAAGTTTTCCAAGCCGTTGAGGCTGTCACATTCAGTGTATGACAATTCCAAAGTATCTACCCTATTCAGATTTTTAAGGTTTGAGATAGACTTCAAAGGGTTACTGTAAATGCTAAATAAGCCAGCAACAGTTTTTAAGTTATCAAGTCCTTTGAGTGTTTCTAATCGCGTATTTATATGTATATAAGCTGAACCAACGGAAGTTATGTTATCTAAACCTTCCAAACTTTTAAGAGAATCATTCAGTCCTACGACCATTCTACAATTAGCAATAGAAGTAAGATTAGAAAAACTCTTCAAATTTTTTATGCCGTCGCACTGATAAATAAAAAAAAAGCTACTCAACGTGTTTAAATTTTTGAACAATGGAAACGAGTCATTGAGTAAATAGCAAAAATTCAGAGTTTCTGTGAGCATAATATTTTGTATTGGAACTAAATCAATAAATGAACCATTGCCAAAATTACCATTTAGGGTCAATCCTTTCGCTTTTTTTAGTTTTTCGAGTCCTTTCAGACTTATTAAATTCCTATTACCCTCTATACGAATATTGCCACTCACTGATTCCAAAGAAGAAAAAAAGTCTAAATTTATTATTTTGGAATCTATAATTTCTAAATTTCCGTTGATGGTTTTAATATTTTTCAAAAAAGACAAGTAAATTTCATCAAAGTCCTTTATAAGTACATCGCCGTTCACGGTTTCTATTGTAGCAAAATCTTTTATCCGATTTGAAAAATTTTCAAACCCTCCTTGACTCACAGTTAATTTACCTTCAAAAGTTGTGACAGAAGGCAACATTTTTTCTTTGGTCTGGCAGCTAAATATTAGCACAGCTACCAACGCCACCATAAATTCGGATAAGTTTTTCATGTTTTAAGATTTTAGATTATTTTTTGGAAAGAAAGAAATATTTATTTTATTTGGTTACATTCCCAAAGCAACGTTAAACTATTTCTTGATATAACGTAGTTTTTTGGGAATTTTCTTCCATAAAATATTTTAAGTCGGCGCGATGGCAGATATTAGTTTGCTGGAAATGCGGAATTAACTATCGAAAAAAAATTAATTATATTATACTTTTCATTCGTCCAATTTTTAATTCACCAAAACTTTGACTATTCGTTATTTGTCAAGCCACTAAAGTACCCATATTTTTTATTGATTATCAAATTTCTGTCTAAATATAAGTTTGAAAGTTCGCATGATGTTTCGGGTATCAATGAGCAAGAATGACAGGCCGATAAATTAAGTTGTCCTACTCCTTGTCCTGTAGATTCTATACAAATTGGGTCTGATGAACAATCTGTTGCTCTGAATATAGCACTTTCAATAATTCTATTGAGTGTCGGTAAGTCATTGCATATGTTTGATAAGCCACCCAAATAACCGTCTGTTCCGTCAAATGCTGAAATTAAAAACCCATTCATTGTTTCATTCACAAAAAGCCTTTCTTGTAATGATGAAACTGGATAGCCACATACATATTCTAATTCTCGCATAAAAATATGTGATAATGTATGAATCAAAATTTTTCGTGGTGTTAAAGTTTTTGCAATAATTTTATGCGATTTCCAATCAGCATTTTGAGCATTATTTTTTATTAATTCTGTCCTTGTATTTATATCTTCTTGCTGTTCCCATTGTTCAAGTTTATGAGAATCTAATACAAACAAAATTCCTTCTCCGTAACTTTCAATTGCTGGTAAGGTTTTATTGTCGAAATTGTTCTTAGAAACAGATTGACGTTGGACATTGTATTCATAATTATTTTGATCTTGCAAAATAGAATCAACATCAATAGGCTCATTTCTGGTAAATGAGGTTTGAACAGTTATTTTTTTGAGTTTATCAATTTTAATCAATTTTGAAAAGCCAAATAATTGCTCTGAACAATCAATAAGTCTGAATTTAATTTGTTTGTCTTCGGGTTGTTCTTTAGTTAAAAAATATTCGTATTCCGTTTGACGATATACATTATCTGGAATGTATTTGATTTCGCCCAATTCTATATATTGAGAAATTAAATCTTTTGATATTTTTTTTGAAAAGTATATGTTTTTAATAATTTCTTCATTTGAAAATTCTTTACTTTCAATTAAATTATCAATTTCAAGTCTTATATCTGATGAAAGTGGATTTTGCAATTCGGGAATGAATAAACTACTTAAAGTATTGGCATAATAGACGCTATTACTTGTTTTAACTTTTACAGAATATTCTGGTTGAGAACTCAAAGAACATTCTTCCTCTGCAAATTTCCCATTTGTTTGACCAAGCCAATATTTTTTGCCTAAACATTTTTGTGTAAAATTGAAAACACCTTTTAAATTGGCTTTCTTTTTGCAATTTTCACATTCAACCCAAATACCCGACAGTTCAGTATTTTCTCTGCTGATTTTATATTTCAAGGATTGCTGTTCGCAACATTTACTTGAAAAATCTAATTGTGGACCACTTGTTTTTTCTTCTCCATCGCTTTCGTCATCTAAATTTGACCTATCCGATGGTAGTCTGTTATTCCAAAATTCCCAAGGCAAATCATGAATATGACCATTGGCACAAGTGGTAACAAATCGAATTTGTTCCAAATGATTTTCTTTACAATCTTTAATACTACATTTTGGTGGATCGAAATATTTAACATCCTTCCCCGCACTTATCCATCTTTTTAACCATTCCGAATAACTTGCAAATTTATTACAATGGCTACAATAAAACCATTTCGGAAAATAATTTGCTTTTGGTCTTACGTCATCAGCATTTGAATTTGTTTCAGTAGGAATTGCTACCAAATGTTTCAAATTTGGAAATCTATTTTTCAGTCGTTGTAAAAGCCTATCATCAACAATAATGTATTTGGCAAGTTTTTGATTTAAGTCCTTATAACCCCACTCGTCAAATGTTTCTATGATAATTGAACAATCAGTAGTTTCAATGATTGAACCAACACCACCATAGTTTGATATGTGTTTACTTCTGCCGTGTTTTATTTTCCCGAACGCCATAAGACTAATATTTTCTTATTAAAATTTCTGAACTTGGCTCCACACTCCTCATTGATTGCATGGCAACCAAAATATCGCTTTCATTCCGTTTGTCCTGTAATGGAATGATCAATGATTCTTTTGGGTGGTCTTTCCAATAATATTTCAATTCTTTGAATGCATCAATTTTAAAATTCCAACTGTTTAAAATATCATCCACTTTTTCAAAAATCAAATCAATATCTGCTGTAGCAAATTGATGCTCGCTAAAAATTTGTTTCAAATTATTTTTAAGGTCAGTTTTTACATTTGGCAACAACAACGAATTTGCTGTATTGTTTGCTGTGTATTGCGTAGTATGCCTGAAATATGCTAAAACCATTGTGAACAACATTTTATCCATTGCATTTTCTGCAAATGGTGTTACACTTAAAGGTTCAACTTGTTTATAAAATGTTTTATGGAATGGTACAAAATCCTCATAAAAGGATAAATCTCTTGTGTTGAATGGGTCGTAAAGCGTTACAACTAAACCCTCATTTTTTCTTGCAACACGACTACTCGCCTGTATGTATTCAGCCGTGTTTGGTGGCATACCATTCATAATCATAACACCAAGCCTGCCAACATCCAAGCCAACACTAATCATGTTGGTAGCCAAAACCAAATCAATAGCCTTTCGATTTTGTAAATCTCCATCAAATGTTATTTCTAATTTATCAAGATTTTTTTTGATTTTTTCATTTTGAATTCTGCTTGTTAATTCTAAAAATTTTTGACCAATATAATAGTGGTTTAAATTTTTAGGATATTCGTCATTCAAATATCTTACCTGCAATTGTTTCAAAGTTGGCTTTAATTCAGAATTTATCTTATTTGCAAATCTTCCTATTTCTTTCAGACTTTTGAAGTAGGATAAAATAGTCCAAAAATTATCGGCATCAGCTTTGTTTTCAGATTGTTGCCATATTTCCAACCTTGCATACATTAGCGAAGCTAATAATTGCAAGTTGGTTACAACGGTAGTTTTTCCTGTTGGCAAAATGCCAATGTATTTTCTTTTACTTTCTTCTACAACTTTTGAAAAGAAAGTATCATTTGCATTGGTTGCATATTGTGGAAAGATCCTTGCTTCTCTGCCATATAATCCTAAAATTTGTTTGTCCACATTTTTGACTGTGGCAGTTGATGCAATAATTTTAGGTTTTTGATTTTGTGTTGTACAAAGTGCTAAAAGTGCATTTTCAAATAAGCCAACCAAACTGCCCAATGTTCCATTGAGTAAATGTAATTCGTCTTGAATTATTAGTTCAGGCTTTCTACTTGATTTATAATTGAATAAAGTTGTTGCCTCTCCTTTCCATGCCAACATTGCAAATTTATCTACAGTTGCAAAAAGTATAGTTGGTGGTTTGCTATAAATATCTTCATCAACTAAAACAATTGGTAAGCCACCTTTTTGCTCAGAGAAATTACACTTATCATTTAAGCAATAACTTTTTAATTGATTACTTACAATTCTATGTCCAATTGCATAAGTGCTGGTTTGAGTTGGTCTTGAAATCATTTTACAATTGCACCATTGACAATTTGATAATTGAAAAGGGTTTACATCTTTTGATGAATCATAAGTTTGCTTTTGAAACTTTTCCATCAACTTATTCAACTTTGATTCTGCACTTGTGTCAAAACTATTTTTTATTTCGTTTGGAATTGATGAACCTCCAACCCAAAAACCAATTGAAATTTTTTCGCTTCCTAAATCTTGATAGTTATTTCTTATAACTTCACAAGCCAAAATTAATTTTGATGCTCTTTCAAATTGTTGTGCAGAAAGCAATCGTAAAGTATATCGTATTATTATGTTTACACCACAATAAGAATCTGAATGTTTTAAACGCCTCCAAAATATTAAAAATGCTGAAACTGCAAGGTAGGCTTCGGTTTTACCGCCACCTGTTGGAAAATATAGCAAATCAATAAGTTCTTTTTCATCGCTGTTTTCATCTACAAATGAGCAAACAGATTGCAAAATAAAAGCCAATTGAAATGGTCGCCAAACGGGTTCTTTATTTGATGGATATTGTATTGTATCATATTCATTGAATGTGTATTGAATAGTGGTATTATGCTCCCAAACCTCGTAGCCTTCTTTTTTCTCACTAAAATTTAATTGGCTTTGAAACATTTGCAAATAAATTGCTGTATTTGCCAACTGAAATGCTCTTAATGCTTCAGTATTATTTTTGAGTGTTGCAATTCCATTTAATAATCTTTGATGAATGTTTTTGCACTTTTCAATATTTTTTGTTCCAAATTCGTTACCATCAGATTTTAAAGTTTCATCATCAATCCAAACTTTATAAGCATCGGCAACTTTTGATAAATTTTCAATAATTTCCTTTGTGTTAGAATTATAAATTGTAAGTTTTTTAATGCTTAAAATATCAGACTTGATTTTGTCAGTTTCAGAACTTTGGCTTCTTACATCATATTCGGGCAAAAATGTACTCTTAATCCATTTGGGTACTTCATTAGATTCATTATTGTACCAAGTGCAAGAAGTATTATGACCAATACCAAAAGCCAATTTATCTCGATATAAATAATCTAGCATTTTGTCTTCCTCCGTTTTAAACAAATGTGTTTTGTAATCTCTAAAGGGTAATAAGTCTTCACACAAAATTTTTATTTCCGTCTGAAAGCAACTCAACTGATTTACTTTTTCTTTAGAAACTGAAAATTTTGATTTTTCGATTTGACATTGATTTTCAAACACAACTTTGATAAATTGTTTTCCGTTGTGTTGTGAATATTTTAAATGCAATTTTAAATTTTCTTTTAATTCTTTAGGTAATTTTTCTATATCACAATTTGGTAAATCAGAAAGTTTTAATTCAAGATGATTATTTTCTGCTTCAATGATTGATGTTGTATTTATTTCAATTTCAATTTTATGTTCAATTCGTTTGTATTTATCTTTAAAAAATAGCTTATTGATAGATTTTATCAAAGCCAAGTCATATGAAGTTTCTTTTTTTAATGTTTTAATAGCCTCGGTAAAAAGTATCCAATCAGGGTTTAATTGTTTATTAACAGTTCTTTGAAGTTTATTAGGTTGGAATAAAAAATTGTTTTCTGAATCAAAACTAACATATCGTTCAATTCCATACTGGGTTAGATAATGAATTTCACCTCCGTGATAAGGTAATTTTATCTCTTCGTGTTTTGCTTTAGTGTAAGTGCCAAAAGCAAGTTCAACTATAAAAGATTTACAATTTTCAGCAATTGAAAATGTTATGCCATAATGTGATGGAAAGAAGGATTTTGAAACGTACTTAGGTTGGGTGTCAGTATTATCGCCATCTTGTTCGTTATTATTGTCGTCCGTATCCCCTTTTGAATTATTGTCATCCCCACTATTATGAGCCCCATTTTCATCATCGTTTGGTATATCATCGTTTTCGTTGGGGTATTCATTTATGGTGTTATCCTCATCTTTCTCGATTTTTTGTTTTGGAAAAAGAATAGCCGAAAAATATCGATGTAAAGGTTTGCCTTCAATTACTTCATCTGCAAAATCGTCATTACAAATAAAAACATCAGAACCTGGACCAATTATTTCTTTTGTCAGTCTTTTTAAAACAATATCTCTATTTTCTGTTGGTGTCATATTATACAAATTCTATTGGAAAAATAATATTTTGATATTCGTGTTCTTGATAGGGAGTTTTTTCTAAAACTTCTAAAAGTGGCATATGTTGTTCAATAAAAGTAAGCATTGTTTCTTTATTGAAATTTCGTTTTTCTAAAATTTCTCCAACTTTTTTATCTTTCAAAAATAATTTTAATTCTTGCTTTAAACCTCTGCCAAGTACAATCATTGTACTGTTGTAGGTTGTTTTGGATTTCAATATTGGTCTTAAAATAACATCAATTTCATGGTCTGATTTATCTGTAAATGCTACTTTAAAAATTGCTCTCAAGTCATTGCTATACATTGGAAATTTTCTACTTCCTTTTCCATAAGATTCTAATGTAGCAATTAAAACTTTTAAGCCCTTTGATTTTAGAACCGAGTGTAAGTATTCAATATTGTGCTTTTTCTTCAATAAATTAATTTGTTCTTTCCATAATTTAGAGTGTTCTTCTACTTTGCCAAAAATTTCAGGTTCGGTTTCTACTGCAACCAAATACAAATTTTCTGCTAATTGTTCTTTTGGATAAATTCTAATTTTTTCTCCTACTTTTAGTTTGAAAGTCTTTATAAAATCTCCATTGTTAGCAAAAAGGGTATCGTTACTTTCAAGAGTGAATATCCCCTTATTGGTTTTTACTTTAAAATAAACTTTCTCTTCATTTTCTTCAAAAAGTATATCACATTCTGCTTTATAACCATTGTAAGCATTATTACCCCAATCGTCAAGTCTGTTTACAATATTCTCAATGGTTGTACTAATTGAAAAATTTAGATTTTCGGTTTCGATATATTTTATCCCACAAATTCCAAACCTATCATCTGACTTAATTTCAGTCTCGATTAACTGTTTTCTGTGAGTTAAGTGTTTTAAGTAGAGATTATACTCTTGCTCATAAATTATAATCGTGATTTGGCTTTTATGATTATACAAAAAATCAAAATCTTTTTTACCATTGAAAGAATGAAAAACGAGCAATTTATTATTTGGATCAATTCTCTTGAATTGATTGTGTGTTAATATTTCAATCCTACCATTTCTTACTTTTGATTTCAGACTTTCAAAATCGTTATTATCAACAATTGCGATTGCTTTTGTATTTTGGTTACTCAAATATGATGTGAGTTTCTTTTCTTTAAGTGGATTTGTTTTAAGATATTCAAGTATTCTATGGAAAATTTGTTTTGGATTTTTTTCTTCCAAATAATCAATTGCGTAGCCACCTGCATTATTCAAACCCCTTTCAAGTTCTCTATTAATTTCTAACCGTTCCAATAGATTATTAAAAGTGTCATTCTGAATTGCATTTAAAGCAATGCGTAGCATTGCTTCATAACTTTTTAATTCAAAATTGAATTTACTTTTAATAAATGTAACTGCTTCATCGAGTTGTGTTATTAATAAGTCAAGCTGTTCATTTTTAATTACTATGCACTCAATCATAATTTGTCTATTATTTCTAATTCCTCTTTATACCAATTCCAAAGTGGCACATTTTCAGATTTTTTAGGGTCAAACGAATTGGTTAATATAATCAGATTGAAATTATATTTTTGTTTATCTTGTATTATTTGTGGTAATTTTTCTTGTTCAGTATCGAATACTACAATCGTTTTAATTTTTTCGCCTTTTTGTAGAAGTTGCTGGTAGCAAACATCATACTTTGGTGTAAAATATGCTATACAGCTTGAAAGTGCTTGTATAGTTCTGATTTCTGATTTATGTTCTTCATCTCTTGGGTTTGGTAAATAAATAGAAGGTATTTTGCTTTTTTCGGATATGTAATCCCAAAATGGTTTTTTGGCAATAAAAACAATTTTTTGTTCAAAATTAGTTCTTGGAAAATCGCTTTTTTCAGAATTTAATTTTTCAAAAAAATCAAAATAGCTTTTTATTGTTTTATCGCTAACTCCTGCATCTACTTTGACATATTTTGTTACAATTGTTTCATAGGATAATCCATTAAATTGGGCAGGTGAATTAATATTGTTGTTTCTCAATATCTCAACAATAGAAAATAGACCATTTTTTTTGGATAAAATACGATAGTATTGACCTCCTTTTGTTTTTTTTATTTTGTCACCAACTTTATAATCTTTTGGTAAATCATAATGGTTTAGATAAATATCGTTTGAAAGTTCAACGAAAAGGTTTTTGCCAACTTCATCAAGTTTGTCTTTTGAACCTTGAAAGTTAATGTGAATTGATTTTATTTTTTCAAGGTTTCGATATATGATTTTTAAAGTTAAACTTGAAGTTTTATTAGAAAAATTCTCAACAAGTGTTTTTGTCGGCTCGAAGTTTTCTGAAAGTTGTTTATAATAATCTTCGTTTAAGGTCATGTTTCAAATATAATAGATTTAGATTATTTACAAAGTTGCATTGGTATGAACATCTGTCGAGTGTACCAGAACTCTTTCAGGAACGCAACCTTACATTCCCAAAGCAAAGTTAAACTATTTCTTGATATAACGTAGTTTTTTGGGAATTTTCTTCCATAAAATATTTTAAGTCGGCGCGATAGCAGATATTAGTTTGCTGGAAATGCGGAATAAACTATCGAAAAAAAATTAATACTGATAAAAATACAAATTTTATTTTTTGAATAAATATTTTTTATCACAATTATTTGTCGATGTAGTTTTTATAGTTCAGAGCCTTTTTACGGGCGTTTGTGCATTGTTGTCATGCTTCTCCACCAATAAATACAAAATCGGCAGTACAAACAAGGTCAAAAATGTAGCCACCAACAAGCCGCCAATCACTACTGTAGCTAATGGTCGCTGCACCTCTGCGCCTGCGCCATTGCTGAGTGCCATCGGCAAAAAACCCAGTGAAGCCACAAAAGCGGTCATCAAAACGGGGCGCAACCTTGTGCTTGTTCCTTTTAAAATTATTTGTTTTAAGTCCAACGCTCCCGTTTTCTTCAACGTATTAAATTCGGTAATCAACACAATGCCATTCAGCACAGCCACGCCAAACAGCGCAATAAAACCCACGCCTGCACTGATGCTAAACGGCATACCTCGCAGGGCTAAAAATAAAATGCCGCCGATGGCAGAAAGCGGAATGGCGGAGTAAATGAGCAAGCCTTGCCTTACGGAATTGAAGGCGAAAAACAGCAAAATAAAAATCAACAACAGCGAAACTGGCACCGCAATCAGCAGCCTATTTTTGGCTTTGGTCAGGTTTTCAAAAGCACCGCCGTAGGTTACAAAATAGCCGCTTGGCATTTTTATTTGTGCCTCTACTTTTTGTTGTAGTTCTTGCACAATGCTCTGCACATCTCTATTTTTTATGTTAAATCCCACCACAATCCTGCGTTTGGCATCTTCTCGCTGTATCTGATTTACACTATTTTTTAGGCTCACATCGGCTACTTGAGAGAGCGGAATTTGCAAGCCCTGCGGCGTGGGAATTAAAAGATTTTGAACATCTTGCAAGTTTTTTCGTTGCTCGGTTTGCAGGCGCACTACCACCTCAAACCGCTTTTCTCCCTCAAAAATCAAGCCTGCACTTTGCCCCGCAAACGCCGTATTTATGACCTTATTTACGTCCGCAATGTTCAAATTATACTGCGCAATATTGGCTCTGTTGTACTCAACAACGACCTGCGGCATACCCGTAATCGGCTCTACAAACAAGTTTTGTGCGCCTTCCACCGTACCTACTATTTTGCCCAATTTTTCGGCATAGGCAGCCAGCGTATCCAAGTTTTCGCCGAATATTTTGCACACCACATCTTGCCTTGCGCCCGTCATCAGCTCATTAAAACGCATCTGAACTGGATACTGAAAACCCGCCGTAATGCCCGGCACATCTTCTATTGCCTTACCCATTTTTTCGGCTAATTCATCAAAAGTTTTTGCCGAAGTCCACTTACTTTTATCCTTCAAAATCACCATCATATCGGCGGCTTCCATCGGCATTGGGTCGGTGGGAATTTCGCCGCTGCCTATTTTTGTAACTATTTTTTCTACTTCTGGAAATGTCGTTTTTAAAATATGCACCGCTTTTTGAGTACTTGCTATGGTCGTATTCAAGTTGCTCCCAGAAAGCACTCTGGTATCCACCGCAAAGTCGCCTTCTTCCAACGCAGGGATAAATTCGCCGCCCATTTTGCTTAAAATAAAAACAGAAACCACGAATAAAATGAAGGTAAATGACAAAACAATTTTAGGAAATTGAATGGTTTTCGCTAATATTTTTTGGTAAAAATCGGCGATGCGTTGCATTATTTTATCCGACACATTTTGTTTGATGTTGGGTTTGTTTTTTAGAAATAACGCACTCATCATGGGTATGTAAGTGAGCGACAAAATAAATGCGCCGAGCAATGCAAAGGCAACCGTTTGCGCCATCGGTTTGAACATTTTGCCCTCAATGCCTTGCAGCGTAAAAATGGGCAGATACACAATCAAAATAATTATTTGCCCAAAAACTGCGCTGTTCATCATTTTGGAGGCGGTGCTTATGACGACATCGTTCAGACTTTCCTTATTTTCTAACTTTTGCAAATCCGTATTTTCTTTGGGCGCATACAACCTGTGCATCACCGCCTCCACAATTATCACCGCTCCATCTACGATTAACCCAAAATCCAGCGCACCGAGGCTCATCAAATTTCCGCTCACGCCAAACAAATTCATCAAGCAAATGGCAAACAACATCGCCAACGGAATAACCGAAGCCACTATCAGCCCCGCCCTCAAATTGCCCAAAAAAATCACCAACACAAAAATCACAATCAGCGCACCCTCCAACAAATTTTTTGAAACCGTCCCAATCGCATTGTCCACCATTTTAGTTCTATCCAAAAAAGGCTCTATCACCACGCCTTCGGGCAGCGTTTTCTGGATTTGTGCAATGCGTTTTTTTACATTTTTAATCACATCGCTGCTGTTTGCGCCTTTGAGCATCATCACCACCGCCCCCGAAACCTCGCCCTTATCGTTGTAGCACATTGCGCCATAGCGAGTAGCAAACCCAATATTTACGTCGGCTACATCTCGTATAAACAGCGGCGTTTCGCTGTTTTTGGTCGCTATCGCAATGTTTTCAATGTCTGCTTTGCTACCAATCAAGCCCTCGCTGCGGATAAATAAAACGGTTGCGCCTTTCTCAATGTATGCGCCGCCCGTGTTTTGGTTGTTTTTTTCTATTGCCGTAAAAACATCGTGTATCGTAATGCCAAACGACTGCAATTTATTGGGATTTACCGCAATTTCGTACTGTTTTAGTTTGCCGCCAAAACTGCTCACTTCCGCCACGCCTTTCACGCCCAACAACTGTCGGCGCACTACCCAATCCTGAATGGTGCGCAGCTCGGTTTCGTTGTATTTTTTTTCGTAGCCCGCTTTGGGGCGCACCACATACTGGTATATTTCGCCCAAACCCGTAGAAACTGGACCCAACTCGGGCGTGCCAATGCCCTGTGGAATTTCAGTTTGCACCTTTTGCAACCGTTCGCTTACTTGCTGCCTTGCCCAATAAATATCCGTTTCGTCCGTAAAAACAATCGTAACCAAACTCAATCCAAAGCGAGAAAAACTCCGAATTTCTTTCAGTCCCGAAATATTATTATTCGCTTGTTCTATCGGAAAAGTAACCAACCGCTCTATGTCCGTAGCCCCAAAACTGGGCGCAATCGTAATCACCTGCACCTGATTATCCGTAATATCTGGCACGGCATCTATGGGCAGTTTTGTGGTTTGGTAAATCCCAAAACCGACGAGGGCAAGCACAAAAAGCCCTACGATAAGTTTGTTTTTTACCGAAAATTCTATGATTTTATGCAGCATATTTTTTGAAAATGATTATTCTTTGAGGAATGAAGAAAAGAAAATACCTGAATTTTTCAAATAAATTCTGTTTGCGACGAGATGTTTTTCGTCGCAGCTTCTTACAAAAAAAGATCACTCCACCAACAACACCAAACCTTTCAAATAACTGCCCTCGGGGTGAAATAAATTGGTGGGGTGGTCGGCAGGCTGCGTGAGATGGTGCAAAATGCGAACCTGACGCTTCGCCTCCAACGCAGCCGCCATGATAGTGTTCTGGAAAAGCAACTTATCTACTACTTGCGAGCAAGAAAACGTGAAAAGAATCCCGCCTTTTGCTATCTGGCTCAAAGCCATTGCGTTAAGCCTTTTGTAGCCCTGCACGGCGTTGTGGCGTTTGTCAATACTTTTTGCGTAAGCTGGCGGGTCCACTATCATCACGTCGAAAGGCAGTTCATTTTTTTTCAAAAATTGTAAAACATCTTCTGTGTGTGACGTGTGATTTTGATTGTTTGGAAAATTGAGAGCAACATTTTGTTCGGTGAGTTCGATTGCTTTCGCCGAAACATCTACCGAATGAACTGATTTTGCGCCCGCTTTTAGCGCATAAACAGAAAAGCCACCCGAGTAACAAAACGCATTCAGCACGTTTTTATCTTTTACATATCTTGCAAGCAAACTGCGGTTGTCACGTTGGTCGATAAAAAAACCTGTTTTTTGACCTGTTACCCAATTAATCATAAACTGATTTCCGTTTTCGAACACAGTGACAGGAAGTTCGGATTCGCCAAAAATATATCCATTTTTGGTGGTAGCTGCGAAAGCGTCTGGCAAAGTTTCGTGACTTTTGTTGTAGATGGCAGTCAATTTTTTTCCATATATTTTTTGCAATCCCGCAGCAATTTGTGACATACTTAAAAACATACCTATCGAATGGCATTGCACGACGGCGACCGCTCCATACACGTCTATCACCAAACCGGGAAATCCATCGCCTTCTGCATGGACGAGCCTGTAACAGTCCGTATTGGGATTGCCGATAAGCCCTAATTTCTTGCGCAGCTCATACGCATTTCGTAGTTTTTCGGTCCAAAAAATTTGTTTGAGCGGAGATTTTTCAAAAGAAAAAACTCGGACGGCGATGCTGCCTGTCTGGTAGTGTCCGTTGCCCAAAAAATCTCCGTCTGCACTGCAAATTTCTACGATTTCACCCTCTTTTGGGCTTTGCGAACTGCTCTGAATCGCTCCCGAAAACACCCACGGGTGAAAGCGGCGAATGGCATCGTCTTTTCCTTTTTTTAAATTTATTTTCGTCATAATTTATGAACTTTTTACTAAAGATTAAATCATTTTTTTTACGAAAAATAACCTAAAAATGTACGGTCATTCCCAAGCTCGGAATGATTGGAAGTTGGTTGACGCGGTCGTATCGGACTCGGTCAAAGTAAAAGATATTTTTGCGGTCGTAGGCATTTGTGACACTCGCATTTACTTCTAAATTCGAGTATTTGGTGAATTTTATCGTTTTTTTGATAGAAATATCCAATCTATGGTAATACGGTAGGCGACCAGAATTTCTTTTGTCGGAATAAATGATGCCCAAGTTCGGATTCTCGGTCAAAACATTAGTGCCTATCCCGCCGTTGAGATTATTTTTACTATAAAATCCTTGCGTGAGCGTGAATGGAAAACCTGAACCCAAGTTCCATCTTGCACCGATTTCCCAACTTTTATTTTTTCCAAAAGTATAGGTGGCGACCAAATTGGCATTGTGGCGACGGTCGAAAATAGTCGGATAAATTTGGAAACCGTCGTTGCGATTGACGAAGCCGTAGGAGTAAGTAGCCCAAAGATAGAGGTCACGATTGTCGTATTTTACTGAAAAATCTATCCCGTAAGCCTCGCCTGTTTCGGTGGCGTAGTTGGGGTCTTCGGCTTTCAATTTGTTGCGATTGACGGCAATCAACTGACTAAAATTTTTGTAGTAAGGTTCGATATTGAGTTCCAAATTTTTCATCAAATCAATTTCTACACCACCGATGGCGTGGTAAGAAGTCTGGAGTTTGGTATCTACGGGCGTTTTGGAGTTGGGTTTGTAAAAGGTTTCTTCGGGTCCCGATAAGAATCCGACGAATAAATTGACGATGTCGCGTTCATTGACGCTGCTGATTAGGTTTTGGCTAAAAAGTCCGCCTGCTACTTTTAGCCGCACTGCGTCCGTGATGTTGTATTTGGCTCCGAATCTTGGCTCGAACCGTGTTTCGTTGAGCGATGCGTAGTATTGCGCTCGAAAGCTCGGTTCTATTACCAAGTTGCCCCATTTTCTTCGGTATTTTATGAAGCCCGCAAATTCAGTATTGTTGTCAGATTGTTCGATTGTAAATCCTAAAAAATTCTTAAATTTAAAATCAGTCTGGTTGCGTATCAGGTCAAACCCATATTTTATTTCGCTGTTATCTCCAAAATAAGTAAAATCAAGAGCTGTACCAAAACTTGAAATAGAACTGCTGCGGGGGTCTTGGTTCGCTTCGGTGAAGGTAGCATCGTAGTTGGAATACGAAACGGTGCCACCAATAATTAGGCTCGAAGTACTCGGTATGAGTGTAAAATTTGCGCCACCACCGACTGCATTCCACTTATAATTCGCTATTCCTGAATAATTTACGCGGTCGTTGAAGTTGAAACCAAACAAATTGAGTTTGCTACCGTTGCCAGCCACAAAAGATAATTTGCCATACAAATCGGTATAGTTGTAAGGCAATCCCGACGAATCTCGTGCGGCATACTTATATAAGGTGTTAGAAGTGCGGTCTATCAGAGAAGTTTTTCCGGTAAAAAGATAGGAAATGCTGCTGCCACCGTCGTCCGAAAGCGGAATAATGGGACCTTCTACCATGAATTTGGTCTGAAACGG